>SLPX01000403.1 GCA_007131745.1 Myxococcales bacterium
AACCCCACAAAAAAAAAACTCCGGGCAAAAAACCCGGAGTTTTTTTTTGTGGATGTTTCAGGAACTTACATTCCCATTCCGCCCATTCCGCCCATTCCGCCCATTCCGCCCGGGCCGCCTCCGGCGGGCATTTCTTCCTTTTGAGGAATTTCCGATACCGCCGCCTCGGTGGTGATCATTAATCCGGCCACGCTGGCTGCGTTCTGGAGCGCTATTCGAACCACCTTCGCCGGGTCTATGACGCCTGCTTTAACAAGGTCTTCATAGGTTTCAGTGTAAGCGTTGAAGCCCCAGTTGTCCTTTGCCTCGAGCACTTTCTGCACAACCACCGAACCTTCTACACCCGCGTTCGACGCTATCTGGCGGAGAGGTTCCATGCACGCGAGGCGCACGATGCCGACGCCCGCTCGCTGAGCTTCGTTGGCGGTTTCCACTTTGTCAAGCTTGCTGATTGCTCTCAAAAGGGCTACGCCGCCTCCCGGGACGACACCTTCTTCGACCGCCGCCCTCGTAGCGTTAAGAGCGTCCTCAACTCTCGCCTTCTTTTCCTTCATCTCGGTTTCCGTGGCCGCTCCTACCTTGATCACTGCCACGCCCCCGATTATCTTGGCGAGACGTTCCTGAAGTTTTTCGCGGTCATAATCAGAAGTTGTTTCTTCGATCTGGTTCCGGATCTGCTTTACGCGCGCCGCGATTTCCTTCTTTTTGCCCGCTCCGTCCACGATGGTCGTGTTTTCCTTGTCGACCACAATTCGCTTCGCTTGGCCGAGGTCTTCAATTGTGATGTTTTCGAGCTTGAGACCAAGTTCTTCGGTAATGGCTTTTCCGCCGGTGAGGACAGCGATGTCTTTCAGCATTTCCTTGCGGCGGTCGCCGAATCCGGGAGCCTTCACTGCAGCGCATTTCAATGTGCCTCGGATTTTGTTCACTACCAGTGTGGCCAGGGCTTCACCGTCGATATCTTCCGCGATGATCAGCAAGGGGCTGCCGGTTTTTGCAACCTGCTCCAGCACCGGCAGGAGATCTTTCATTGTGCTGATCTTTTTCTCGTGGGTCAGCACGTAAGCCTCTTCGAGTTCGGCTTTCATCGTGTCGGGGTCGGTGACAAAATACGGAGAAAGATAACCGCGGTCAAACTGCATGCCTTCCACTGCTTCCAGGTTGGTTTCCATGGATTTGGCTTCTTCAACGGTGATGACGCCGTCTTTGCCCACTGTATCCATCGCCTGGGAGATGATGTTTCCTATCGTTGCATCTCCATTGGCCGAGATGGTTCCAACCTGAGCTATTTCCTTGGAACTTTTTGTCTGTACGGACATTTTGGCAAGTTTATCAACGATGTGTTCAACGGCCTTATCGATGCCCCGCTTCAGGTCCATCGGGTTGTGCCCGGCTGCCACCATCTTTCCGCCTTCCTTAAAAATGCTTTCCGCAAGCACTGTGGCGGTGGTGGTTCCGTCGCCGGCAACGTCCGAAGTTTTCGACGCCACTTCTTTTACCATTTGGGCACCGAGGTTTTCGGTTTTGTTCTCGAGTTCGATTTCTTTTGCAACGGTGACTCCGTCCTTTGTGACTGTGGGAGATCCCCACGATTTTTCCAAAACCACGTTCCGCCCGCGAGGGCCGAGGGTCACTTTCACCGCGTCTGCAAGGGTTTTCACGCCCTGCAACATTGAGTTTCTGGCCTTGTCTCTAAATATTACCTGTTTAGCTGCCATGGTTGCCTCTCTTTTTTCTCTGTTTAATCAGTCTATTTTCTTTGGACCGCTGTATCACTTTGCGCTGCTTTAACGCGAATCCGAATGCACGGCTTCACAGTGATACGCGGTTCCGGTTTCTGGATCGGAGAGTTCCTACTCGACAATTCCGAGTACTTCATCTTCTCTCATGATGAGGTAATCTACACCGTCAAGTTTGATCTCGGTGCCCGAGTATTTTCCGAAAAGAATCCGGTCGCCTTTTTTGACGGCCAATGGTCTTACCTCACCCGAGTCGGCGATTTTGCCTTTACCCACGGAAACCACCTTGCCTTCGATCGGTTTTTCTTTTGCACTCTCCGGAATGAAGAGACCTCCCTTGGTCTTCTTCTGTTCTTCCATCCTTTGAACAAGGATACGATCATAAAGCGGCTGGAATTTCACTGACATCTTTGCATTCCTCCTTTTTACCTGCATCGACCGGTCTTCCGGAGCCTGTCTAAGAGCTTCGGTTCCGGATCTAACTATTCGATACTATTGGTTAATTTCTCTTTTTTGTACTCGTGTAATGTTATCTTCCGTTCAACAGGGTTGAAGCTAATACCCCTTTTTTTAAAGGCAAGGGCAAAAGTGAGGAAATTTATCGCAGAAGAGGATCCGGTATGGACGCTTCTTCGAACCCACGTGCTCGAAGAAAACATGACTCGCATCTTAGGCAGGGGTTCCCGCTTCTGTCGGGATCGTAACAAGTCCACGTTTTGGCGTAGTCCACGCCGAGTTTCGCTCCCAGTTTTATGATTTCACCTTTTGTCATCTTCAACAGGGGAGCCCTTACCCGAAAATTCTCGCCCTTCATCCCCGCTACAGTAGCTGTTCGGGCCATAGCTTCAAACGCTTCTATGAATTCCGGACGGCAATCGGGATAGCCGGAAAAGTCGACCGCGTTAGCCCCTATGAAGATCTCCCGGATTCCACGTGGTTCCGCGACGGCGAGGCCATAGGATAAAAATACCGCGTTTCTTGCAGGGACATAAGTGATGGGAGGATCTTTTCCGATTTCCTCCGGAGGCCGATTTTTCGGGACATCAAAATGTGAAGTCAAAGCCGACCCTCCAATCGGGCTGAAATCAACCTCCGCGATCAAGTGCTCTTCCACTTTCCAGAATAGTGCTTGGGCTTTTGCCGCGTTGAGTTCGGTCAAATGTCGCTGGCCGTAGCTGAAAGTGATGGCAGTGACAACGCAGTTTTCACTCTTTGCAACAGCTAGAACGGTCGCGGAGTCCAATCCGCCCGACAGCAGCACAACGGCTTTTTTGACCGAAGTTTTTGTGAACGCTTTTTCTTTTTGATTTCTCATTTTCGTTTTTTGCACAGAAGCGCCGGCTTGTTCAGCCGGATTCGTCCGCCGGGTCGCCCTGATCGACGTCTTTCATTCCTGGTTTCCTTTCGCTCGTTTCCGGCGACTTCCGTTCCGTTTGAGAGCGCCGCCGATCAAGAGCGCCGCCGGAAAAAGCAAAAATGCAATATTCGACGAATGATCCGCGAGTGCAGATCGGCAACCGCAGCCCCCTCCTCCTCCCGGCGCTTCATCAGATCCTCCTCCGTCCGGGATTGCGCCTCCGTCGTATACTCCTCCATCCTGCTGTCCGGGTGATTCCTCGAAAAGTTCGCTCCACTCGAATTCGACTCGATCCGTGACTCCTCCTGTAATCCGGCCTTCCGCCCAGATGAGCATATCTTCCGGGCCTCTGTACCCGACCGACATGAGATGGAGGCCGTTTTGCCCCATGAGCGTGTAGTGGCTTTCCAGATCCTTGTTATCGCCTTCCATGTAATAATTTTCCATGAATGTATCGTCAGGGGGAGCGGAAGCGCCGTCTGTCTGTTGGTTGGTCGTCAGGAGGACTTCTCCGTGGAAAAAGGCTTCGTGTGGCAGGCGGATGTCGTTGCAGACACCGCCGGCAGAACAAGTGAAAACACCGCCGGCTCCCTCGGGCGCGTAGTAATTGATGAAAGTGCCCGTGGCCACATTGAAACCTTGTAATTGCAGTGCCGCCCAATCCAGATGTTCCGAAACATCCAGGGTTGGTTCCATCCCTGTAAGAATCAGCCGGGTGGCCATCGAGCGGGGCATTACCCCTGTTTCAGTAGACACGCCCGACTGGTAATCATGAAGAGACACCATGGTTCCGTAAGCATTGACGGCCGTGATCACCGCCACGTAGCCGGGCACTGCAAAATTCACCCATCTCACTGAATCATCAGCGGGATCCCATGCCGTCAGAACATGGTGTTCGATGGTTTCAAAGGGCGCCGAAAAGTCCAATCTGCGGGTGGACAGTGTTTTGAATGGAGGAGCAGCATAACGTCCCCAGCTCGAATGCGAGCGGCAAGCATAACCCCAATCACCGTAAGTATTCACCGCTTTGATATCCAGAGCGTCCAAATCAGCGTCAAGCAGCACTGATTTAACACCAGCGACCATGCCGTCTATCTCTTCTTCTGTTTCGGCCGGCAGCCAAGTGGCCTTTGAGAGCATTTCTCTCAGCACGGAATAATTTGTTCCCGCGAATGCACGCACTTCTGAAACACCTTTTTCAATGTCTTCTGCAAGAGCCGCTCCTTGGGCGAACCCCATTTCGTACCTGGATCCCCATGCTCGTATCACTGTTATTCCATTGCGGCGGTGATCCAGTTGCTGGTGCATTATCTCGTAGTTTTGAGCTCTCACCGATGGAGCGGCCGCAACCATCCAGGCAAAAACAAAAGAAAACAGAAACCGTCCCGGATGGAGGTCCAGGTCCACGCCCCGTTTGCTTTCAGCCAATTGAGTGTCGGACGAAGCCATGCCTGTTTGATCCATTTTTATTTTTTTGAAAAATCGCCCAAAACATTATTTCCGCTTTATTCACCCTCTGATTTGTCGCAATTTGTGATCAGATCATCAATGGTTTTTAGGGCATCTCCCGCAAGAGGCCGAGTGCCCGGTTCTTTGGCAAGGGAGGCCATGACTAGTTCGATCAGTCGCGGGTCCAGATCCTGCTTCATTTCAGGAGGTTCGTGATGTAGATGCATGCGCATCATTTCTTCGGCATTATCCGCGTCAAAGGGCCTGTTGCCTTCAAGTGTTTCATATGCCATCACCCCGGTCGAATAGATATCTGCAGGGGCATGGACCGAGGAACCCCTGATACGCTCGGGGGCCATGTAATGAGGTGTTCCAAACAGGCGCCCCGACATGGTCACGGAAGGCACCGCGCCTCCCACAACCTTTGCCATTCCGAAATCGAGAAGCTTGATCCTGTTGTCCGGGTACAAAAGCATTACGTTTTCCGGCTTGATGTCCCTGTGAACGACCCTGTTACGGTGAGCTTCCTCGAGGGCCGAATACACCCCTTTGAGCAAGAGCAGTGCTTCCATTCCGCGGATTTTGGTTTTTTCCACCAGCCGTTCTCTCAATGTTTCGCCGGTAAGCAACTCCATTACTACGAAACGTTGTCCCTGCGTGGTGACTCCTTGATCCAGGAACTTGATGATGTTGGGGTTGTCCAGGCGCGCTACTACACTTACCTCCATTTGAAGGCGCGCCGCATCTTCCGCGTCCAAGACGTCTTTTAGAAGTTTCACGGCCACCGGTCGGTCGTCCACCAGATCGTAGGCCCGCCACACGGTCGCTACGGCTCCCTCCCCCAACTGTTCGGACAAGATGTATCTGAAAGCTAAAGTTCTTCTTTGCACTGTACCAACTTCTTTTCCTCTATCTCAATCCGTTCTTTACATAGAACAGCGACAGTTTGTCCGAGCAAAACACTTCATTTCGATATCGATATCACAAAACAGCTCTCTTCTCCACAAAACGCTGTTACTTGAGCAATCCGGGAAAGCGTTTTCTTGGAAAATTGTAAAACCGCCTTGAAAAATTCCCGCCCGGAAAGGATATTCGGTTCGTCATGTTGAAAGAAAAAGGCATTGTTGTGAAAATTGTCGGAGAACGGGTGCGGGTGGTTGTCCCAAGGAGCGGCGCCTGTCAGGGTTGTTCTGAAAAAGCCTCGGGGTGTGGGTGCGGTTTATTGGGAAACGATCCCGAGGCCGTGGTCACAGCGTTAAACGAGGCTGGGGCGAAACCGGGCGACCTGGTGGAAATTTCCTTGCCTGAAAAAGTTTTATTGTGGGCCGCGGCCGCGGTTTATCTGTTGCCTATGGTTTTCCTGGTGGCCGGTTCCATCGCCGGACATCTCCTGAGCGATAGGTTGCTCGTAAGCGCGGATGCGGCCGCTGTCGTGGGAGCCGCGGCCGGTCTTTTCCTGGGTGTTGCAGCAACCTGGACAATATCGAGGTATGCCGCCCGCTCACACGGGATTTCGCCCAGGATTACCGGTATATTGAATTCCACCTCTACGTTCTACGGTGGTTCTTTTTCAGGTAAGGACGATGATGACGGCGATCATGGCGGAAAGATCAAAAACAACTCAACTGGAGCGCACTGAAAAATCCACAAACTGTTTCATTGGTTTTTGACTTTGACCCAACTGGTGTTCGCGTCTGTCGGACACGATCACAGATCATTTAGCGCGGAATCATCCCCATGTTTCTTTTGAGCGTCGATGACGAGTCGGTCGGCTGCAGTGCGGCAATCCTCCAAAAGACGGCGATCCGCTTTATGAACTGAAGTTGAAACCACAAGGTCGCTTTTAACATCTCGGAGTTTGACCGTCATAACAACTTCTTTGGCCACCATGTGACCTTGAAGCTCCAGAATATGGGTCGCCCGGTTGTCGTGATCATCTTCAGTGTCATCAAGAGGTTTATGCATCACCGTGAGAGAGGTTCGCCTGGACAGGCCGTCCAGCAAACAAGCTTCCAGCACTGCAAGACCGTCAAGCACCTTGTGGGACTCCCCTGGAACAGCGAGTCGATGCGTGTGAATAACCACGTTTCGTGCACCTGTTTGATGCTTTGCTTCACTTCCGGAATTCAGCTTCGAGTGTTTTTCAAAGCTGTTCATCCTCTTCGAACTTTGCGGACCGTCCGCTTCTTTGTTTTCCGCACGCTGATGCGCTTCGGTTGATGGTTCTTGGATCGGGCTTTTTCGAAACAACAAGTAATAACCCAGGCTTCCGGAAATGAGGAGCGAGAGTGCTGCTGCGAGGGAAGAAAGTGTGAGGGAGATCATCTGGGTGCTGCTCTTGATACCCTTTTCTGCCCGGGTGCCGGGTGCAACACCGGTTTCTTCCAATGGCTCGATCACAACGGGACCACGTCCGGCTTCTCGCGGCTTAAACGGTGCTGTGGCCCGCACTCCCAGCCGCAGCGAGGGCGGTTCCGTCATTTTTTCTTCTTTCTCTCCTTTTAGAAGAACTGTTTCCGGGTCTCCGTACATCACGTAAGATGCCCACGCAAGCTGTCCTTCGCCCGATTCCGCTATCACCCTGTTTCGTGCATTGCGGACCGCCGCTCCCATCGTCGCCCCGCGGCTCAGGTCGAGATAGAGGTGGCTCGCGAATTGGGCACCCTGGCCGTCAACCATTTCCCACTGGGTGCCGATGTAGTGGCGTACCCCGGCGAGAAGAAACCCCTCGGCCAAGCCGAAAAAAGACGAGTCGTTCTTGGATGGGCCAGCTGCGGGATGAAAAGTGCCGCTCCTGCATGCATTCGAAAAAACCATTGACGGCATGGGTCTTCCCGCTCCCATTTGCGAGATTTCCTTGGCCGTGAGCAGGCCGTCTTCGAGCCGCCATGCAAACCCCGACTCGGATGCGCGAGGTTCTGCGTGTCCAGCAAAATGAACGAGATCGTAATCCTTGAGTTCTCTGCGCACGAATTTTAAATTTGAAACCGTCACCATGCGAGCCAGGACGGCCGTATTTCCTTCGAGCTTGGAAATGATCTCGATCCCTTCTTTTTCCACCTGGGGCAGGTTGTGTTCCGGGTCCGCGCACACCACCAGTAATCGCAAGGGGGATGAAAGTTCGGATCGCTGGATCACCGAATGAGGCGGGTGCGAGGTCCGCACGATTCTACCGATGTCGAATCGGCGGCAAAGAAACTGTTCACCGTCGTAGAGCAGTTCCCAAGGGAACAGCAGCAATTCTTCATCCAGCTCCAGGGTCAAGGATCCCATTGTGCGCCGGATTTCTGCCAGGATATTCCTGGGAAGCAACCTTTGGGCCAATTCTTCGCCTATAACCCGCAAATGTTCCAGGTTGCTTTCAGTCAGCTTGTGAGCGCGGTTCCCCCGGTGTAAAACCGATACGATCTCGGTTGAAAGTTCTTCCACCCTTTCCACCGAGTAGGCCGCCGGCTGCTTGTAGCGCAAAGTCCCTGACTCCACTGTACAGGCGAGGCTTCCGGCCCCTTCATGTGTGATACAGAGCTTCATCCTCCCAATGCCTTCAATCTTCGAGCTGCTTCCCGGATGCGTTCATCCGGAGCGGTCAGCGAAAACCTTACAAAGCCTTCACCGCCTGGACCCATTCCGGCCGTAGGCGTGCATGCGATGCCGGCTTCATTGAGCAGTCCTGCAGCGGCATCCATTCCTTTCATTCCGGGGGGAACCGCTGCAAGCACAAAGAAAGTAGCCTTTGGAATCAGGACGTCCCAACCTGCTTCTTTGAGTCCACTGCAAAGAATGTCTCTTCTGCGCGCATACGTTTCGCGGATCTCCTCGACCGTGGTCCAAGGGCCGCTGAGCGCGGCCGCGGCCGCGTCTTGAACCGCGCCGAAAACCCCTGAATCCACGTTTGTCTTTATCCGCCCGAGTCCTTCGATAATCGTCTTGTTACCCGCAGCCCAGCCGATTCTCCATCCCGTCATGTTGAATGTCTTGGAAAAGGAATGAAACTCCAACCCTATCTCACGTCCGCCCTCTATTTCCAAGAGTCCCACCGGCGGGTTCCCGTCCAAATAGATTTCCGCGTAGGAAGCATCGTTTATGATCACGATTTCATTCTCTCTGCAAAACCTCACAGCTTCCTCGAAAAACCCCCTCGTAGCGGTTCCGGCAGTGGGATTGTTCGGATAGTTCAGCCAAAGCACCTTTGCCTTTCGAGCAACATCGGGCGGAATTGAAGAGAGATCCGGTAGAAAACCGTTTTCTCTTTTGAGTGGCAACCGATGAACATCAGCCCCGCAAAAACGGGCCGAGCACTCGTAGACGGGATAAGCCGGATCGCATACGAGCGCAACGTCGCCAGGATCCAGCAATGCCCAGGAAAGATGAGCTATTCCCTCCTTGGAGCCGATGAGTACCACTATTTCATGGTCGGGGTCCAATGAAACGTCGAACCTTCGAGACATGTATTCTGCAATGGATTTCCTCAAGGTCGCTTTGCCCTCGTAGGATGGATATTTGTGGTTGGACGGATCCTGCACGGCCTGCTGCAACCTCTCCATTACATGGTCCGGAGTTGGAAGATCGGGATCTCCTATGCCGAGATCCACAACATCTATGGACCGCTCGATTGCTTCTTTCTTTCTTTTGTCGAGTTCCGCGAACAAGTATTCACCTGAATCGGAAATCCTTTTTGCCAGACGGATGGACACGGCGTTCTCCTTTTCATCATCCTGTTGAATTATCCGGTTATCTACACTCCCGGTTATTCAATTTCCTGTTTTCCAATACGAAAACGGTTAGATCAAAAAGTTTGATTTGTCTACGTCCGTGCTTTCCCGTTGGTGGTTCCGCGGCTATGATACAGGGGAAGCGATTTGGGAGAAAAACGCCGGAAGAAAGACGAACAACGCTCCCGGCCGAAAGGGCGGCAAATGAAAGAAGACAACTCAAAAACAAACCCGGACTCCCATGGCGGCAACACCGGAGAGGGCCATACCATCGGAAGGGAAGACGTTGGGAAAATGCTGCAATCCTGGACACGGCTCATGGCGATAATGGGATCGGCCGTTTGCCATGATATGAACAACCCACTTCAGGGAGTTCTGGGATTCGTGGATCTTCTTCTTCAGACAGAAAATGATTCCAAACGAAACGAGGACCTTGCTTACGTGTTCGAATGCAGCCTTCAGTGCCGTGAATTCTCTGATGACCTGGGAAGATTGGTCCAAAGATATCCAATTGTTCATTCGGAATTCGACGTGGAAGCATTTTGGGAAGGCGTTCTTTCCCATTGCAGCTCAACATGGGCCGAAAAAAAGTTGTGCTTCGAAACATCCGTAAACGTTGTCTCACCGCCTTCGGAAATCGAACCTCATTATTTTCTCCTTATCTTGTTCGGTGTTGTTGGAAATGCATGCGAAAAAGCTTTCGCGGGCGACTCCATCAAGGTTTCTCTTGTTGTCGGGGGATCGGACCGGATCCGCCTCAAAGTCGGACTGCACCCCCACCAACCCACTACAAATTCTGCAACCTCCCGGGGGGAAACCCCAAACCATTCCGGGTTTGTCTCAAACCACCTGCTTTGGCTGGCGGGAAGAGCAGCGCGTCTGGAGGGGGGACGACTGGAAGGAGACTTTGATTCGTCAGCCCGAACAGTCTTGGTGATTTTACCTTTGCTGGAAGACGACTAGACCGCCGCCCCGCCAGTCGTTTTGAGCGTGTTTCGCCAGGGCGCGCAGTTAGCGTACATCATTCCGGGAACGCGCAACGAATTTATCTGTTTATTTGAATATAAAATAACGAAATTTACAGCCAAAAACACTTTTCTGTGTTTTCTGGGTTTAATCCCAGCAGGCGTGTTCGTAATTTTCCAGAATGATGCGATCCGCGGTCAACAACCGTGCTTCATGGAACATCGCCTGGGCTACAATGAGCCGGTCAAAGGGATCGCGTGTCCAGCTCACGTCGTGAGCCAAGGCGGTTATCTCTGCCAATGAAACATCGGCTACGGTCAAACCTATTCTCTTTTCGAGATCCGCGATGACTGTGAATCCGGGTTCGGTCAGTCTTTGTATCTCGTAGAGATATTGCAATTCAAGACCGGCCATCGGAGAAATTGATATTTGCCCACCCTCCAAAAATTCCAATGCCGCCCGGGGAAAGCGTTCAATCCGGCCCGCATACAACCAGGCGACAACATGAGTGTCTAAAAAGATCACGGGTTCCACTCTCCGGTCCAGTCCAAATGAATCAACTCATCCGGATCCCCCTTGATAAACCCTTTCCTGCGGATCAACCGCTTGAGCTTGGAGGTCGGTTCTTTTGGGACAATCAACACTGTTTTCCCTTTTCGTTTAATTTCCAAGGGAACACCCGTCTCGAGGACCTGGTCAATGAGTTTGTAAATATCAGCGCGTAGTTGAGATGCCGTCAAAGACATCAAACACCTCCGGAACTAAAGGAAAAAACCACCCGACTGAAAACCAATCAGTTGCATGTTTTTTTGTGTTTTTTGCATTATCAGTGCGTTTATCCTTTCTATCATAAAGGTACGTACGATATATTTATTACGTACGTACCTATACTGAAACAATAGTAAGGAAAAATGAAACAGTCAATTCGTTTTGCCGCTGAAAACGTGATGACTCGAGGGATGTGTTTTTTCCGCGGCCGAAGATGAAAATCTTTTCCGAACAAGGTAATTGAAAACCGGCGAGCCGGGTGAGGGCCGGTTTTGAACACTTTGAATCGTTGACAAATAGGCGAATTGCGGAAATAAACGGAGTTGACCATCATTCGGCCGTTTTGAAAACGCTGTATCAGGACGATGGTGGAGACATGGGGTGATATTCATCAAAAAAGAGAGAGGATAAACATGACCGGGATCAAGAAAATCGCTGTTGTAGGCGCAGGGCAGATGGGAGGCGGAATCGCTCAAGTGGCCGCTCAGGCTGGAATGGACGTTGTTTTAGTAGATATAAACCAGGAACTTGCCGACAGGGGCAAGGATAACGTTGCAAAGGGGTTGGATCGTCTGGTTAAGAAAGAGAAACTGGATCAAGCGGAAAGAGATACGATTTTGGCCCGCATCCGCCCGACCAGTTCCATGGAAACACTTTCAGACGCGGATTTTGCGGTGGAAGCTGCGACCGAGAATATTGAACTGAAGAAGAAGATTTTCGCAAACATGGATAAAGCGTTGAAAAAGGATGCCATCTTGGCGACGAACACTTCGTCGATATCCATAACAATGCTTGCAGCGGTTACCGGGCGGCCCGAAAAGGTGATCGGGATGCATTTCATGAACCCGGTGCCTGTCATGAAGCTGGTGGAGCTGATACGGGGATTGGCGACCGAAGAGGAGACGTATAACACCACGAAGAATCTTGCCGAGACGTTGAAGAAGGTGTGCGTGACATCCAGGGATGTTCCGGGGTTTATCGTAAACCGTATTTTGATACCCATGTTGAACGAAGCGGTGTTCGCTCTTTACGAGGGTTTGGGAACACCCGAAGATATAGACACGGGGATCAAGCTGGGTCTGAATCATCCGATGGGGCCGCTGGCGCTTGCGGATTTGATAGGGTTGGATACGTGTTTGGCGATAGCTGAGGTGCTTCATCGGGAGTTGGGGGATTCCAAGTATCGGCCGTGTCCGCTTTTGAAGCAGTATGTCCAGGCGGGATGGCTTGGAAGAAAGACGGGAAGAGGATTTTACAATTACGAAAAGTAGGCGGGGGCGGAAGCCCGGGGGGTTGTGGAGGGTTGTTTTTGAAATTTTATTGCTGGAGCTGAATAATGAGCTTTGAAAACATTTTAGTGGAGCAAAAACCGCCGGTCGGGATTCTGACCATAAACAGGCCGGAACAACTAAATGCCTTGAATTCGCAGACACTCATCGAGATATACGGTGCAGTGGGGGAGTTGAGTTCGGCCGAAGACATCCGGGTGCTGGTGATAACGGGCGCTGGGCAGAAGGCGTTTGTAGCGGGCGCGGATATAAAGGAAATGGCGGAATTGTCCGTGACCCAGGCGAGGGCGTTTTCAGAATTGGGCCACCGCGTATGCACGGCGATCGAAGAGATTCAACAGCCGGTGATAGCCGCGGTGAACGGTTTTTGCCTGGGCGGAGGCAACGAGTTGGCCATGGCTTGCGATATAATCTATGCATCGGAGAACGCGCGCTTCGGACAGCCGGAAGTAAACCTGGGGGTTGTTCCCGGATTCGGCGGCACACAGCGTTTGATTCGCCGTGTAGGGTTGGCCAAGGGCAGGGAGCTTATTTATACCGGGGAAATGGTGAAAGCGGCCGAAGCCAAGACCATGGGATTGGTAAACGAGGTTTATTCTTCAGAAGAGTTGATGGAAAAGGTTCTGGAGCGAGGCCGTTTGATAGCGTCCAAGGGACCGGTGGCGTTGGCGCAGGCAAAGAGGCTTGTGTATCAAGGGTTTGATTTGCCGCTAGCCGGTGCACTTGAACTGGAGAGACAGGTTTTTGCCGGCTTGTTTGGGACGAACGACCAGCGTATCGGAATGAAGTCGTTCATGGAAAAGAAAAAGCCCGAATTCAAAGGAAACTAGGCGATTAGGGACCGGATGAAGAGGTTGGGCGACTTGAGTCATGGTCGCTTATCGAAAGCGCTAGAACTCGCTTTTGAAAGCGTTGAAAAACAACCGGTGAAAAGAATTAATAGCCGGGCCTGAAAGGAGTCAGCCATGTGTCGAGGTAACATACGCCGAGGTGGAAGCTTTGTGCGATTGACACAAGTCTTGTTTGTCGCGCTCTGGGCTTTTTTGCTTTCTGCTGCGGGATGTCCCGGAGACAAGCAGCGAACTACGCCTCAAGCCGGGGAATACGAAGAAGAGTATTACGATTCGGATACCACTGCGGCGAGACTTTCGCCGGAGATGGTGGAGGAGATCCAGAGGGTCTTCAACCTGGGTAGGATATGCGTGGAAAGGTGTTTCCATGATTATATTAATCGCGTCGAGGATCCGAAAATAGAAGGAGATGTGATTATCGGTGTAGTTATCGGGACGCAGCCGAACCCTGTGAAGGTGTGGATCTTCAACGTTACGGACAAGCTCAATGATGATGGGTTCAAGGAATGTCTCATTGAGAGAGTTAAGCAGTGGGAGTTTCCCGTCTGGGGAACGACTCTGGAGTTTACGACTCCCAGGTACAATCTTCTGGGTTCCTGATTTTCGGGGCGGCGCCCGTTTGACGGGAGGACCTCCATCACATCATGTTTTTGTTTTCATTAGTACTGTAGGGATGGATTCAGAGGGGGGTTGCGAAGCGGTTTCTATATGCAAACTCTTCCATGGGTTTTCTTGCAGGCGCTTCGGGCGGATCCCCGGCCGGCCTTCCAAGCGGTAGGAGTTCGATGCAAACCGAGTTTTCGTCCAATCCGAGAATGGACCCGGCTGCTTTTTGATCCATTAGGCCGACGTTGACCATGCCGTAACCCATATCGTGCGCGGCCAGGGCCAGGTTCTGAACGGCGATGCCCGCGTCGAAGAGGAACCAGTCGCCGAACGGTGTCACTTCCTCGCCGTTGTAGAAACCGGAAAGACCCTTTTTAGCGCAGAGTGCAATCACCCAGGGAGCGTCCACGATAGCGTTCCTGGCCGGGTTTCCCTTGGGAAGAGTTTCCTGAAGCGCGGACTTGATCTTTGGATCATCCACCGCCACAAGGAAGACGCATTGCGAATTGGCCCAGCTCGGAGCCATGCGGACTGCGTCCAGGATTCTTTGGAGGTCACCTTCTCCCACTGGTGAGTCCGAGTATTTTCTGATGGTTCTGCGTGTCATCAAGCATTCAAAAGTATCCATCAGGTTTTTCTCCTTGTGTGTGTTTATATTTTATTTGTCCCGCCCCATGAGCCTTATCATGAGAGCTTTTTGCGCGTGAAGCCGGTTTTCGGCCTGGTCGAAAATTATTGAAGCCTTGCTGTCCGCCACTTCATCCGTTACTTCTTCTCCCCTGTGGGCGGGCAAGCAGTGCATGAACCTGGCCTGCGGGCCGGCGACTTTCATTATGTTTGCGTTGACCTGGTATGGTGCCAGGTTTTTCAGGCGTTCCGCGCGCTCGGCTTCCTGCCCCATGGACGCCCAGACATCGGTGTAGATTATGTCCGCACCGGCAGCGGCCTTTTCGGGGTCTTCCGTGACTTCCAGCCTGACCCCGGCCGGTTCGGCGAGTGGACGCGCTGCATTTATGAATTCCTCCGTTGGTTGGTATTGCTTGGGAGCAGCCAGAGTGACGTGTACGCCCAGCTTGATTCCTCCGTACACGAGGGAGTTGTAAACGTTGTTTGCATCACCGATGTAACAAAGGCGTTTGCCCCTTAGACCCACGTGTTCTTTCATGGTTAAATAGTCGGCAAGGCCCTGGCAGGGATGATACTTGTCGGAAAGCCCGTTTATGACCGGGATATCCGCATGTTTTGCAAGTTCTTCTATGTCGGCATGTCCGTAGACTCGTGCCATGATTCCGTCGACATAGCGCGATAGAACACGGGCCGTGTCGGCGAGAGTCTCCCCGCGGCCGAGTTGAAGGTCCGCGGATGACAGGAAAAGCCCGGTGCCTCCAAGCTGATATATTCCAACCTCAAAGCTCACCCTTGTTCTCGTAGAGCTTTTCTGGAAAACCATGCCCAGGACTTTTCTTTTGAGGGTTTTTTTGTATTTCTTGGGGTCGGCTTTAACATCCACCGCCAGGTCCAAAAGATCTTCCACGTCTTTTGGTTCCAGGTCGGCGAGAGTGAGTAAATCTTTTTGCAACATGCTGTACCTCCGTTAGACGGGTCTGTTGTTATTTCTTCATCGATCTTTGAGAGAGCGCTCTTTTATAAAATCTTCCACTACTGTTCGCAGGGTAGGTTCGCCGCGGTCCTTAGAAACGTAGTCAACCTTGGCCGAGGGTTTGCCCACATCGAAAAGGCGCTTCAGGTGAAACGGTGTGGCCAGGATCACGGTATCGCATTCTGAACGATCAATGGTTGCTTTCAAGTCTTTGAGTTGCTCTTCGTAATAGCCCATCGCGGGCACCACGTTGCCCAGGTGTTGATGCTTGTCATAAAGTTCTTTTATGGAACCCACAGCAAATGGACGGGGATCGATAATCTCGCGTGCGCCGAATTTATCCGCGGCCACCTTGCCGGCGCCGAACCCCATTTCTCCATGAGTAAGAGTTGGACCGTCGTCTATCACCAGAACGCGCTTGCCTTCTATCAGGGATGGATCATCCACTGTTACTTCCGAATCGGTCACCACGATTTTCGCTCCGGGATTGAGATCCATGGAGCGCTTTTTGAGTGCTTCCAGGTCTTCGGGATTTGCGCTGTCGGCCTTGTTCAAATTCAGGACGTCCGCCCTGCGGAAATTGGTTTCACCCGGAAAATAGCTGATCTCGTGGCCCAAACGCAGCGGATCCGCCACAACGATTTCCAGGTCTGAAAAGTAAAACGGCCAGTCATTGTTGCCGCCGTCCCACAAGATGACATCCGCTTCGGCTTCGGCCTCGGAAAGAATGGCAGCGTAGTCGACTCCCGCGTAGACCACGTTGCCGTGATCCACGTGATATTCGTATTCTTCCCGTTCTTCTATGGTGCAGTTATGCTTGTCGATGTCTTCAAGGGATGCGAATCGCTGGACCGCCATGGCTGCAAGATCTCCGTATGGCATGGGATGTCTTATTGCCACTGCCTTGAGGCCGTGTTCCTTCAAGACGTTTGCCACGTAACGCGTTGTCTGGCTTTTGCCGCAACCAGTGCGCACCGCGCAGATGGATATCGTGGGACGCGTTGACTTGACCATGGTTCGGTCGGGGCCCAGAATCTGGAAATCCGATCCAACCGCCATGACCCGCGCCGCCAGATTGCCGACTGTCATGTGACTCAGATCGCTGTAACAAAGAACCGCCTGATTCACCCGCAGTTCCCGGAGAATTTTTTCAAGGTCTCGTTCATCGAGTATTGGAATGCCGTCCGGATACAAATTCCCGGCGAGTTCGGCGGGATATCTCCGCCCTCCGATTTTCGGGATCTGGGTCGCTGTAAACGCGACTACTTCATAATCCGGGTTGTCCCGAAACACTACATTGAAATTGTGAAAATCACGCCCGGCTGCTCCAAGAATCAACACACGTTCCCTTTGCATAAAATGACTCCGTTCTGTTTGTGTTAGCGGTTAACAACATAAAGAATGCCGATACCGGAAAAGATCACCTGTAACCACACACGCCGAATACTTTCCAGTCAAACCACTGTATAGCCGACCCTCAACAGGAAGGCAAGAGTCCTGGTGTAATTCCACGAAGTCTGCATGAAACCGTATCAAAAACCCCGTTAATGAAGGTTATGCCGTGCCGGTGGGCGGTATCAGGTCTTCAATTGACGACTACGTTCAGTTCGCAGCCGAAAAGAATGTCGATCTCCGCGTTCGGGTCGGATTGAACGAGATCACAGGTGTTCGGGCAGAGAATGATGTGACTTTCATCGTAGTAGAAGTTGTAATCGTCTTGAGAGCAGTCGTTTATCGAGTCGACCTTGTTGAAAACTTCGATTTCTTCACCGTCGGAGCCGTAGCGGACCTGAACGGTGTCCAGATCGAGGGTTTCTCCTTCCGGCGGCTCCGGAATCAAAAACTCACATGAAACTGCAGCCCCCAAGATCACTCCTTCTGCCATGAGTTGGAAAATTTCAGTGTATTCAAGCCCGCATGTAGGATAGCGGTATCCCCCTGTTATGATGCTCAGCGCTTGGTATCCCGTGCCCGGATCCACGGCCGACGGAGTACACTTATCTTCGATAACCGGGGCAAGGGTTTCGTCCGGCGGGTGCGGTTCGCCGTATGGCTTGTCTCCCGTGGGTTCATAAGGCGCCAAGGAAACGATGGACCAGAATGTGTAATTTCGTTCTTCAGGGCTGCTGCCGAAGTGCTCAGGAAACAATGTCATGAGATCTTCGTCGAACGCATGAGCCGTGTCCCATCCACCCGCTACCGTGTCGTAGTCGTGGTAATCGCCGCAACGCACTCCGTCGTCGGTTACCACCAGCAGGAATTTGAATGCCTCAGGCCGCAGGACTTCCCCGTAACCGTTGGGTTGGAGATCGTAGGCGTCTGCGGTTGTGAGATGGGTGATAACTTGGCACAAGCCGTTATGGCTGGATATGCGGGCGCTGTGATGAAAGAATTTATCGGTGTTGACAGGTTGCGACGGGATGGTGTCGCAGTGACCGTCGTTGTTCGTATCCGGGATTCCACCCAGTGGTTCGGCTACACAGATATCGTTGCTTCCGTAGCTTCCAAATTGGCTCAACATGATGACCCGGTAGTCTATCGGTGGTTCTGCCGAATCAATGATTTCAGCGAAATTCTTGTTTATCTGCCGTTCGACTTCTTGGATTTCGTGGGACATGGAGCCTGAATTGTCGATGAAAATTATTATGTCGATGGGTTTCACCTCAAGGGTCGCCTCGACTGAATTCTGCGCGCATATTTCAGCATCCGCGGGTTCCGAATCGATAAAACCGAAATCCGGAATTTCCGCGACATCAACAATTTCAGCGTCGTCGATCAGCCCTGCGTCCTGATCGCTTCCGCCTCCGGATTTTTTGGAGCATCCTACAACTGCAATTACAAGCAGAAACAAACATAATGATTTCAAGAATGAGAAGAAAAGGGTTTTCATGATGTTACCTCCATGTCGGAGCCCTTTGGTTAACCGATTGAAACACCTGACATCTCTCCAACTATATCCCTAAAACTACAGAAGAGACACAGAATATTTCGATGAGGGGCGGACGACCGATCGAGCCTGTCTTTATACGTTTCTGAATCCACTTGGCGGGTATCGACTCTGCTGATTGAAAAAAAATATGTGCGCTTTTACAAAAAGCTTTTTGAGTTTTATAAACCCGGGAGAAAGATTGGCCGCGCAGACGGAAGTGGCGAGTGAACGAAGACCTCTGACGGAAAAAGGAAAAGAGACATTGAAGAGAAAAAACGCCGAAAGATCGAGAAGATCAAAGGAAGAAAAAAAGAGAGCCGAGAAGGTTTTCGGATTACTCGATTCACTTTACCCTCATGCAAAAACAGCTTTGAAGCATGAATCGCCTTACGAGTTGTTGGTTGCGACCATCCTTTCGGCCCAGTGCACTGATGAGAGGGTGAACAAGGTGACGCCCGAGCTTTTTGCAGTTGCACCCACGCCTGGAGCGCTTTACGAGTTGGAAACGGAAAGACTTGAGGAAATCATCAGGTCGACAGGGTTTTACAAAAACAAGGCTAAGAACCTGAAGCGCGCGGCAGAGGTTATTGTGAATAAGCATGGAGGAAATATTCCGCGAACCATGGAAGAATTGATCGAATTGGACGGGGTCGCGCGCAAGACAGCGAACGTGGTGCTTGGCAGTGCGTTTGAAGTAGCGGTGGGCGTGGTGGTGGATACTCATGTTCGGCGATTGTCTCAAAGGCTGGGGTTCACCGTAGAAAAAGATCCGGTCAAGATAGAACGGGACCTGATGGATCTGTTTCCTAGGGATCAGTGGATACAATTGAGTCACGGGTTGATCCTGCACGGAAGGAAAGTATGCAAGGCGCGGCGACCCTTGTGTGGTGAGTGCGTGCTTTTCTCCTATTGTCCCGCGGCCGAGGATTGATGCGACAGAAATTCCGCCGTTGATTCCCGCTGGTAAAGCGATATGATACAGTGATACGATTGCAGCCGATGGACGTAAAGCCGCGGTTTTGTCGAAAATGATGTAAAGGTGTGAAATGACGGATCAATCCAATCGTCCCGGCCCTGATGTGGACCCAAATATGTTTGTTGACGGAGGTTCTCCGAAAGGGCCGTGTTTTTGCGCATCGAAAAAAGGATCATGCTTCACGATTGCTGTTGCAGTATCTGTGTTTGTCGCAGGTTTTCTTTTGCAGAGCGGGGATGAAAACACGGCGTGGGCTGGGGAGGCGAAAGAAAAACAGGAAAAGCCGGATTTGAAGATCGTGGTCATAGCGGAATCCAACACGTGGAACACTGCTGCAAAGGTGGCCCATGCTGTTTCCAGGAGATTTTCCTCAAGGGGCGTGCTTCCGGCGGCGCCGACGGTAAGGACGGTTGATCAATCCGACCCGATATACCAGGCATTCCGGTTGGCGGGCATAAAGGGGATAAGGGCTTACCGGAACATGGAATTCGAAACATCGATAAGGCATTTGAACGAAGCGGTGGAAAATCTTGAAAGGGCCATTCTCAAGTACGGCCCTTCGGTGTTTTTAATAGAAAAAATGGTGAACGCCCAGTATTATCTCGGAGCGTGCCATCTAGGGCAGGGCGACATAAAGGCAGCGGAAAGAGCCTTTCTCATAGCAGCGTCTTATGATCCGACAGGGTCTCCGCCGTCACGGCGTTTTTCCTCGGATGTGATAAAAGCTTTTCAGAACGCGCTCAAGTCAAGGGATGAGAACACGGGGATGTTTATCATCCAGGCCAATGAATCGGCCCGCCTGTTTGTGGACGGACATGACTACGGAGCGGTTCCCCAAACCATAAAGGATCTTCCGCTGGGACGGCATTTCTTTCTTCTCTACAGAAAAGGATACATCACGGTTGCCAGGTTTATTGATCACGATTCACCGTCAGGCTCAACCTGGAAGGTGAATGTGTCCGTGGATCCGGATCAATCCGAGGCGAGGGACTTGATTTCCTCGCTTGACAGGGAACTCAGAACGAAGCGTGATGGAGGCCCGGCCATTGAAAAGTTGGCGCGATCCATGGGAGCGAAACAATTGGTCGTTTGCCGGGCATCGCTCACTGAAGCCGAGGCGAGTTGGTATGATGTGCGCAAAAGAGCTTTCATCAAGCGCGTCCGGCGGCCCAATCCTGTTCCGGGTGAACCCGCGGCCGATGACATTGCGGCTTCTCTTTTTGTGGAAACACCGATCTTTGATCTGGGCACCGACTTGACCGCGAGGTGTTTGTCCGACAACGACTGTCCAGGGGGTCGATGCATCGGCGGAAAGTGTGTAGTGGATGTGCCGTTCTACAAAAAATGGTGGTTTTGGGTTGCGGTGGGAGCGGGCGCGGCCGCGGCCGCGGCCGCGGGCGCGGTAGTAGCGACCATACCGGAAAGGCCCATATTGAGACTCGGTCATCCATGATATGGATTATTCACAGGATAAATTACAAGACCCTCGATAGTTGTCGGTGGAGAACAAATCAATGCCTACCCAAATACAGATAGCGCGTGATGGAAAGATCACCCATGAAATGGAGCAGGTTGCAAGGGAAGAAGGGTTGCCGCCTGAGGTGATAAGGGACGAAACAGCCCGGGGCAGGGTGGTTATTCCTCGTAATGTGAACAGAACCTTTCGTGCTGTGGGTGTGGGAAAAGGTTTACGCACAAAGATCAATGCAAACATAGGCGCTTCGGGATTGAAGCAGTCTGTGGACGATGAATTGTGCAAACTCCGGGAGGCGGTCAAGTACGGCGCCGACTCGGTAATGGATTTGTCGACCGGAACCGATATCGATGCTATCAGGATGAAGATCCTGGAAAACTCTTCCGTCATGGTGGGAACGGTGCCTGTGTACCAGGTAGCCGCTGAAATGGACGAGGGCGGGATGTTGGATCCCGACGATTTGTTTCATTGTATTGAAAAACACGCGACGCAAGGTGTGGATTTTGTGACCGTGCATTGCGGGATCACGAAGAAAAGCCTTGCAGATTTAGATGGATCCGGACGGCTGTGCGGTATCGTGAGCCGCGGTGGTTCTTTGCACGCGTCGTACATTCAGGTCACAGGAAAAGAAAATCCTCTCTACGAGAGGTTCGACGATCTTTGCAGTATATGTGCCGACCATGACGTTACATTGTCTCTGGGTGATGGTCTCAGACCCGGCGCCACCGCGGACGCAACGGACCGAGGGCAGTTGAGCGAGTTGCTCGTGTTGGGTGAGCTTGCTGAAAGGGCGCGAAGAAGAGGTGTCCAGGTGATGATCGAAGGCCCGGGACACGTGCCGTTGGATCAGGTGGAATCCAATGTCCTCATACAGAAGCGCGTGTGCGGAGAGGCTCCGTTTTATGTTCTGGGTCCGCTTTGCACCGACGTGGCGCCTGGATACGATCACATCACGGGGGCCATAGGAGGCGCGATCGCGGCTGCTCATGGAGCAGACTTTCTTTGTTACGTGACCCCTGCGGAGCATCTTTGTTTGCCGACAGTGGAAGATGTGATTGAAGGAGTTGTAGCTACGAGAATAGCCGCTCACGCCGGCGACATGGTGAAGGGCATAAAGGGCGCCCGCGATTGGGATGATTCAATGAGCAAGGCCAGGAGGGATTTGGATTGGGAGGCCATGTACAAGAACGCCATGGATCCATGGAAGGCGCGGAAGCTCAAAGAGAGTTCGGAGGCGGCCGGTAGCCAGGTATGTACGATGTGCGGGGAGCTTTGCGCGGTCAAGAGAGATCGAAAAAGGGAGCTCACGCGAAAGGAGCAGGGCCGATGATCGGGGAGATCGGAAGATCGAATGTGTCGGAGATTTGCAGGGTTATTTGCGTCACGGTGTTTGTTTTTGTCTTGGGAAACTTGGGGTGCGGTGAAATCGTGGAAGAAGAAAACGGACTCGACGGCGGCCAGGAGCCTGTTCAGGACGGGACCGTGTACATGGATGCGCGCTTGCTTCCCGATGCAGCACAGGTTCAGCCGCAGAAATGCAGCCGGTTGGATCTCATAGTTCAGAACGAGTGCGGCACTGGCCGCAGATGCACGATCGTATCCGGCGACCCCCTGGGTGGAAGCGCGCAGATAGGTTGTACCGCGCCGGGAAGTCTTTCGGTATGGTCGAACTGCATTCCCACTCTTCCAAACGGGGTAGACGATTGTGAAGCATCCACGGTGTGTGTCGACCTTTTTTCGACCGGGAGTCCGATGTGCCATCCTTTCTGCGAGTCAGTTGAATTCGGGCACTGTGAAGAAGGACTTTGCGGCGTGACGGTTCCTCTTCCACAGGAAGAAGCGCCGATTTTCTTGTGCATCCCACATACACCGTGCGATCCCGTTTATAATTCGGGGTGTTTTGATCCTCTTGGGTGCTACTGGTCGCCTCAGGCCCCTGATGTGACCACTTGCTTGCCCACGGGCGTCAAGGAGGCGGGGAGTCCTTGTCAATATCCACTGGAATGTTTGCCCGGGTCCACGTGCCACGGAGAGCCGGGGGAAAGGTATTGCCGCCGCTTGTGTGAGAATCCTCCTACGGGATGGTGTGGAGGAGGAGCCGACTGCACGGAAGCCGGCTCAACCGAATTCGGTGTTTGCATGCCCTAAGTGGTCTGGAAAAAACCGGCTTGCTCCTTTTATAGAAAAAGAACTATTCTTGGAGGGGATCGTCGAGCGTTGGATAGGAATATCCAAACATGACAATGAGAAACTGGTTTTTTTGACATGCTTTGACTGATTATACGACCGGGTGGAATGGATAGGCCCGGAAGGATGAAGAAAGATGATTTCATTGATCTCAAAACTGTTGTTGGCACTGCTTTTGATCTTTGGTTCGGGATGCAAAAAGAGCACGGGCGCCGGGGGTGATCGTTCTTGTGAATCCATCATGGATTGTCCTGCAGGTTGGGTGTGTGACTTGGATCAAGGTGTATGTGTGATGGGTGGGGACGGAGGAATCGGTCTTTCGGACGCTGCTCGGGATGGAGGAGAAATCGATGGCGGAGAGTGGGAAGACGGAGGGATTTTTGATGGAGGATTCTTGTCGGACGCATACATGCCCGATGGAGGACCGCTGGATGCAGGACCCGCCGAATGTCTCTTCATTCCGACGCCCGGAGAATTCTCGCCTGAAATGAAGTGTCGCTGGGATTCACCCGCTGAATACCCGGCATACAGCGATGTGGTCATGACTCCGGTCGTTGCGAATGTCACCGATGATAACAATGACGGAGTTATAGACACAAACGACATTCCGGACATTCTTTTTGTGTCGTACAATTATTTCGGTCATGGCTGTTGTGCCACACCCGGCGTTTTGAGAGTCGTTTCGGGACGCTGTACCGGTGACTCTACTCATCTCGAGGAGCATTTTCACATAGCGTCTCCTTTTTTCGATAATTCCGGCGGCTTGGCCGTAGGCGACATCGACGGTGATGGAACCCCCGACATAGTCGGCATGAGATGGACGCCCAGCGGAACCCACGGAACCGTTGCTTTCAGTTCGGTTCGGTATGACCGATTTTTTCCGGAGGGAGACGGCGCTTTGACGGGTGAATGGGTCATTCAAGGAGGCGCCGGTGCGTACGATACGGTGAATGAAGATCCTCATGACGGAATAAACTCTTACATCCGGTCTGTCGGGCAGGGTGTCCGGCAAAGTTTTACTTGGAACTACGATCTTTCAACCGCGGCTGTGGCGATGGTGAGGGTGACCGCTGTAGCTCAAAGCGTTGATGGACCAGCGGAGATGTCCATGTTTCTGCGATCCGGCGGAGCTGTTAGATCTTCCGAATCTTTCGTTGTAACCGGAGGAGAGTGGACGGCTCATACAGCGGAATTTCCTAAAAACCAGTTTAACAACGATTTTCAGTGGCAAGACGATGATTTCGTGGGCCTGGAATTCGGCGTCGAACGTACCGATGATGCAACTTCATTGCTCATGGTTACGCAGGCTTTTGTGACGGTGGGCTACGTCATAAAGAAGTGGGAGTCGGATCACCCGATGGGAAACGACCAGTTGACAGGGGCGCAGCCGTCTATCGTGGACCTGGACCGCGATGGAATCGCTGAAATCCTGGTTGGAAGAGTCGTGTTGGATGGACTAACGGGTGAGGTTAAATGGCGTGGAACCGCAGGAAGAGGTGTGAATTCTTTTATGGGGCCGATATCCATTGCAGCGGATTTAAACCTGGACGGCGTAATGGAGGTTTATGCCGGAAACACAGCGTACCGCGCCGATGGCGAGATCTTGTGGACTTATGAGTTTGATTACCATGCCAATTGCGGGGGATACCCTTGCGATGGTTTCAACGCCACCGGAAACTTTGACGATGATCCCTACGGCGAGCTGGTGATAGTAAGAGACTCCATCGTCTACATCGTCAAGCACACCGGAGAGCTTCTGGTGAGCATACCCATGCCCTGGGGATCGTGTTCCCGCAACGAGGGAGGGCCGCCGACCGTGGCCGATTTTACGGGAGACGGGAAACCCGAGATTGGAGTTGCGGGAGCCGATTACTACGCGGTGTTTGATTTGGATTGCTGCGCAACATTGCCCGAATGCGATGCAATTCCGGCGGATAATCCATATTGCGAAGCTCCCGGGATACTTTGGTCCGTGCCTATACAGGATTGCTCTTCCAGGGTGACAAGTTCCTCGGTTTTTGATTTCGACGGCGACGGTTCTGCCGAGGTGGTTTACAATGACGAGTGCCATTTCAGAATTTTCAGCGGTATCGACGGAACCATCTTGTTTGAAAAGCCGAACCATACACACACTCGCCTGGAGATGCCCGTGATCGCGGATGTGTCGAATGACGGGAACGCTGAAATCGTATTTATCGAGAATTCTTGGTGCGCGGCGAGGTGCGAACCGTGCGGTCCGACCACGCCCTTACAGGTTTGGGGCGATGCACACAACAGGTGGGTGCCGACCCGCAGGATATGGAATCAGCATGCATACAATATTACTGATATTACGGAAAATGGATTGTTGCCGCCGGGAGGCAGCGTTCCTAACTGGTTAGTGTACAATAATTTCCGGCAGAACATGCCTGACTACAACGTGTTTGCAGCTCCCGACCTGACAGTGACTGTTCTCGGTTACGAAAGAGACAAGTGCCCTGAAGAGTTGACGGTCGTGGTGGAGGTTTGCAATGACGGCGATCTGCGTGTAGGCCCCGGCGTTCCGGTGGACCTGTATGATTTGACCAACCAGGAATCCATTCCTTGCACTCAAAACACTTCCACCACAGAGACATTGAATCCTCACAAGTGTGAAGTGGTGCGGTGTCATTGGCCGGGCGCTCCGCTTGCGCCTGATGATGCAGGAGTAAGAGTCTGCGTTGACAACGGTTCATGGGAATGCATGGGGCCGGGTGTGAACAATGAGTGCATTGAAGATAACAACACCGATGAATACCTCGATTTGGGATGCAGCCAAGGCATAGTGGAATAGGTGAGACGACATGATGTTTGACAAAATAAAAAACAAAGAGATTCCGGATGGGTATTCGGCCGACAAAATGAAGAAACGGGCGGGAGTGTATGTAAGAACCGCTCCGACACGTTTTTTGTGGGGTGTTTTTGTTGTTTGTACGGTGGTTTTGTTGTCAAACGATCTCCCTGCCGCGAAAGTGTCCGTGTTTGATTTTATCCAGGCGGGGCCCGATCAGACCGGTGAATACGATGCTTCCCACGAAATAGCCTTGGAAGAAGGTCGGGCGACTCTTCGTGAGCAGTATGCTCCTGTTTGGCGCATGGATGGATGGTCCTATCGAATTATTGTAAATGTCGCAAACAATACCGGAGAATCCCTGGTTGATGTTCCGGTGAGGTTGGATTTGGCCGGCGCGCCCGATGAAATATTCGACATCTCTCGATTGGACGGTTCGGACTTGGTGTTCGTGGATCCGGACGGTGACATTGTTGAGCCTAGGTGGATTGAACTGTTCGATTTTATAGCGCGGAGGGGATCGATATGGGTGCAGTTTTCGCATTTGCCCGCCGGGGGTGGGTTTTATTATCTCTATTTCGGAAACAACGAAGATTCGACGCTTGACGTGGGGACGCCTGAAGAGGTTTTCACGTATGGATCTCCTGTAGCCAGCTCGGTGGTGTTGAACCCTTTGGCAGCCGAATCTTCGATCATTGTTCAAAGTTTTGTCGATGGAAACTTCATTGAGATGAGTCCGATGTCGAGCTGGAACCTGGATGAACGTCAAATAGGCACGGCAATGCCCTCGGATGTTGAGACTTGGTCTGTAGTGTCCGCTACCGCCCCTTACTTTGCGCAGTTTTCAGGAATCGATACCGATGCGGCGATTTTCCTGGCTTATGCATCCGATGTGTTTGTTTATCCTGATCCCCGGCAAGAAGACATTTTCGATGTTTACGCGCCGTTCGGAGAATCGGAGGTGCGCATTTATGACGGTCCGACTCAGGCGGCGGTGGTGACCGTTTTTCCGGATACGCCCCTTTCCATAGAAGCCTCCATAACCCCGGGAGGAGTTGCGAGGGTGGAATCCACTCTTCCCGTGGTCGTGAACAAACGATCGGGGAATGACGGAAATTTTTGGGATGTTTTTCCCTACCTGCCGCCTTCGACCGAGATCGTGGGAGTTAATTCCGGCGCGAGCAGAATAACCGCTCTGGAAGATGGAACCGTGGTCGATATTTATTACAGTTCGGTCGAGCATGAAACAGTGATTTTGGATGCAAACCAGGTTTATTCGCTTTCCCATCCGGGAAGCGGAGGCACGGGTACGGGAGATGGTGTCAATATAAGAGCGTCCGCGCCGGTGGCGGGAATGTCTTATGCGGACGGTGACGGTGGGGAGGCTGTTTCCTTTATGCCGCGAAGTGAACTGGGGCGCCGTTACCTGATACCCAGGGACGCTGAGTATATTTTGATCTCTGCAATCCAACCCGGGGTTACATGCAGGATCCTGGATTCCGCCGGAACCCAGGTAAACGAAACGACATCGGATACCATAGCTCCGCCCTATCCGAACCGGATCAGGTTCGGTTTGGTAAATGCAGGTTCGGAGATTGCATGCAATGCACCGGTTTATGCAATGATGGAAGATCTTGAGCACGATGCTGAAAGAAATCTATTTCCGGTCCAAGCTCATCGCCCCGCATTGCATCCTTATCCATCGGCATCATTCGTACCCGGGATCGAGACCAGGTACATGTTTACAAGCGGAAGAGTTGTTACACCGAACCTGCAACCCGCGGAAGGATTGTCCGCTCTCCTTGCATTCCGGGAGACAGGGAATATATGGATTCCCGAGTCAACTCACATACGATACCAGCTGTCCAATAACGGCGGCACGAACTGGCATTATCATGATGGAACCGAATGGAAACAAGCCCTGACGGACGGCCAGGCAAACACCGCCCGTGAATTGGATCGAGTGGTTTCGAGTTTTCCGATTACTTCCGGCAGGGTACGGGTGAAGGCTTTTCTGGAGAGCGAAACCGGGACCAAGAGTCCGGTTTTGGACGAACTCACGTTGGCTTACGCGGGACCGGGGGACCCGGTACGTTTTGTTTTCGACACGATTGAATCCACGAAAACAGCGGGTGTTCCGTTTGACGTGACGATCACGGCATTGGATTCGGAAGGGTTGGTCGCAGCGGGGTATGGAGGCACCGCTATTTTGTCGACTTTTTCAGGGTCGGTTTACCCGGAAACATCACCGTTGTTTGAGAATGGGAGCATTTCGTTTCAGGCAGCGGTAAGCGAGGTCGGTGACAACGTAGTGATGCTTGCTCACGATCTTCTGCTTTACGGAGAGTCCAACCCTTTTGTTGTTGTGGCTCCTGATCCGTCATCTTTGCGGATTGAAAGCTTCCAAGGAGATCAACAGATGGGAACAATCTCCGAACCGTTGGCGGTCTCCCCGACTGTGAGGGTGTTAAGTGAAGAAACCGGGTTCCCTGTTCCCGGTGTGAAGGTGGAGTTTTCGGTGACCGAGGGGGGTGGAAGGATAGCCGCCCATCAAACCGCGGAAGAAAGCGTCCAGGTCACGGTGGAGACAAATGCAGGCGGGTTGGCAGGTGTGATCTGGGCCATGGGTGAAAACCCGGGCCGAAACGAATTGCAGGCTCTTTTGTCAGGAGCGGAAGGTTCACCGGTTGTTTTTACGGCCCGAGCGGATCTTCCAGGAACGCAACCTCATGACGATGATTTCAAGAAGAGTGAGGGAGGATGCGGCTGCAGGGTGTTCGAAGTCGGTTCGCCCGGTGGTGGTCCGATTGCATTGTTTGTCGGAATCCTTTTGGCAGGGTGGACAAGGAAAAGGAAAAGACGGAGCATACACAGCTCAGGCTCGTGATCAGTATTCCCTGTCCTCGAGAGAGGTTACCAGCACTTCCCTTCCTTTGACTCCGTCGGATGGTCCGACGACCCCTTCTTTTTCCATCATTTCTATCATTCGCGCGGCCCGGTTGTATCCCACCCGTAGTTTGCGTTGCAGGAAAGAAATAGAAGCTATTCGCTGTGAAGCCACCACGGCAACCGCCTCATCATACTTCGGATCCACCGCTTCATCATCTTCATCGACTTCGCTTTCGGGCGAAGGTTTTACAATGTCCATATTGTAATTCGGGCGCGCCTGCTCTCTTATGTGGTCCGCGACCCTGTCGATTTCTTCGGTGGTCACCAGTGGTCCGTGCGCTCTTTTGGGAGCAAGGCCGCGGTTAGTAAAAAGCATGTCGCCCATGCCCAGGAGCGCTTCAGCGCCGTGTTGTTCCAGCACAACACGGGAGTCGATTCTGGAACTTACTTGGTATGCCACCCTTGTCGGAAAATTAGCGCGGATAAGACCGGTGATTACGTCGGTGGACGGACGCTGGGTGGCCACCACGAGGTGTATGCCCGCGGCCCTTGCTTTTTGAGCGATCCGAGCCACTGAAGTCTCAACTTCTTTGGGAGACGCCATCATAAGGTCTGCAAACTCGTCTATGATAACGACCACGTATGGAAGTTTTTCCGGCGGGCGTTTTTCGGATTCGTCCTGCAACGCGGGTAACGGGTTCAATAGTTCGCCCATATCCGCAATGTCGTCTTCGATTATTTCCACGTCGTTTTCAAGATCCTGCTCTGAATGTTCTGTTGGTTCAGACATCGGCTCTCCAGACGCTTTTTCCCTGTCGCCGGCCAAGCAGGTTTCCGGGTCTTCTTCTTCGCGTTCAGTCTGCTCCGAGTCGGGTTCACCATCATTTTGGTTTTTTTGTTCTGCAAGTATGCGCTCTACCTTGCGGTTATATGAATCAAGATCTCTTACCCCCAACTCGGCCAGCTTTTGATACCTGCTTTCCATTTCTTCGACAGCCCAGCGCAAGGCCAGGTTCGCTTGTTGCGGATCGGTCACCACCGGGTGCAAAAGATGGGGAATATCGTGGTAGCAGGAAAATTCAAGCATCTTGGGATCGATCAGTAGAAGCCGCAGATCTTCAGGGGTGTACTGGTAAAGTAAACTCAAAACCATTGCATGGACTCCAACGCTTTTCCCAGCGCCGGTAGCCCCGGCAATCAAGAGGTGAGGCGCCTTGGCCATGTCGCAGTATGAACTGTTTCCGTTTATGTCTTTTCCGAGAGCCATCCTCAGTTTGGGGGTTCCCTTGTAAAAAGCCTCGTCCTCCAGCAGTTCCCTCAGGTAGACGGTTTCCCTGGTCTGATTAGGGATTTCGATGCCGACTGCGTTTTTTCCCGGTATGGGTGCCACGATTCGGACCTTCGTGGCTTCCATCGACATTGCAAGATCAGATGAGAGAGCGGTTATCTTGGAGAGTTTTGTCCCTCTTTCCGGCGCGAACTCGTACATCGTAACCACCGGTCCAGGGTGTATTTCCCTGACTCGGCCGCTGATTCCGTAATCTTCAAGAGTCACTTCGAGTCGACGGGCGAGGTTGAGCATCGTGTCCTTGTCGGTTTCGCACGTCTCGCTTTTGGGTTCAACGAGCAGTTCCATGATGGGGAGTTCGTAATCGGAGCTGTCCACCGGCTTTATTTGGAGCTTTTTCTTGTCTTCTGATTTCTTTGGAACTTCTTTTTTTCTTTCTATGATTTTGGGAACCCGCTGGACCTGTCCCCTTTGACGCGCACCGTTTGATGAAGGTGGCGCAAGGTTGTCGTCATCCAAAACCGCCGGGTCCGGGTTTTCACTTTCGGTTGGAGACGTTTCAGCATCCGCATCCCGCGCCGGCGTTCGGCTAATAGACGTTTCTTTTGATTCTTGTTCATATTCGTCTTCAGCACTTTGTCCCGACGCTACGGCTATTGCGGTTCCCCCAGCACCTTCCGCGGCCAGCGAGGTTTCCGCTTTCCAAGAAAAAGTTCTTTGCAGGAAACGCGCTGTGGAACGAGCCGCGTTACCGATTCCCCTGGTCAAGTTCTTTACCAGTCTCACGAGCGCGGTGACGGCCTCGACAAAAGAAATGTCGGTAGCAAGCATGAGGCTTATAAGCAGGACAATTGATGCCACCAAGTAGGTTCCTGCACTCGAGAAAAGGGCCAGCAGCATGCCTCCGAGTACTTCACCTGCTTTTCCTCCCGCTGAAAAACCGTGCAGGCGGGGTTCCGGATACAAACAATGAATGATCACCGCGCTGGATACCGTGGCTCCCGCATATCCAAACCACATCAACCAGTCGGATCTTTTTCTCATCATTGCCAGGTAACGCAGGGCTATCAGGGCGAGAGCCGGAACGACCAGGTAGCCGGCCGTTCCCAAGACAGCGTAGAGTCCAAGCGCGATGGCACGGCCGAACGGACCCATGAGGGTTCCTTCGCCGAACTGAAGCGATAAGAGTGCGGTTCCCGCCAGTACAGCGGCCGCCAGAAGAAGCACGCCCGCAATCTCTTTTGAACGGCTGCGTTTTCCCCGGTGTCTTTTGTCGGGTCCGGCTTCAAGGAGCATGTCTTCATCCTCAAGATCTTCGGCGGTTTCTTCGGAACCCGGATCTTTGACTTTGGACGATTTGGAGCGCGAAGTTCCTGAGGCGCGGGTTCTTCCGGTGGAGCGTGAAGAGGGCTTTGATTTTCTACGGGATTTTGCCATGGGTCATCCTACATAGACGTACACACAAACCATAAAAGGATGTGTTGATCATGTCAAATTTCTTGCAAATTCATCTGTTTTCCTCAGACTGTTCGATCGCGAAGATCGAATTACAACACGTTCAAAATCGAGCATGAGTCTCAGGATTTGGCCATTGATCAGATTGAAGACAATTTCAGCGGTTTTTCTCTTGTTCGGATCTGTTCAGTTCGGTTGCGGCGGCGATCTGCTTCGCTATAGGACAAGGATGTGGAAACAGTGCCGCGAAGATCTTGAAAAACAAGAGGAAACGCACGTGCAAACGGAGGAGGCTCACAAGGAGGAACTCCAAAAGGCCGGGCGGGAACGATCTCTTTTGGCCGTGGAACTCAAGAAGCTCGAGGACGAGCTTGTTAAACGGGACGATCGGATCCGGAAGCTCGAAAAAAGAATAGAGCGTGATGAAGAGCAGATTCGGGAGTTGAACCGTCAAAAAGCAGAGGCACATGAGAGATCCGAGCTTTTCAAAGCATTGGCTCTCAGTTTGAAGGAAATGATAGAGGCCGGTGATTTGCAAGTGGAAATCCGCAAGGGCCGGATGATCGTGAAGATGAGCGACCAGGTTTTGTTTGATCCGGGCAGGGCCGAACTGAAGCGCGGCGCCCGGGAGCCTCTTCGGAAGCTTGCCGAGGTGCTCAAAGACATCCAGGGCCGGGATTTCGTGGTAGCGGGTCATACGGATAACAAGAGACTCAGGAGCGGCGGCCGATTCAAGACGAACTGGGAATTGTCTGCGGCCCGGTCGGTTGAAGTCGTCAAATTTTTGCAAAAGCAGGGTGTGGCGGCCGAGAGGCTGAGCGCTGCCGGGTATTCGGAGTTTGATCCTATCGCTGACAATACCACCGAGGAGGGCCGGGCGCTGAATCGCCGGATAGAAATCGTGGTGATGCCGAAAATATCAGAGCTTCCATCGATTCAAATCAAAGAAGACTCGGACACGGAGCCGACCGAAACGGAAGATGTGAGAGAAGAGACGCGGCCTGAAGATATAAGCGATCAGGAAGAAACAAAGGAAGATGAACCGGAGAACAAACGGAAAAAATCAACGAATTCAGAGGATCTGAAAAATACGAAAGATGTTGAGTGATAGGGGTCAGGTTTCGAGAGTGGTGGCCGAGCGTCGCCGGGATTCCAGTTTGTTCAAAAGGTAGTCGGATTTTTCGTACAATTTCTTCAGCTTGGTGCCAGTGGCTCGTCCACGGACTTTTTCTACTACTTCGTGCAGTTTTGCATACAGTTCAGCCATTTCCCATGCCTTCTGCTCTTTCAGATTTCTATACTCGTGAAGTTCTTCGTTCAGAGACTTTATTTTTTCAGCCCGGTCTGCAAGGACATCATTCAGCCGGGTATTTAATTCGTTGATCTGGAATTCAAGATCCCGTGCTTTTGCCAATAAATCGGGTCCTGGATTTGGACAGCGATCCAGCAAGCGACTTTGTTCCAGCGTGAGATCAAGAATCGCGTGTCGCAGCATGGTTTCCAGATCTCCCGTCTCGAAACGTATCCTTTCGAAATTTCCCTCCATCAGAGCGATTTGCGCACCCAGGGCGGCCTCTTCTTCCTCGATTTGCAAAAGTTTGTTCAAAAAACTCGTTATCTGTTCGGATCGTATCGCTGCTTCTCCCAAAGAAAAAGCCAGCTCCTTGATGGTCTGGTGATACGTTGATCGCAATTCATTGGTAGAAAGCGTGACCGCGTGCCGGTCTGCCTCCTCGTATTCGTGGGTTGCAGGCGAGGTGGGTAAATCCTGTCTGAAAGCCGGATCGATCAAACCAAGGCTCTTTTCAGCCGTTTCGCCTACTGTGCTCCACCTGCCTTGATTATTCCGGGAAAAGGCAGGGTGTTGATTCTGATCGGCAAAGGTGTCGATATCCAAACTCACCCCTGTCAATAGACCGCGTATTTTCATCAGGTTTCCCCTGAGTGCTGCCGCATTCGGGTATCTGTTTTCGGGTTTTTTCGCCAAACATTTCATTACGCAGGCATCAAACGATGAAGGAATGGAAACTCCCGGCAGCGCGGATGACGGAAGCTGCGGCTGGCGTTTAAGGTGAGCGTGAAGGATTTCAGTGGGTTCTCCCAAAAAAGGAGGTTCGCCTACCACCAACTCGTAGGCCAATATCCCAAGGGAATATACGTCGGAGCGTCCGTCCTGGGGTCGGTCCATCGCTTGTTCGGGAGACATGTATTCGGGTGTGCCGAAGACCTGGCCTTTTATGGTTGCCTTCCTGTTCGAAACGTCTTCGCCGTGCATGATCACGGCTATTCCGAAATCAACCAATTTGACGACATCCGGGTGTTGTCTGATTTTGCAAAGCAATATGTTTTCAAGCTTTAGGTCGCGATGAACCACTCCCATAGTGTGCGAATGGTAAAGCGCGTCCGATAACTGTATCAGAATGTGAAGCGCCCGGCTGAGAGGCAGCCGTCCCTGCCGCTCCATCACTTCTTCCAAACTTTCACCTTCCAAGTATTCCATGACAAGGTAGTGGTGGCCTTCCGGCAGTTGACCGAAATCGGTAATATAAACAACGTTTGGATGCACCACGCGGCTGGCTGCTATCGCTTCCCGCCGGAAACGCTCAACGAACACGGGGTCTCTCGCAAGATCTTCTTTCAGGATCTTGATGGCGAAACTTCTAGGCAGTGTTTCATGAACCGCCAGGTACACCGTGCCCATCCCTCCTTCTCCGATAATGCCGGTGATTCTGAAACGTCCGGCTATGGTTATGCCTACGAATTTTTCCGGGTTCATGTTGGGCAATATACTCTTTTCCCGTGGAAAAACAAAAGGTCGGTTTGGAAGTTTTTTGTCACCCTTTACTTTGCTGCCTTGACGAGTTGGTACACAGAGCGCCACGAAAGATTGCGCTCCGGAAGTTGTGATATGTAAAGATTCCCGACCGCGGTCAACTCCTCCTCGTCCAACCCGGCTCGAAGCAAACATGTAGCGTAGCCGGGAAGGCCGCGGGCGGATTTTTCCTCATTGAACCAGGAGTTGACCAATCTTTTTGAAAGTTTTTTTCCGGCTTGCAAACTCACCACCTTTGACTCCACCGAACCGAACCCTGCTGAGGAAAGCTCTCTTGCAAGATCTTCGGGCCCCCACTTCATCACCGGGTGAAATTCCCCGGTGAAAATCCTTTCCTCCGCGCTCTTTACCTTTTCCCGCAGTGATGCTTGATTCCGACCCCAACTTACCAGCTCATGCAGTCGTTGTCCCATGCGGGGCAAACGTTGAACCAAGACCAAAAACCCTTCCTCAGAGAGCCATTCCAGAGCGACTTTCAGCTCCTGAATTTTCTCAATTCCCGATGTTTCCTTTTTGGGTGTCAAAAGATCACGGCAGAATATCCTGTCGAATCGAACTTCACCCTCACCCCTCTCCCGCAAAAGATCGGAGAGCCCGGACAATTTACCGACCATTACCACCGGTTTTTCCAATTCCGGAAGTTTTTGTGAAAAGTGGTGTAACACGGCCGCGTCTTCAGCGCTCGAGACAAGGCTCCACACTCCTCCTTCTGGAACTCGCCTCATCGCCTCCCAGCTCAGCAAACCGCTGCCCGCGTTGATGTCCAGCACCAGGTGGTGGCGCAGCAACCCCGCTGTTTCAAACACCATCTCCCGGACGCTCTCGAGGTTTTCCGCGCTATAAGACGCTGCACGACGCAACCACTCGTCCCTGATGGAATCCGAGGGGCTGTTGGTCAAGACTTCACCCAATCCCTCGCGCTGTGAATCCATCATCTCGGCAAGCTGAATCTCCCGCCTGCGTCTCACTGTTTCCCTGATACCGCCTTCATAACCCTGATCCGAAGGCTCGTAGAACACGCGCCCCTGTAACCCGTCCGGAAGGTATTGCTGCGCGGTCCAGTGATCCCGGTACGCGTGCGGATAAAGATACCCCTTGCCGTGACCAAAACCCTCGCTGTCGCGCGAAGCATCTCTCAAAGGATTCGGCACTTCGTGATCCCTGTCTTCGCGAACTTGTTTCAGCGCATCGAAAAAAGCCATCGTGGAATTGGATTTTTTGCACGTGGCCAGGTAAAGCGCGGCCTGCGAAAGATGGTACCGCCCCTCGGGCATGCCGACGCGATCAAAGATCCGCCACAGAGAAGAAACCACCACCGCGGCCTGCGGGTCGGCCATGCCAACGTCCTCGGACGCCAGGATCGCCATCCGCCGGAAAATGAAGTGAGGATCTTCTCCCGCATATACCATCTTGGCCATCCAATACAGGGCCGCGTCCGGATCCGAACCGCGCAAACTCTTGATGAACGCGGATATGGTGTCGTAGTGAACGTCCCCTTCCTTGTCATAGAGCACAGCGCGCCGTTGTATCGATTCTTCCGCGGTCTCCAGGTCCACGACCACGATTCCGTCCTCGCCGGGGACCGTGGTTTCCACCGCGAGTTCAAGTGCATTTAGTACCGACCTGGCATCCCCGTTGGAAACATCCACCAAATGCTCAACCGCCTCGGGCAGAACCCTTAGACCCTCAATCGCTCCGTATCCCCGCTCCCTGTCTTCCAGCGCACTTTGTGCAATCTTTCTCAAATCATCTTTCAGAAGTGGCTTGAGTTGAAAGATCCTGCTTCGGCTCAAAAGCGCCTTGTTTACTTCAAAGTAAGGATTCTCGGTGGTAGCGCCGATCAAAATGATAGTCCCGTTTTCCACGTGCGGCAGAAGCGCGTCCTGTTGAGCCTTGTTCCAGCGATGCACTTCGTCTACGAACAAGGTGGTTCTCCTGTCCGCTTCGGCCCTGCGCTTCAAGGCTTCATCCACCTCCTTACGAAGCCGGGCCACCCCGGTCAGCACCGCGTTTATTGTCACAAAACTGCTCTTGGTGGTGTTCGCGATGACCATCGCAAGGGTGGTCTTGCCCGTGCCCGGCGGTCCGTAAAATATCAGGGATGAAAGCCTGTCCGCTTCCACCGCGCGCCTGAGCAACCTCCCAGGCGCCAAAATATGATCCTGGCCCACAAACTCGTCCAAGTTGCGGGGGCGCATCCTGTTGGCCAGTGGTGATTCTTTTTCCATCCTGGCCTTTCGGTACCTGTCGAAAAGATCCATGGCCGCGACTCTACCAGCATTTAAAAAAAATCCCACACCCGGGTGGCCAAAACCATCGCTTGACAAAACCCTTTCTTGACAATCATCCGGATGTGTTGAGAAAAAACCTGTTCAACAAACCGCGCTAAACCCGGTTTTGCAACCCCTTTCAAAGAAAGGCCTGGTCATGGCGAAAAAACAGGAACTCGTGATCCCGGAAAACTATTCAAGCGCTCTAAATGTCATCCAAACCGAAAGCGCCATCAAGATCATCAAAAACTTTTTTCAAAACTCCATATCCGAAAAACTGGGCCTGGTGCGAGTCACCGCGCCCCTGTTCGTCCGTTCGGGCACGGGAATAAACGATGACCTGAGCGGCGTGGAAAAACCCATTTCTTTTTGCCTGAAAAACGC
>SLPX01000045.1 GCA_007131745.1 Myxococcales bacterium
CACCGACGCAAGGGATTTCAACATTTTCCCATCAATATCCAGGTGCAACATTGCTTCCTGAGCTTCAGATTCCATAACCAAAATAACCTAAGCTCCGTCCCCCGAAAAAATAACCTAAGCTCCGTCCCCCGAAAACGTCACCTGAAAAACCTTGCTTCCGGAAATTCCAAGACAACTTATTCCACTGAGACACAACTGATTTCTTTGACAGCCGGGCCAAAGCTGGATAATCCCATGGCGATAACCGCATGCGGGGACATTATCCCCGTGTCTTTTTTTTGATGAAGGCAGCCGCAATGAACAATCATGATTCCGACACCGCCAAGCATCAGAAGAAGCAAGGCGAAAAACACGGAAACAATCACGGAAACAATCACGGAAAAACCGATGGACGCGAAACAGGTGCGTTACCGGTTTTGAAGTTCGTGCTCAAAAACTACCGCAACTTCAACGCCCGAGCGTTGCGCGACGCTCTCCTTGCCTACCTGCAACACATTGAGTCGGGCGGCAAAATGTTTTGGGCAGTAGCCGGCGCCATGTCATCCGCGGAGCTGGGCATCACCCTGGCTCCCGCTATTCGTGCAGGGCTGATTCACGGTCTGTCGGTTACGGGAGCTAACCTCGAAGAGTCGCTCTTTAGACTCGTGGCGCACCTGAGTTACAAAGATTTCCCGGACTACCGCTACTTCACAAAGGAGGATGACACCCGCATCCTTGAACAAAGAATGCGCCGGGTGACCGACACTTCCATCCCCGAAGACGAGGCATTTCGCGTTGTGGAGAAGATCATTGTACCCATGTGGAAGAACGCGACCGAAAAACGCGAGACGCGATTTTGGCACGAGTACTTCTACGACCTCATCCAGGCACTCTCCACGGAACGTTACGAGGGAAACCCTGATGAGTGTTGGCTTCTAGCTGCAGCGAAGCAGAATCTTCCCATAGTCGTGCCCGGGTACGAGGACTCGACCTTTGGAAACATCTTCGCTTCTTATGTAAAAAGCGGTGTGTGCAGCCCCTCCATCGTCAAGTCGGGCATTGAGTACATGGCCGCATTCTACGACCAGTATCAAGAGCTGTCCTCCAATCAAGGAGTAGGCTTTTTTCAAATCGGAGGAGGGATCGCGGGGGATTTCCCCATCTGCGTGGTGCCATCTATCAAGTACGACCTGGACGAGCCGGTGAGGCCGTGGGCATACTTCTGCCAGATCTCCGACTCCACAACCTCTTATGGGTCATACTCGGGCGCCACCCCAAACGAGAAAATCACCTGGGACAAGCTGACAAAAGACACCCCCATGTTTGTAATCGAGTCCGATGCCACCATCGTCGCGCCCCTCATTCTTAGTGCTCTGCTTGAGTCTAAACACAACCCTGCCCAAGCGCGTGCGCTCATCGCAGAATACGTTCCTTAATCTGTTTTATTGTTTTTGCCGGGTGGATGATACCGCGAGCATTCGCTCTATCGCCTGTCGGGCCGGGGCCGCGATGAGGGGGTCGACCGTAATTTCCCCGGCAAGATCTTCGAGACACCAGAGGAGTTTTTCCAAGGTGGCAAGCTTCATGTTGGGGCAGATCATGCTCGGCCCCGCCTCCAAAAACAGTTTATCCGGACTTTCACTGCGAAGCCGATGCAACAAACCCTCTTCGGTGGCTACGATGAACTTCGTGTTGTTTGATTCCCGACAGAACTTTAGCATACCGGAAGTGCTTGCCACTCGGTCGGCGTGTTTTCTCACCGCTTCGGTGCACTCGGGGTGGGCCACGAGCGTAGCATCGGGATGAGTTTCTATGACCCTCCGGACATGACCAGGCAAAATCCGCTCATGGGTGGGACAAAAACCGTCCCACAAAACGAGTTCCCTTCCCGTCTCGCCCATTGCCCAGGATCCCAGGTTCCTGTCGGGCACGAACAAGATCTTTTGCGTTGAAGGTATGCTTCTGATCACCGCGACAGCATTCGAGCTTGTGCAGCAAACATCCGTTTCAGCCTTCACGGCAGCGGTCGTGTTCACGTAACTAACGACCGCGCAACCGGGATGAGCGTCTCTCATCCTGCGTAGGTCTTCCGCTGTCGCCATGTCGGCCATCGGGCAACCGGCCTCGGTATCGGGCATCAGGACCAATGCCTCCGGTTTCAGAATTTTCGCTGTTTCAGCCATGAAATGAACACCGCAAAACACGATTACTTCTGCATCCGCTTCGGCCGCGCGGAAAGCCAGCTCGAGCGAGTCCCCCACGAAGTGGGCTATGTCCTGCACCTCGGGAAGGGTGTAGTTGTGAGCCAAAACAACCGCGTTTCGTTGGCTGCAAAGACTTCTGATTCTATCGTTTATTGATTGTTTCATCGTGGATCAACTCCCAATGTACCTTGCTACAAGGCTTCGGGCTTCGGCCGTGTCGGTTGTACCCATTACAAGCACCCGGCCGTCCGGAAAAACCAACAGCCGGCCCTCATCGCATAAGAATTCGAGAATAAGACCGTTTAGTGACACTTTACCCAAGGGTTCGAGGTTTTTTTTCAGTGTTGTGAAGTCGGGAACCGATTTCGAGGCGCGCGTGACCTGGACCGCGTTTCGGCCGCAAAAAACCGTGGACAAGGAACCGCGTTCTCCTTCCAAAAATTCGAAACATTCCTTCACACAGCAGACACAAGACTCGTTGCGTTTCATTTCCACACCTTGCGTTTCGCCCCGCCAAATATCGAACGCGGTAAGGTTGAACCCGCGATCAAGATCTCCGGTGAGTATTCTGAGCGTTTCGGTCACCTGGAACGCTGCCACCCAGACAACCGCGGTGTTTAAAACACCCCGGGTATCACAGGTGGGAAGCAGGCCGGGATCAGGCGGCTCGGGAAAAATGCAGCGAAGACACGGCCCTGCGCCCGGCAGCACCGCCATTGCAGTTCCACCCGTGCCCATTATCCCTCCGTAAACCCAGGGTTTTGCACACCGCACCGCGGCGTCGTTCAACAAATAGCGGGTTTCCAGGTTGTCTGTTCCGTCGATTACAACATCAGCGGGTTGCATCAAATCCAAAACATTCGAAGATGTGACATCTTCCACTACCCCCTCGATTTTGATCTCGGAATTGACCGCTCTCAACCGTCGCTCGGCCGCGACCGCCTTTGGCAACCTGTCCCGGACATCCTGCTCATCGAAAAGAAGCTGTCGTTGAAGGTTGTGCAGCTCAAGAACGTCGCGGTCCACAATGATCAACCGGCCGACACCAGAGCGCGCAAGCAGTTCGGTTTGAACCGAACCGAGAGCGCCGCACCCGACTACCAGAACCGTACTCCGGGAAAGAGCTTCCTGCCCCCTGCTTCCAATCTCTTCGAGCACCACTTGCCGGGAGTAGCGAGACCCGGCAGCAGATACCGAACTCAAAACACCGTCCGTGAAACCCGTCATGACCGGTCCTTTCTGATGCTTTCAACAACCCGGGCCAGAATATCCACCGAGCGTGCAACATCTTCACTGGTGGTTTTCCGCCCGAATGAAAACCGAACGGAGGATCCGGCCTGGCCGCGGGTCCGCCCCATGGCAATCAGCACGTGCGAAGGATCGTTGTTCACGCTGCTGCAGGCTGACCCCGTCGATACGGCTACTCCCAGCA
>SLPX01000050.1 GCA_007131745.1 Myxococcales bacterium
CCGCGCCCGACCGCAGGAGTGCATCCATCGCTCCTTCGAGCAGCCTTTCCGTTATGAAACTGTTGAAACGAGAAACCACCAGAGCAAACTTCTTCCCTTGTGCATTCAATTTACCTTCGAACGTTTTTGTCATTTTCGACCTCTCATTCTCCAACGTCTCTGTATCATTAATTATCGCTTATCAGCCCTATGGATGTTCATGTTCTCCACGTTTTCTTTTCTGATCGATAAAAGTCAGGTTGTGCCTGTTTTCAGAAACACGCACTGGAACCCGCTCAAGCACAGTAAGACCGAACCCTGAAAGACCAACGATCTTCTTTGGGTTGTTAGTCAGAAGGCGAAGGCTTCTCACGCCGAGTTCCCTCAAAACCTGCGCTCCCAAACCGAATCCCCTGAGAGGCACCCGCCAATCAACGAAACACTCATCTTCATCTTCGATCTCTCTTTGGGACGAATCGTGCAGCACGTGCCCCCTGAATTGTGCAGCCAGCCGAAGCTTGTGCGGCATGACATACAACACCACCCCCTTGCCCTCGCTCTGTATCATTTTCAGCGACTCCCTCAGAAGCTGGCCGCAATCACACATCTGGGAATTGAACGCATCGCCTATACAAGCAGAATGCACCCGCACCAAAACCGGTTCATCATCATCCCAGTCACCCAGCCTTAACCCCATGAACTCTGTCCGACCCACTTTTGTTTTGTAGATGAAAGCATCGAACTCCTTTGTTATTCCGTCGAACCCGGGCAAGTATCGTCCCCTTGCAACTTCCTCGACCAAACCTTCACGCTGAATTCGATAGCAAATAAGATCCGCTATGCTCAAAATCATCAAACCGTGCCGCTTGGCGAATTCTTCCAGTTCGGGCATCCGGGCCATTGTGCCGTCGTCTTTCATCACCTCGCATATCACCCCTGCCGGTTCACACCCGGCAAGCCGCGCAAGGTCCACTGATCCTTCGGTCTGTCCGGCCCTTACAAGCACCCCACCCTGCTCAGCACGCAGAGGAAACACGTGTCCGGGCGTAACAAGATCCGAGGGCTTCGCGTCCTGGGCCACGGCCGTTTTTATGGTCGTCGCCCGATCCGCTGCGCTGATTCCCGTGGTGACACCGTGGCGCGCCTCTATCGACACCGTAAACGCAGTTCCGAACGGACTTGTATTCCGGGCCGCCATCAAGGGAAGCTCGAGTTTAGCACATCTCTCAGGAGACAAGCTGAGGCATATCAGCCCCCGGCCATGGCAAGCCATGAAATTCACAGCCTCGGGAGTTACCTTTTCCGCGGCCATGCACAGGTCGCCCTCGTTTTCCCGGTCTTCATCGTCGACCAGGATTACCATTTCACCCGCGGCCATCAAAGCAAGAGCCGCTTCCACTTTCTTTACCGAATCTTCCAAGCTCATGAATTCTTCCGTGATCCAGTCAAAACTCCGTGAATTACCTTCAAAATCCGTACTTACGAAGTTTCTCCTCGTCAATTCCACCGCCGCGGGGAATCGAAATTTGTTTCGACGATACATATTTTGCCAAATGTTTCGCCAATATGTCGGTTTCCAGGTTCAATCGATCCCCGGCTTTCTTCGCGCCCAACGTGCAGTTCTTCAACGTATGCGGAACAAGGCTCACCTCGAACCCGGCCCCGTCAACCGCTGAAACGGTGAGACTGACTCCATCGAGCGCAACCGAACCCTTCTCGACAACATAGCACAACCACTTCTCCACCGCTCCCAGGCGCATCACTAACGAGGGTCCGGCCCGGATCACCGATTTCACTTCCACCACGGTATCGACATGGCCCAAAACCCAGTGCCCGTCAAGCCTGTCGCCCACCCTTAGTGGACGTTCGAGATTCACCTTCCCGCCCGGATGCAATCCGCCGAGATTTGTTCTCTGTAGTGTTTCTGCAACCGCCTCCAGTGTAACCCTGCCGACGTCGCATTCCACAACTGTAAGACAAACTCCGTTAACGGCCAAGCTGTCTCCCAGTCCAAGACTCTCATCGGCAAGTTTGCTGGACAAGGTCAAAACAGCGAAATCACCCCTTCTTCGCAAAGCGTCGACCACTCCTACATCCTGGATCAAACCGGTGAACATAAAAATCTCCTCACCGCATCGTCCTCTCTTCTCCCATACCGCTTTCGCTGAAATCGGGAACACCGGAAACCATGACATCATCTCCATACCTGCAGGTTTCCACCTCCCGCAACGAAACCGCCCCGGCCATGGTCAGCGGCCCTTTGCACGCCACTGCGGAAAGAGCCTCTCCACAAGCCATTATCTTGGGCGCCACAACAAATACCACCCTGTCGCAAAGTCCCTCGTAGAAAAAAGCTCCGTGAACGCGGGCGCCTCCTTCCACCAAAACGCTGTTGACACCGGCCCCGGCCAGCTTCTCCAGCAATCCTTTTAAACCAACCGACCCACCGTCCAAAGAGCCTGAATCAGAGTCCATTGTCCATATTTCCGCGCCTACCCGCCGGAGTTCCCCAGCTCTTTCCCGTCGGCTTCTACCACCACCGGACGTTGTCGCCACGATCACAGCAGCCCTTTCCCTTCCCGTCGAAGCATGGAAAACCTTTGCGTCGGGTGACAACTTCAAATCATTGCTCAAAATGATCCTTATTGGATCCCTGCCTCCACGCATCCGGCATGTGAGTGAAGGATCATCTTTTCTCACGGTGGACGCTCCCACCAAAATCGCGTCAATCCTGTTCCGAAGTCGATGAGCAAGTGCAAGTGATTTATCCCCGCTTATCCAACGACTATGCCCCGTTTTAGTGGATATTTTGCCGTCAAGCGTCACAGCGGCCTTGATCGTGACATGACTTCTCTTTTTTGTCACCACAACCGTAAAAGCCTCGATCAAGCGGCTACATTCTTTCTCCAAAACCCCGGCGCTCACATCTACCCCTCCTTTTTTCAGACGCTTGATTCCCCTCCCCGATACAAGTGGGTTCGGATCTTCACAACCCAGGACCACCCGGCTTACGCCTGCTTTCATAACAGCAAGACTGCATGGAGGCGTACAACCATGATGGTCGCACGGTTCCAGGGTAACGTACATCTCCGCGCCCCCGGCTTTTTCGCCGGCTTTCGTCAGAACCTCGATTTCAGCATGTGCCTCTCCGGCCCGGCGATGATGGGCCCGAGCCACGACCTCCCCGTTTTTCACCAACACGGCGCCCACTGGAGGATTCGGGCTGGTTCTTCCAAGCCCTTTTCGAGCCTCGGCAATCGCAGCCCTCATGAAAAACTTATCTGTATCTTTTTGATGCGGCAATATCAGCCCGTTTCCATCAGCAATCCCGAACCATCACCTGTCAATTGAATCGGTTCTTCCATCCAAAAGTTTTTCCAGTTCCTGCATGAACTGGGTCAGATCCTTGAAAGACCGGTATACGCTCGCAAACCTCACGTAAGCAACCTCATCCATCTCCCTGAGCCGGTTCATGACGACTTCCCCGATGGTGGAAGAAGAAACTTCTTTTTCACCTCTTTCGGAAAACTCCCGCTCAATCTCTTCTGCCAATTCTTCTATCGTGTTGACTGAAACAGAACGTTTCTGAAAAGCCCTTTTCAGGCCGGTGATCACCTTCGCCCGACTGAACA
>SLPX01000319.1 GCA_007131745.1 Myxococcales bacterium
AAAGCCGCCCTGGACAAAGCTTTCGAGGCGGGCGACCTGGGAAAAGCAGCGGAACGTCTGGCCGCTGAGAGCACATCCCCTGTTCCTGGAGAACCCGAAAGCAAGAAGAAAGGAAGAAAACCTTCCAAGCAAAAGCTCATTTCCTCCATCAAGCAGAGCGCCAAGCGAAGCGAAACCATAGAAGCAATCGATGAATTGCTGAAACATTATGAAATGCCGGATGATTTCGACGTCTTCACCCGTGCCCTGGAGCATCCCGACGAATCAATCGTCGAAGACACTCTCAAGCGCCTGCTTAACCTGCTAAACGACCAAAAACCGCGCCGAAGCGGGGAATTGCGGGGCAGGCTTCGCATAATGGAAGAAGATCTCGAAAGAGCCGACGAAATCAAATCCCTCGCGGAAGCCGCTCTCCGAAAGTTATAGCTTTTCAGTAAACACTACCACGTCAGTAGCTGCGCCGCGGCCCAAAGTTTACGGCCCGCACATTGCTCTTCAAATCGAATGCCTCACCCGGCGACCGAACCCAACATCACTAACGCTACCCACTGCCTCATGGAGGACTGGTTCCCCAAATCGGACGGAAAAACATGAACCGGCTCGTTGCTCCGCCATCAAATCCGTACGTTTGGATCGGATCTGCTCAACGTGAATGGTAGGGTTTAACCATCTAAGAGGGGCCGGTCACTTCCTTCCAAGTTATTCCGTCCTGCGTAAAAGCCATGTCTTTTGGGCCGACCGACCACATTACGCCGTCATTTGAATCAAGATAGGCTGTTGATAATATTCTTGGAAGGTTCATTTTAACTGGAATCAAATCGTCGTCATCGAAAACAAAAACTCCGTTATATGTGGCCAGGTACAAACGATTCTGAAAAAGTGTCATACCCCAAAAATCATCCTCTGTCGTATCGTGATCTATAGCCTCCCAGTTTACGCCATCCCCAGAGCGTAAAATGACACCAGCTAAGCCGGCGGCATATACCATCTTCTCACCAGTGCATTTAACACATGTCAATGCAACATTTGTGGGACTCGACTGCTGTTGCCATACATTTCCATCAAATCGCCAAATCTCGCCCCTGTATCCGACTGCGTAAATCGCATCTTCCGAGAATCCATCAATTGAATTGAAACCAACATCTCGATCAGGTTTAGATCTTGGAACATACACCCCTTTATCAATGGCCTCCCATTTACCGGGGGTTGCTCTGCGATACATCCTTCTCGCCATGCCGGCGACATAGACATGATCGCCAATACGGCGGATACATCTCAAGTGTAATAGGTCGCTCGGACCATCATCCGATAGGTCGACAAATTCGACATTTTCGCCGGGAAAAGTAAACTCGATAATCTTTCCGTTTATCCCCATGTTAAGAAGCGTTAGCTTGCCACCTTCGACAACAGACATGCCGCGAACACCAACGTCGGTAGTCCGATGAGCCCAATCACCGTCAAGCCATCTAAGAATGGCCGAATGATCTGTATTCTGTTCTGCTAACACATCACTAACACAAGAGATATAGACGTGATTTTTCTTGTAAACAAGAACTCCGGTATATGTTGACTCAGGGAAATCTGCCATTATTAATTCTCCTAAACCCTTATTATTGATGAATTACACCGCGTTAGGTGGAAGTCCTCACTTGATCGTTTCTTTTCTTTGAATACTAAGAAGATTCAATCTTTCTTCAAGATAAAACGGAAGATCAAGGCGAAAATAAAGAAAGGAAAAGAACAGGCACATGGTTTTTTCAGCGCAAGCAAAAGCAACCTGACTCAAGAAACCGAGCCTCCGGGAAAGCCGGGGCGGTTCACACATAGACTCCGTGCCGGAAACCAGCCATAGCTATGAGCAAAGTTGACAACGCCGCTGCTCAAAAATTCTGCACGGTGACTTTTCGCAAGCGGTGTGATCGGTGCAGGGGAATGAGAAAAGCAGTGACAAACCGCCGATACCAATCTCGGAGATGACCGCAGTCGAACCGACACTCGAGAAGTTGCTCGAGTGACGCCTTTTCATAACCCATGTATTCAAACGAGACTTCTTCCCGGCCAAGTCTCGTCGCAGCGTACGCTGAACGCAACGCTTCCAAATCGGGGACCGGATCGCCTTCCATCCCTGCTTCCCATTCCATGATAACTCTCACCCGGGAGGACGCGCTTGCGATATCATATCCTTGGTGACCTCTTCCAGAAACTTTATAGGGCCCGGCGGAAAGGCTCTTTATGTAACCCTCGGTTGGAAACGGCAACGTACTCACCCAATCGATCTCGCGCTGGAGCTTTGCCTCGCTAAGCATGCGAATCACAACTATAACCGCCGCGACGATCGAAACATAGATCCCAACAATCACAAACACCGTCAACATCGTCGTTTCAACCACGATCAAGGCGGCAAAAGCAATCAGGGGAAAGCCCCAAAACATTACAGATAACCAGTTGAGGGTCGCCAGCCAAGCGGGGCGAAAGACGCTTCGCAATGTATTTAGGTGTGCCTTTCGTTCCAGTCGCTTGGCCTTATCTTGGGCGCTTGCGCCGTTCTTTGCGGCTTGCATCGAAACCACCTGCTGGCCATTCGCAGCGAGCCGCTGAAACTCGGATAAATCCTGGAACTGCGCTCCGCAAGCAGAACACATCTTAAAATGTTCGGGAGATGGCCTCCCACACTCAGGGCAGCTAACAATCTTCATTTTGTGGAATTTATCAAATCAAAGGCCACCTTGCAAGACAAAATCGAGCCATCCCATAAAGCGAACTTGCTACCGATATAATGGGGAATCGAAAGTTGCTCAAATGCTTCGGTAACCGGTGTGAGAGCAGATAAAATATCAGGAGTTTTCATGCTTTTTATCTATGCGTCTTTTGAATCGACGAGCCAATTCCTCTCCATAATGCAAATGAATAAAAACCGCATTGACTTGATCGTCATCAAGCTCTTTATTTGCACGAGCAATGGCGCGTTTGGAAAGCTGAATGGTGGATTGCGACAGTGAACGGATCAACGCAAACTTGGCGGCGAAACTTTTATCCCGCAAAAGAGAAATCTGAATTTTCTCGGACTCAAGGGTTGTATCAATTGATTGTGTGTTCACAAAAGACCTCAATCTGCACACATCAATATAGATAATTGGATGATCTATGTCACCCGATATTTTGATTTTTCATTTTCCCGGATGCATGAGTGGACCCTTATAAACTTCGCTTATGGATCAACAGATTCACGTATTTCACTCGGTGAAACGAGGTGAAACGATCTGTCGAGATCTGAAATTAAGAGTTTATCAGTAAACCACTACCACGTCGGTAGCGCCGCGGCCGAATGTTTCCGGATGGTACATTTCCTCGGCCCTCGGAGGAGGAGCTACGAAACGCCCGGGAGTAAGCGCTTGGGCCGTGTACTCGAAGGTGTGAACACCCGCGGGAAGCAAGGAGGTGAACGCTTCCACCCGCTCGTCACGAATGTTTTGATGTTCAAACCAAGCTCGCCGCCACCAGGGGTGCGGAATTCGCAGACCCAGCCTTCCTCCTCCGCCTCCTGCGAAGCCTCGGCGCCGGCCGATTCCCAACCCCGTTCTTCTGGAAGATTCCGCTTTTGGGGGAGGTGAGCGTTCGGTGCCTCTTAGCGCCGTGTTGACGGCTTCCAGTCCCGCGGGCAAAGGATCGATGAGGGCCACGTGGGTGCGCCTGTCGTGAGCAGCCATGGTGAGCGTGACTTTAACTCTTGAACCGGCCTTGATCCGCCACGAACCGTCCGCGGGATTTCGTTTCACGTCTTCCGGATCGTCGACCGCCTCGTAACGGCGCTCTACGGTGAAACCGTGATTCGCGGGGGAAAGAATGAGATCACTTGGAGCGTAGCGCATGGAGACGCGATAGTAGAGCCGCCCCCGGCCTTTTTTGCTCAAGACAAGGTCTTTCATTCCACCGTCCAGGATCTCGACAAGCTGAGACATGGGGATCTCGATCGCTCGCTCTTGGGTGGACCGGCCCTTGAAGTTCTGAGCGGCAGCGGATAGATCACCGAGCCAGAGGGAGGCCGTAAAATTCGGAGTTTCCTTTTCAAAAGTCCGAAAGTACAGGTCAAGGCCCAGCAAGACCCACGCGTTTTCCTGGGTGTTCATCCATCGTCCGCGCTTGCGGTGTCCCAGCAGGGACCTGACTATCTTGGGCGCCAGGTCGCTTCGAGGATTGTCCAGGATGAGACCTTCCAGGAGAAGCCCGTCCACCCTGCGATCCGAATGAAGTATCAAATGAGCGCCGTCTTCGTAGGAAGTCCGGAAAGAAGCGGACGAAGCAGTTTCCGTAACCCTGTTGTTTAGAAGCGTTCGAATGCGCTGCAGAACTTCCCTGTCTTTGGATTTCACGAACACCGGGTACAACCAACCGATAGCTTCCAGGGGGACCGGTCGCATTTCCATCAGGTTATTAAACACCCTTCTCGCTCCCGCCTGATCTATATCATCGGCAAGCGCTCTTACGTAATGACCATAGGATTCAATCACACGGCGCACCCGTTCACTGTACTCTGCAGGAATACGGGACTCCACGGTTTTGACGTAGCCAAGAGCGCGGGAGAGCATGTTCTCATCAACCGTATAACCTTTTTCTTTCGCTCGAAGCATAGCGTGCGTCACATGGATGCTCACAAACGGCCAGGAACTCGTTCCCGCGGTCCAGAAGCCGAAACCACCGTCGTTGTTTTGCATGCTTCTGAGCTGATCCGAATCCCGTTTCATCATCCTTTCAATCGCTTCGTTACCGGGGAATCCTTTTGCCTTGAAAGCCTCCAGCACATCCCGGAGAGCCGCGACCGCCAGAATTCTGGACGCCAACTGCTCAGCGCACGCGAAGGGGTACTCGTATAGATACAGAAACGCATCCGTGAGCGAAGATAGAGCAGTGGATGATGTATTGATTTCCAGCCCTCCGAAAACGGGTATTGCATCAGGGGGCGCGGCCACCGGCTGCACATCCCCCTCGTTATCGATGGTCCCGTAAGATGCAAAAGCTTCGGCCGTGGCGGGAGTCCATACGGGAATCGAAATTTCGGCCGCGTCGGAATGTGTTCCCGCGGATCCCGCGATTTGGACGCGCGCCTGTCCGGCCATGACGGTTTTTGCCTCGAAAAGAACCTCGCGGCGATCATCGGCCGGCACCTTGATTCGCACGCCCGAACCGTTTTCCAGCTTCAAGTTGGCCGCTCTTGCGGCCACATCCACCAACATCTCCCGGTCGGTCCTGTTGTGCACCACCACCGGCAAATGGAACCTGTCCCCGAAATTCAGAAACCTGGGCGGAGAAGGCCTTATCATAAGCGGCATGGCCGCGGTTACGTTACCCTCGCCTTTCCCGTAAAATTCCGTGGAGGAAACCGCGACCGCGGTGATTCGGTAACGCGTCAGGTTGTCGGGCAACTTCAGGGAAACCGTGACGCGACCATCCCGGTTCGTCTTTGCATCCGCCACAAAAAGGGCAAGCGGCGAAAAGTCCGTTCGAACCGCTATCATCGGCTGCTTCTCATGGGGCGAAACGCCTTTTTCTTGTAAGCCCAGCAATCCACGCTGCCTTGCCGGCGCGGGTTCACCGGCCGGCCGCGGCAATGCTCTCGGAGCATCTGCTATATCCGCGGATTCCTCACTTTCCTCGGGCAATAACGACTTGGAAAGGGACTCATCCAATTTCAACGGATCCATCAGGTGTACTGAGCTTCTGAAATGGTGATCCGTCACGCCTTCGGACCGCATCGGATAGAAAACCCCGATCGGATTCGCTATGGAGTACCCGGTCAGCGCCAACACCGCCTCATCGACCGCTATTACAGCCACCCGGCCGTGCTCCACCGGTTTTCCGTTTGCATCACTAACTTCGACGTCAATGGTCGTCTCTCCACCCGGGGAAAGCCTGGGCTCTGCGGGAGTCACTTTTACACTCAGTCTCTTTTGCACGGTCGGAACGCGCAACACGACGGATCCGGATCCGAACGCGGGCCGCTTGTGCAGTTTTTTCAGGGGTTTGCCTTGATCATCGAAACGATAAGTCGCTCCGATAAGGTCTACATGGACGCGCAATCCGGGAAGGGCTTTTTCAGTAATGGGTATTTTCAATACCTTGGTGTTGCCTTGGATGGAAAACCTTTCTTTTTTTACAATGCCGGACCGCCTTATCGTCATAAGCCCTTCCGCGCCCGGAAACGGCGATTGCACCAACACTTCCGCTGTCTGCCCGGGTTCATAGGTTTCCCTGTCGGGAATGAGATGAACTTCCTCCCTTTCCACCCTTCTTGATGGCGGTCTTGAGCCGCCGCTTACCCACCGGGTCAGAAACGTAGTGTTGGTCCGGCCTTTCTCGTCGCGGATGACTGCTTCGATTGTATAGCGCCCCCCTTCTTTCGTCTCAAAACTGCACCGGACCGGCTCCCTGGACGAACGCACCCTGCACTCCTGTGGATCTTGCTCAACGGTTTTCCACTCGCCTTTTTCATAACGCCAGTGGTTTCGAACGGCTCGCATAAAGATCTCAACATTTTCCACCCCTGTTCCGTCCAGGTCGGTGACAACCGCATCCACGTTCAAGGGAACCCCCCTGTCGACAAAGTATCGATCCGTTTTTAAACCGACGTAGATGTCGGAAGGATGAACCAGGACATTTTTTTCCGATGTCCAAGTACGGCGATCCACGTCTGTAACGGTGACCGAAGCCCTCAGGTTCACGGGTCTGGAAGGGTTCAACTCTTTCAGTCTCACCTCCAGGGAATCCTCGCCCCGGCTGTCGGTTCGACTCTCGTGAACCTCGCTTGTTTGGGGTATCGAATCTTCTGAATCAAGCCACGAGGGTGTCCAGCCCACAAAAGTGTATTCATCCCTGTTCGGGGGTCGATATTGAGCCCGACTCGAAAAAAACCTCCATCGCACCGGCGTGTTGGGCAATCCACCTCCTGCAAAATAAGTCGCTCTCGCTGTATAATGAACCGACGCTCCCACGATGTGAGGCCCTTCCGAGGCTTCCGTTGCAACCTCGAAATCCGGACGCTTGAACTCCTGGATCCTGAACCGGTGGGAATGCTCCCTCCCGGGAATCGAAACTCCTTCCAGCTCAATCGCCACCCTCGCGTGTCCAAGGTTTACATTGTCCGGAAGACCGAACTTGAAATCAAATCCCCCGGCCGCGTCCACCGGCGCTCCGCCTTCTCCCACCTTGTTTCCGAGAGGGTCATAAACAATGAATCTCACATTCCTGGTTTTTTGGGTCAAAAGTCGTATTCCGGCCCCTTGACCCATATCCACTGCGCGCACCCATCCCTTCACTCGCACTTCCTCGTTCGGACGATAGAGATTCCGATCGTCAAACACATACCATCGAACCACCTCTCCAGGCCCACCGGTTTTTCTCCATCCGCCCCTGTGCCACCTGTGAATTGATTCGGGCAATACCGCTGTATCACTGCCTTTTCTCGCTACAAGCACCCTGTGAGCGGCCGCATCCACGGGAAGGTCCAACGAGGCCAGTCCATCAGCTTTGCTCTTACTCCTGAAGGAAGTGGGCGCTAAAAAAACCTCCGCGCCCTCTACAGGCTTTCCATCCTTCAATCTCGATACCCAGGCCAGGACCCGTCCATGATCCACAAAAGCATCCAGCGCCAGGTCGGTCACCTGTACCCACGAAAGCACGTACTTTCTATCGCGCTTTTTATCCGGCAAGGGCCATTGGGAAAGCTTTACCACCAACTGCCCGTAACCTTTTTCGTTCAGGTAGGGTTGCAAAGAAATTCCGGTTTCGACCATCTCATCCCGGCCCTCCACTTTCAGTATTTTTTCATCCACCAATTTGCCCGGTGGTTTCACGGGAACATTCGACCACCGGAATTTCGAGGAATACTCCATGTAAGTATCCCAATCCCCGGGATTCACCCTGTAAACCTTCAACGAAAGTCTGTCGAAGTTGATGGACCTGACCCGGAATTTCTTGTCGCCGTCGGGGTCCAAAACCGCGAACGATCCGTAGCCGGAGGAAAGATCCGGCTCCGCCCGGCCGATATAAAATGTCCTTCCAACCGTCCGTCCCAGCTCCTGGCCGAAAGAATCCTTAAGTTTAGCAGGGAGACTTATTTGATAATCGGTATTCGCCCTTGTCTTGCCTCGCACATAGACGACCGAGCCCCTGATCGTCACATCCATCCCCGGGACGGGAGGCGATACATTTACGTCCTTTGTTTCGATCGAACCCTCGTCAATAGGGTTGTTGAAAACAAAAAACATCGACGACATCGGCCTGCACTTTGTCTGCCTCTCGCAACTGGTAGATACTATGGAAAGCGGAGCGTATGTCCTGAAGCTCAATAACTGTTCTTCACGCGTCCGAAGTGGGCCTTCCCTGGAAGGGGTCCCCGGACCCACCACCACCTGGTAACTCGTATCGGAATCCAAAGCACTGTCGGCCTTGAAAACAAGAATGCGGTTTTCGGGAGCGGATTTCACGAAACGGGAAATCGCCTCGTCCTTTTGGATTTCGTCTTTTCGCGCAACACGCAATCCAACCTGTGCGCCGCCTCGCAGTCTTACTGTCGAAAGCGCTTTTTGAGCGTCTATCTCCTGGTCGAAAAGCAGGGCAAACACAGGGTTTACCGGGTGAGGTCCGCCGATGGGATGTCCGCCTATGACAGTGGGCGCAGGAGTTTCAAAAGTCCATTTCACGGTTTCTTTCAACTCGGCACCGGACATCGCCCTGGCGCCGGCCTCCACGGTGACCGTGAAACTCGTTGCCATGGGAAGCCGTTTTTCCGCTTCGAAAAACAAAGTATCAGTGCCGACCCAACGCCATTTCCCCTTGATTTCCGGCTCTATCCTAACCGGCACCCCCTTCGCTCCTGAAGCTTCATGAGAAGAGAGAGCGGTCATCGGCTGTGAAAAGGTAACCGAAATTCTCGGCGCCATGTCCACCCTTCCTTCAGGCGCGTACCTCAGGATTTCAAGGGTTTTCTCGGCAGAAATGTCCGGCGCCGGCTTTTTCTTCTCCGGAGGAGGAAACACCTCTTTCCGGGTCGTGACGGCGCGGGGAGGAGGCAAGGATCTTGTCCTGAAAGCGAATTCCTTTTTTTCGTCTGTTACGGTTTCAAGAGGCGAAAGCCTTGCCAGTAAATTCTTCTTTTCACCCCCGCTCAACGGCTGCGTCTGCGCTCTGGTGACAGGAGCGTGCGCTCCGACACGACCCCCGGTTCCGGTCACGATTTCAAATACCAGACCGGTCGATCTTCTTTCCCGTTCCGCCGCCCACCCGGAGCGCTCAGCGTCCGATGTTTCGGATTCCTCTTCGTTCACTTTTTTCCGGGAGCAATTTTCACAACCCCAGAGGGCCGGAAAAACCACAAACAAGAAAACAGATAAGGAGACAAGACCGCGCTTCAAGGAGGCGTTCTTCATTTTTTTTCGGATGGATGTTTTCATGCGGAATTCCCCTTTGCCGATACCCCTGGTTGAAGTGTCCGTTTCATCTTCCGGATAACGGACGTTTTCTTTCGCGCAACAAGCTTATCTGTACATCTTGGTTTTACGTTTGTAAAAGCTGAAAGATCCAACCTGCAGGAATTTATTCGTGATGACCAGGCAACTCCTTTCGCATGAAAACTCCCACCGGCAAAAACAAGATTAGCGAACTTTCTAAAACCGCAACCTTACAGGAAAAAAGTCCATATCATTTTGTGTGAAATTCGGGCCGGATGAACTCACGAGCCTGTGATTTTATAGCAGCGTCCAAGCCGCCGAGCGCCTTGTGAGAACCTCCTTGACGGAGGTTCATCTGCGGCTCGTCCGAGTTGCTTCATCCTTCCCCCATTCCACCACCCCCTGCACCCGGAAGCGCAACTCAGATGTCGGCTTGTTGGACGACTGGATTTTTTTCGGCTCGTCCTGAAAGACGAAAAAAAATGCAAATCTATCGGCCCCATCAAAGAACTCTCTTATGGCCCACCGGCGGACCAATAGATGGAACTGGATTGCCCTGTTTCACAACCCTTGACGTATTTCTCCTGTGCGATAAACCAGAGAAATGCGGTACATCTGCAAAAACATCGATCTCGGGAAAACCATTTCCGAAAAAACCGGCATGTTGCTTCGTACAAGCGGACATCCGGGTGTGTTTCGATTCTTATCTTACCTTGCTATCCCGCTTCTTTGTTGCTCGTTGCACTCCGGTTGCACGCCCGCTCCGCTCTGGATTTCGCCGGACTACGCGGACCCGATTGAAATCATGCAGTTCCTTGAAGGAAAGGAGGCCAAAAGCGGGATCCTTCAGTCAGCGCCCCGTTCGTTTCCCGCCATTCCGATGAGAATGCGTTTGAGACCTTGCTGCACATTGGGCGAAACCATCGAAACAACCACCGCGGGCATAGAAAGATCTCCCTGGTCCATAGTCGACAACATCAGGTCGATATCGACCCTCGGCACCCACACATATGACAGCGGCGCTCTGCGCGCAAATGTCCCGAGAACTCCCGTGGTCCTTTCCAATGAAGAAAACAACGGCCTGGTATATACCTGCCGCGGAGGTTTCATTGATACGGCGCAGGTACGAGATTACGCTGACTGGACGGTCTACCTTGCAAACCGTTTCGGCCGCCGCATGTCGGGAGGTCATGTCCTGCAAATCCCACGAATGGGAGGTGTAATAGAAATCCGGGTGAAAAAGGTTCCGCGAAAGATGCTGGAACACTACGGCCGCAGAAGACTTGCCGTCCTTTTTGCAAAATGGACCGCTGGAAAACTCGCCTTGTGGCATGAAATCGCCACATGGTACGGATGGTCGGTCTTGCCGGATTATTCCGAACGATCTTCTGCATTTTCGCCCGAAGATCTTTATTCCAAAATGCTGGGAATAAAGCTGGGAGCGGCTCTCACCCTGCGGAACCGTGAAAGAAATGAAGCGGTTTACAACAAGAGCATGACCGCTTGGCTCGAAGAGGTTTTGAAGCACCTTGGAGCCGTTGAACGTCAACCTGCAAGGGCGGCTGTTTTTGATGTAAAGGGCATATGGTGGAGCGATCCCATGCTTATCGGTGATGCGGAATACCTCCTTCGCCGCAACATGGACATTGGAGAAAAAATCGTTCCCTGGCTGGTGAAACCCAGAAGTCCGTGGTTGACGAAGGAACTCAGGAGACGCTGCGGACCGGACCCCCAACCCGCAATTCTTCCTAATCCCGAAACTGTCGACAAGATTCGCTTTTCAGAGTGGATAGAGATCAACATAACCGTTGATGATCGAATAGCTCGGCATGCGCCTTTTCAAGAGATGGGAAAGCATTTGAATGAACAAACTCTGGAAACGGTGCTGGAGAGCGTCAGGAACAGCGTTTACGCGCGCTTCGGCTCGGAAAGCGATCAGCCGTATCCTCCCGATCAAACGCCGTCCCGCAGGATCCCTCGAAAAAAGCCGGATTTAAAAACTTTTGAAAAACCACCCACGACACAAGACACAGTCATCCTGGATGATGCTGTAGAGGATAAAGTTCTTAAAGAAGAACTGATGGAGGAAGAACCGATGGAGGAAGAACACATGAAAGACGATCACGTCGAAGAAGAACCCGTGGGAGAAGATCATGTAAATGAACATCAAATAATAAAAGGTCACATAAAAGAGAAACAAAAAAATAAAGGAGATCACAGATGAAAGGAAACACCCCGCGAATCAAAATCAAAACCTTTCCAACAACCTTATCATTCATCGCAATTTCAATCATTTCAATCATGCTGCTTCGTGCCGGATCATCCAAAGCATGCACAAACGTCTTGATAACAAGGGGTGCATCCAAGGACGGCTCTACCATCATAACCTACGCCGCGGATTCACATGACCTTTACGGAGAGCTTTATTTCACTCCCGCGGCCACTCACCCCGAAGGCGCTATGCTGGAAATCAAGGACTGGGATTCGGGAAAGCGGCTCGGAGAGATCAAGCAGGTTCCAAAGACTTATTCCGTGGTCGGCAACATGAACGAACACCAGTTGGCCATAGCGGAAACCACCTTCGGCGGCCGCGAGGAACTCAGAAACAAAGAAGGCGGAATCGACTACGGGAGTTTGATCTACGTAACATTGCAACGTGCAAAAACAGCGCGCGAAGCCATCAAGGTCATGACCGATCTCGTTGAAGAATACGGTTATTACAGCGGCGGCGAAAGCTTTTCCATAGCGGACACGGAAGAGGTCTGGATAATGGAAATGATCGGAAAAGGTCCGGGTGAAAAAGGCGCGGTCTGGGTAGCATGCCGTATTCCCGACGGCTACGTAAGCGCGCACGCGAACCAAGCCAGGATAAGAACGTTCCCCCAAGACGATGAAGACCAGTGCGTATATTCAAAGGACGTTATTTCGTTCGCGCGCAAGAAAGGTTTCTTCGACGGCAAAGATGAGGATTTTTCCTTTACGTGCGCGTACGCCCCTGCAAATTGTCGCGACTTGAGAGTCCGGGAAGCACGCGTTTGGAGCCTTTTCAGAAGGATGGCGCCTTCAAAGAATTTTTCGCCTGACTACGCTCAGTGCAAGCCGGGCGCGAAATCCTACCCTTTGTGGATCAAACCCGACAAAAAGCTTTCCGTTCACGATGCAATGGAACTAATGCGCGATCAATTCCAGGATTCTCCCTTTGACCTCACGAAGGACGTGGGAGCCGGACCCTTTGAATTGCCGTATCGCTGGCGCCCCCTTACCTGGGAATTCGAAGGCCGCGAGTATCTGCACGAGCGCGCGGTGGCCACCCAGCAAACCGCGTTCTCATTCGTGTCGCAATCACGCAAGGACATGCCGGGACCCATCGGCGGGGTATTGTGGTTTTCAGTCGATGACACCGCTTCAACGGTCTTTGTGCCGATGTATGCCGGCATAACCGAAATCCCGAATTCTTTCGCAGTAGGAACCGGCTCTCTCACCGAATTCACATGGGACTCCGCTTTCTGGGTTTTCAACTGGGTCGCCAACTACGCGTACAGTCGTTACAAGGATATGATTGTGGACATCAGAAAGGTCCAAGGCGAGCTGGAATCCGGATTTTTCGAAAAACAAAAAGAAATCGAAGAACAAGCACTCGCCCTGTACAAGAAATCACCTGCAAAAGCCCGTGCTTTTTTGACGGAATACTCGAAGAGTTCAACCGAGGCCGTAATGAAGAGATGGAGAAAACTGGGTGAAGACCTCTTGGTAAAATATTTGGACGGCAATATAAAAGATGAAGACGGCAAGATTCATCACCCGGATTACCCCGAACACTGGCGCCGCAGGATAGTTGAAGAAACAGGAACCCATTTCCTCATGCCCCTGAAGGATGTGAAGCTCACCGACGCAGAGAGAGCCGCTCGGGGCCCGATCGAAGAAGAGGCCAAAGAAGAGGAGAAAAAAGAGGAAAAGGAAGAAAAACCGCGAAAAGGCTGCGGGTGCAGTTTTGAATCACCAATCGGATCTCCGTTTTCCCCTCTT
>SLPX01000214.1 GCA_007131745.1 Myxococcales bacterium
AAAGATGCAAAGATCCCGGCAGACTGTTACATTTTTACCCTCCGGGCTCCATGGGTCCGCAAGCACCTGCTATCCCGTAAGCGCAACTCAGATGTCGGCTTGTTGTCCATCTGCCCTTTTTTGCGGCTCGCTCTAATGACCGCGAATGATCGAGCGAGCCTGTTTGTTTACGGCAGTGGGCAAACCGCCGAGCCTGCGAAAACACGGCCTCGGCAGCACCCTTTCAGAGAGTTCATCTTGCTTCGCGGAGCGAAAAACCTGATAATAAACATCTTTGCTGAAGAAATCCTTCATTTGGATTTCAGCGGTCCGGAGTTTGTATGAGAGTAAAATCGTCATTGATCAATGTGTTTTCAGTTATTGTCGTGGTTTCGTTGTCCGCTTGCGTTGCGCATGGGACGATAACGACACCGGCCGTAAGCGGTCCGGCAGCGGAAGAGAGCGGCGAAAGGGAGGAAAGAGAGACGGCATTGATGCAGGTTTCCGAGAACAATGATCCGGCCTTTTTGCATGAACCAATGACTGAAAATGGAGATCTTTCAGACGCAACCGATTTTCCGGAGTTGGAGATTGATTATTTTTACGACAATCCTGAAGCGAACCTTGAAGCAGAAGTGATTCTTAGACCGGTTGCAGAAACCGGCTGTGCTGAACGACGTATCCGAAGATTCTTTCCAAACCGCGAAGTTTCCGAAGAACGGCGTTTTTGCTTTAAGCCAAATATTTGGGAAGAACTGGAAGATCTACTGGGAAACGCGGATGTTTTTTCTCATGAATCGGACTACAAATGTGAAAAACCCGGAGAAAAAAGACCTACAATTGAATTGAAGGTCACCCAAAGTGAGAAAAGTGTCACATTTGGGCCGATTTGTGTAGACGAAAAAAGTGATTTACCGTCTCCTCTACTGGATTTACTCGAGAAGATTAAACATCTCACTCTTCCGCCGCATTGACATTCGAACCGATGGATGCATTCGACCCGTTGTGCCCGGATCCTTGACCGGAGGATTTATTCGTGTCAGAAAAACGCCTTGTGTGCTCCAATGGTGATGGAATCTTCAGGAAAAGAGCGCATGCCGGGAAAAGATTTTGGTAGAAAAATCTTCAATATAACTTTCTATGGATCCGGCGGCTTATTCGGGATGTGGTTGCTGGCGTCGATGTTGCTCCACTTGTACGGAGGCAAAGACATCAACAACGAGACGGTGGTTGTGATAAGCGCGGACGCGGATCGGCCGGAAGAGCTTTACGGCTGTTGGGAGGATACATATTCCCTGTTTGATCAACTGGTTGATGATTTTGCCCGGGAAATCAGTCTTATGCGTTTCCACAACAGGAACCTTAAGAGCACGTGGGGCGAAAAATACGGATGGGATGTTTTGCCGGCCGGCCAATTGCCGGCCGCACACAGAACACTTGAACAGGCCGGCGCCTGGCGGTACAAGTTGTTACAAACATGGAACCGGTGTCGTTTGGACGAAAAAGACGTGGTCAAAAAATCATCGATTCTGGCAACCTTAAGGAGAGTTCAAGTTTCCCTGGATCTCCTGCGCATCGGACTTACCAGGAGGATTCGCAGCTTTTCGGATCCCGGGAGAACTCAGCTTGAAGGCGGAGCGCAAAGACTTATAACGGATATTCGAACGGAATTGCAGAAATCGGGAAGATTGTGCTTGGAACTCATGAAGTCCGCGGGCAAGGACCCGGACTATGACAAGCTTCGCGATTGGCGGTTCAAAGAGTAAGCACTTCAGGCCGCGGTCGTGCCTGAGATGCAAAATCGAAACGGAAGAGAGACAAAGTGAAATCGGAAAACAGCAACGGAACGAAAGAGAATGGATTCGGTGAAATGGACGCCAAAACCTCCACCCCCGAATTGCAAGAAAATGAAGAGTTGTCGCAAGACTCCGAAACCGGAGATTCTCCCGGGCAATCGGTCGAAACAGAAGCAGCGGATGAATCAGAGGAAATCCCGGCTTCATCGGTCAAGAGTTTCCAGGAAATGGATCTAAAGGAAGAAGTGCTCAAGGGAATCGCCGCGTTGGGTTTTGAAAACGCGATGGAAGTTCAGTCGGTTACATATCCCCTCATAATCGAAGGGAATGATCTGATGGTGCAGTCAAGAACGGGGTCGGGAAAAACCGCTGCTTTCGGAATACCATTTGCGCAGGAAGTAGTGGATCCGGAGATCCGCAAGGTGCAAGCCTTGGTGCTCTGTCCCACTCGTGAGTTGGCTAAGCAGGTAGCCTTGGAACTTGAAACCATTTCAAAATATCGAGGGTTGGAGGTTCTGGCGGTATACGGTGGTGCGCCTCTGGGGCCCCAAATATCAGCTTTCAAGAAGGGGGTTCACATTGTAGCTGGAACTCCGGGACGAGTCCTGGACCACCTGAAGCGCAAGACTCTTGAAACTGATGAGATTTCCGTCCTGGTGCTTGATGAATGCGACGAGATGCTTTCAATGGGTTTTCAGGAAGATATTTATGAAATTATTTCCTTTCTTCCTGAGGATAGGCAGACCCTTCTTTTTTCAGCGACTATCAACGAGGATGTGGAGAGGCTGGCTCAAAAATTCATGAGTGAGCCCGAGAAGATTTCCCTTTCCGAGGACTATATCGGGGTAAAGGAAATTTCCCATTATTACTACTTATCCACTGCTCCGGCGAGACATCAGGAATTTCTCAGAATCCTGGAAAACGAAAAGCCGGGATCCGCGATAATCTTTTGCAATACAAGAGACGACACGAATGTCATATCCCGTTTTCTCAAGAAAAAGGGTTACAAGGCCGAGGCCATATCCAGCGATTTGAGCCAAGCGGAACGCGAAAAAGTTCTCGGAAAAATGAGAACCGGAAAGATCCAGTTCCTGGTGGCCACGGATCTTGCGGCACGTGGAATAGATATCCAGGACTTGACTCACGTTTTTAATTATTCTTTTCCCGACAGTTCGGAAACATACGTACACAGAACAGGTCGAACCGGCAGGGCGGGAAAGACGGGTACCGCGGTTTCGCTCATCGCACCGCAGGATCTTGGAAACTTCTATTACATGAAGCTCACCTACGGCATTGAACCCGAAGAGAAAAGGATGCCGTCCGAGCAGGAGTTGATCACTCGTCGTGAGTCAAGAATTTTCCGCAAATTGAAAGATAGGTTCTCTTCGGTTCCGTCTTCCGAGCACATCTCCTTGGTTCGGAGATTTTTACATGACGGCACGGGGGAGATTGTTCTTGCCAACATCCTCAAGGAATTCCTGGATACAAATAAAAGCCGCGGCTACAGGGATGATTCTTCATCTTCACGCACCAAGCGTATGCCCGGAAGGAATGAGAGAGACCGCAATGAGGGGGTGGGTCGGCATGGCGCGGCCGGGGATGATCGCAAACGCTCGGATAGCGGTTCGCATAGCAAGGCCGGGGAAGGGCGGGACGTAAAGCTTTACGTCAACATGGGGCGCAGGGACAACATAAAGGCGAAAACACTGAAAGATATGCTGGCCGACCTATCGGGCGTAGACGAAGAGTCGCTCCAAAGGATACGCGTCCGTGAAACCCATACCTATATTCATGTCTCCCGGGATATCGCGGACATGATCATTGCAAAGGCAAACGGAAAAAGGGTGCAGGAAAAATCCCTGGTCGTTGAACCGGCCAAGAGATGAATCGCCGGGATTAAAAGGGGTCTTTCAGCTCACTGAGGTCGGGTTTTCGCTTTTCCTTTGGACCTTTCTTTTTCTTTTCGGGTTGTTTCGGTTTTACGTCTTTGTCCGTATCGGGTTGACGCCCGCGGATTCGTTGCAAGCTCCTATCGATCACCAGATCCCTGTCGGGCACGAAACTCAAGGTCAGGTCCCTGTGATTTTTTTTCTTCAAAATGAGCGTTTGTTCATTTTTTCCAAACCCTACTTCCCTTTCCATCAGCGGTGTTTCTCCGAGAAAGTCGTCTTCCAAATACACCCTGGCTTTGTCGGGACTCGTTCTTACAGTGATTTTTACGACGCGTTTTTCGGGCGGAACTTCCTCCTTGTCCGCTTTCTTCGCAACACCAGTGTCCGGTGGAATCTCCGGGTCACCGGAAACCAAATGGTGTTCTTTTTCGTGAACCGGATCCCCTTCCTCGTCAGTCCCGGTTATTTCGGAGGAGTGCTCTTTCGTCGCTTGACTTGCAGTCGGTTGCTCACTGGGTTTCATCTGTAGGAGAACAAATATCCCCACGGCTAAAAGAGCGGCAACCACCGCCAGACCGGCGTAAACGCCGACACGACCGGATTTGGACCGAGGCTCCCGGAGTTCCTGGATGACATCCGTGCTGTCCGCCGCTTTCTTGGAATTCGATGTTTCCGGAGGAAAACTTTCCTTTATTTCCTGTTTCGGAACATTCAGGTATACAACATCGCTGGTTTCGCCGGGGACTGACGAAAGCGCGGAATCCGAATCCAACATGACATGACCCTGTCCACAGTTCTTCGCTGCTGCAGCGAACTCGCTCATAGAGTGAAAGCGCTGATCGCGATCCTTGTGCATCGCACGAAGAATGAGTTCCTCAACATCATGCGGAATGTCGAGATCCGGACGCTTTTTAGATGGAGGATCCGGTTCCTCGAACATGTGCTTGGTCAGAATCCCCATAAAGGAATCCGCCTCGAAAGGCACCTTGCCGGTGATCATCTCGTACAAAATGACTCCCAGTGCATAGACATCGATCCGGTGGTCGGGTTTTTTTCCTGAAGCCTGCTCAGGCGACATGTAATCCGGTGTTCCGAAGATCATACCCGTCTTGGTCAATTTCCGACCCTCTTCATCCACGCCTGTGAATTTTGCAATGCCAAAGTCAACCACCTTGACGAAATCATCCCTGTCACCGTGTCTGATCAGAAAAATATTTTCAGGCTTAAGGTCCCTGTGAATGATTCCCTTTGCGTGGGCTGCGCCCAGCGCCCTACATATTTGTACGATTATGTTCTTGGCCCGCTCCCACGGAATAAATTCTTCCTTTTCAATGAGGGTTCCCAGGTCCATTCCATCCAAAAACTCCATCGCGAAAAAAACTATCCCGTCTGCTGTTCGATCGATGTCTGTTATGTCAACAATGTTTTCGTGGCCGATCCTCGATGCAGCCTTTGCTTCCCTGAAAAATCGTTCTACAAGTTCTTTCTTCCGAGACAAGTCAGGGCTCAAAACCTTTAGTGCAACCCGCTTTTCCAGAACCACGTGTTCCGCCTCGTAAACCACCCCCATTCCGCCTTCGCCCACGCGCCGCTGGATGCGGTAACGGTCCGCAAGTATTGTGTCGAGCAGAGGGTCTTCCGCTGGTTTATCGTCCCATATTATCGGGGTGGATCCCTTGTTTTCGTTTTCCGATCCGCTATTTTCGGCAACACTCGTCGAGCCGGTGGACTTGGATTTTGGTTCGGATTCTCCCGGCCGTTTTTCGCCTGCCGGGATTTCTGCGGTTTTAAATCCCGAACCGCCGGTATGTCCGAGCACCGTTTTCTTTTCCGATACTTCTGCTTTTGGGGGTGGTTTCTTTTTCATTTTCGTTTCGCTGTTCTGCTCCGCCTCGAAACCTTCGATTCTACGGCGAAATTGCATCAAAATGGATCTTTTAAATCATTCAAATCCACCGTGTTTTCATTTGAAAAACTCTCTTCGGATTGTTGCTTGATACTTCGATGTTCCGGACTCTTCCCGGTATTGAAATCCCGCTTTTCAAAACGTTGCGAAACATCATGTTCTTCCAACTCTGCCTCTACAAAAACCGGCGCATCGAAAGATACATCGAATCTCCTCGTCACAAAACCCGGCAGACGAATTTCCACTTGCCCGCCGCGGTCGCTTTTCATAATGAACCTTCGCACAATCGGAGTGGTGCCGATAAATCTCCCGTTCACAAAGACATGCGCTCCCTCCGGGTTGCTGTTAGCGACGAATTCCGCCCCTTCGTTTTCCGACAATTCTTCCGTTTCTTCCGGAAAAAGAGGTTGAGCTCGGCGCCTTATGGCTCTTTTACGTTCAACCGAGTTTTTATCCGCGCTGGTTTTCTCGGGATCAACATCGGCTGCATGGACGGATTCTCCGGACTCAGCCGACTGAAAAAAACCGAATCTCAGCAGCAAGATTCCAGCAAGCAAACCCAACAACAGTGCAGCGGTGCTCCATACCACTTTTTGCAACCGGTAGAAATCCCGAGGCGATACGGTCTTTCTTGTCCCTACACTATCCTGATGCATTGTCCCAACTCTATCCTGGTGGACCGCTGAATCGGACGGGTCAGGGGTTTTTCTCGGTTTGTGCGATGTTTTCTCGGGAGTCGGAGATGTTTCTTTTTCCGGCAACTTGGCAAACCCTTCTTCTTCATCAAAGCGAATCCGAAGAACCTGCCTGGCCCGTCTCTTTCGTTTCACCTGCTTGGGTGCATAGGTATCTTCCGGAGGATCGGGAATCGGCGAAAGATTTTTCGATTCCTTGTATGTTCCATGAAGCTCGAATTGCAACAACGCCGCTCCAAAATCATCCATTGAGACAAACCGCTCCTGAGGGTTCTTGGCTAATGCCTTTTGAAGAATCTCCGTCAGACCTTGATCCAGTCCGGGGACAAAAGAGCGGGGATCGGGCAAAGGTTCAAACAAGTGCTTTCCCAGGGTTCCCATGAGAGAATCGTCCCTGTATGGAGGGCGCCCCACTACGAGTTCGTACAAAACGATCCCTACCGAATATATGTCGGATCGCTCTGTTGCCGGTTTACCCTCGGCTTGTTCAGGCGTCATGTATTCGGGTGTTCCGGAAATCAGTCCCGTCTTGGTAAGTGATGTGCGGCTGCCGTCATGCGGTTCGGTATTCGCGAAATCCACCACCTTTACCGTTTCTCTTCCATCTTCACCTTTGATCAGAAAAACATTGTCGGGTTTGATGTTCAGGTGAAGAATATTTAGCCTGTGCGCCGCGGCCACCGCTCTGCATACTTGTGCCGTTATGTGAGCCGCTTTTCCAGCCGCCATGGGAGATTGCCGAGCTGAAACCTCACTCAACGGAAGACCTTCGAGATACTCCATGACCAGATACGGCACTCCATTTTCCATCGTTCCTGAATCCAGCACGGACACGATGTTGGGATGAGAAAGTTTGGAAGCCACATGCGCTCTTTCTATAAAGCGGGAAGTCAAAGTTTCGTCACGGATAAATTCATCCCGCAACGTCTTTATAGCGGTGCGGCGGTTCAGCATAAGATGCAAAGCCGCGTACACCACCGCGGATGAACCTTCTCCGATCCGGGTCAGGATCCGGTATTTTCCGTCCAGCACCGTCCCGATATTCGGATCGTAGAGTTGCCGAGTCTTCCCCTTTTCGTATTGTTCCTCCACGAGGTGAGCACCGTCTTTTGGGCAGAAATCCTGGACCCTGGTGTATTTGGTCTTGCACTCCGGACACACTTTCATGGTTTGTTATGATAGTATCAAACAACCACCGGGTCCAGAGATGAGTATCCCCCTCTGTTTGCATAGCGACATAAGAGACCCGGTCGACAAAGTCTGCTCTATTCCTCCAGCTACAATCCAGGCTCCGCGGGCGTCGGCGCTGGTGAAGGATACATGTTCACCCAGGTAGGTTCATCGGAAACGCTGCCCGTAAGCTCATTATCTTTGCTGATAGTAGGCGAAGAATTCTCGTTCATGACCACGCTGTACTCCCCGCCGCTGATTACCGACCCACTAAGGTTTCCAGCGGAGCGATAATAGAAAACGCCGGCCAGCCTGGCGTCCCGGATCTCACTGCCTCGCACATGGAAGGTCGGCATTGAGCCGCCGGACCGTGCACTTATCTGGATCCCATAGCCATACAAGTTATCCCTTGGTTGAGCGAGCACCGTATCGACCAAGCTGTCGGCCATAAAACCCGAGACTCCCTCCACCGCCACTCCGGCCGAACGGCTTGACCTCACCAGGCAGGAATTCATTGAGAGCGTTGAACAGGCCGCACCGATGATTCTCAGGTCGCAAAGCGCCCAAATTCCCTGACCGAACTCTCCTTCCCATGGGCCGCCGGTGTTGGTCTGGGTGTTGATTACAGCCACTCTTTGCAGGTTGGCGGCAGCGCCTGCTATGAAGATTCCCGTGTCCTCGCTGCCGACTACCATGCTGTTTTCCATCATCAAGCTCCCGCAAACTTCCAAGCTCTCATCGCACTGAGCATTGATTCCCCTGCCGAATGACCCATCGCTTTCCTGCGAGAGCGTATCACGCACGACCGACGAGATTATGGTGGCATGGACACCCGCGAAAAGCATTCCCAGCGCCTTGTTGCCGTCCACCAGGCTCTCCTCCACCCGGAAACTTCGGCAGACTCCCAGATCAGGGCAACATATGGCACCGATCCCCACACCGCCTGTAAGATCGCTATCCCGCCCATGCGTATCCTGAACAACCGATGAAACCACCGTGGTATCAACACCAGCGGAAAAGATACCCTTTTCCCTGTTGCCTGCCACCAGGCTGTCCTCTACCCACAAGCTTCCACAGACTCCCAGGTTCGGGTAACATTGAGAGTTGATACCCCTACCGATTTTCCCGTCGCTCTCCCGCGAAAGCGTATCCCGAACAACCGACGAAACCACCGCAGTATCAAAACCAGCGGAAAAGATACCCGTTTCCCTGTTGCCGACAACCAAGCTGCTCTCCACGAGCAAATTCCCGCAAACTCCCAAGTCCCAATAGCAGCCGGCGTTGATCCCCTTGCCGCCTGTCTCATCGCTATCCAGCGAAAGCGTGTCACGCACGATCGTTGAGATTAACATCATGTCAACTCCCCAGGCGAAGATGCCGACATCCATGTTATCAGCAACCAGACTACTCTCCACGAGCAAACTTCCGCAAACTCCCAAATCAGAGTGACAGTGTGCGTTAATTCCCCAGCCGCCTTTCCCGTCGCTTTCCCTTGGAACTGTATCCCTCACGACAGAGGAGAACAATTTAGCATGGACGCCGACGATGCCGATGGACGCATCCCTGTTGCCGGATAACAGGCTCTCCGCCACATGCAAGCTCCCGCACTTTTCCGAATCCGAATGGCACCTGGCCTGGATCCCCATACCCCCATCCAGGTTACTGTCTTGCGGAAGCGTGTCTCTCACAACCGTGGAGACTACCGTCGCATCTACGTCCGCCGCGAAAATCCCCACATCCCTGTTGCCGGCAACCAGACTCCCTTCCACGTGCAATGTCCCACAAACTTCCCCGTACGGGTAGCATTGGGCGCTGATTCCCCTGCCGAATTCCAGGTTGCTTTCTTGTGGACGAGTGTCACGAACAACCGAAGAAACCACTGTGGTATCAACACCAGCTGCAAAAACGCCCACATCCCTGTTTTGGGCCACAAGGCTGCTCTCCAAGAGCAAGTTGCCGCAGACTCCAAATTCGTGGTGGCACTGAGCGCTGATTCCAATACCTCCCGTCCGGTCGGTATCTTGTGGAAGAGTGTCGCGCACAACTGTCGATACCACCGTAGCGTCAACTCCAAAGACAGAGATGCCCACAGCTCTGTTGCCCGCTATCAGGCTCTCCTCCACATGCAAGCTTCCGCACTCTCCCATTTCCGGGTGGCACTCCGCGTTGATCCCGCTGCCGTTAGACAGGGTGCTCTCCATGGACAACGTATCTCTTACAACCGATGAGATCACTGTTGCATCAACTCCAAAGACGGAAATGCCTGCATCCCTGTTGCCTGCGATCAGGCTTCTCATCACGTATAAGCTTCCGCACGTTTCCAGATGGGTGCACTGGACACTGATCCCTCGACCGAAGTTACCCGTACCGACTTCCGAAACCGTGTTCTGTACAACGCTCTCCTCCACGTACATCACCCCATCAGCGGACAAGATGCCAACAGTGTCGCATCCCGTTACTTTCACCCGCCGGATAACCGCATCAGCGCCGCCCATCGCCAAAACTCCATAGTACCCGGTACTTTGCACCTCCACTTCTTCGACAATCACGTCCACCACTCCATCCAAGAACAAACCATCTCCCGGACCGGTCAATGTTACGGACCGGACCTCGGAGCCCGAACCACCCGCGCCGATTCTCAAAGCAGGTTCCGCCACCCCGAACCGCATCACCCCACGCAAAGTCACTTTTTCTGAGCACCTCCCAATCAACCGCACAGGCTTGCTCAGTATCAACCGTTCCTCGTAATCCCCCGCGGCTATCGCAACCTGTCCGCCGTTTTCTACCTCAGCCAAAGCCGCTCCAACGGTCTTGAATGGGGCATCCTGGCTTCCGTCGGGTTCCAGAGCATTGCTAGCTGCATCCACGAAAAAGGTCTTGTCGTCCGCCTGGATGTTTCCCCATGGACTCCCGCCCTGTTCAGGATCAGGCCCGCAGTCGCCCAGCGGTTGACAGGTATCATACCCGATCCGCTCTATGCTCCCGGGCGGACAGGGGTCCGGGCCGGGTGGCAATATAGCGTTGCACCCACCCTCGCCGTCGGAAACAAAACCCTCCGCACACTGGATCACCCCAACCGGCCGGCACTCGGTCTCGCCGATCACCTCCATCGTGCCGGGCGGACATTCGTGGTCGGGCAGGATTGGCTCACAACCGCCGTCTTCTCCGCTTGCAAAACCTTGAGCGCACTGCAGCACCCCCACCGGCCGACATCCTCCTCCCAACGCCTCCATCTCTTTCGGGCCGCGACAGTCTTCAGGGCCATCAAAAACGGGCACGCAGGCCGGACCTTCGACTCGATGGCCCTCGGGGCAGCCATACTCGTTATTTGTGTTGTTTTCCCCGTTTTCAGAGCTGCTCTTGCATCCGGATGTGGTCAAAGCAGCAAACACAACAAAAACCGTCAATAAGGTCAACGTCGAAGTTCGAGTCAAACTCAAGACCCTCATAAAAGCGTTAATCGTTGCCGACCAACCTCTGCCGGTCGCTTTCACATGAATATTCGGATTTTTTCTTTCGGCCAAAACCACACCTCATCGATAAGAGAATCTCCCATGTGAATCACGGACACAACAACACAGAACTCAATATCCATGTTATTTCAAGCGCCTGAACATGCAAGCAATATTACAGAATGGCAAGCATGTGAACTGGAATGATAAAATAGGAGCGTCTTGACAGTCTTGACCCCCTGTGTTAGTCGGCTGTTCGTTTTTCGCCAACGTAGCTCAGTTGGTAGAGCAGCTGATTCGTAATCAGCAGGTCACCGGTTCGAGTCCGGTCGTTGGCTTTACGCAAGGTGAGGGTGTTGATTGTTGCCTTTCAATCAAGTATCACCGTGATGGTTTGTGGGTGATCAACCGTGACGACCTCGCTGGACGAAGAACCATTATTAGAGACCTCTACTTCGGTCGGCGTCAGGTATTCTTTTCCTCCGGACCTGTGTATGTATTCGACCACAAGGGTGGAAAACAATCCCAGTGAATCGGTGAGACCGCAGTCGAATTCGGTTCCGTGAACATCCGTCAGACAAACTTCCGCACCCTCTGCCGGAACGCCGCCCTGCAGGACTTCCACGGTCAAGGTCCATCCCACGTTCAGCTCTTGGTCCGGGTGTGTAAAATGAATGCTCTCGATATCCGCGTCGTCTGTGAAAACACCGTCGAACACATAGTGAGCCATGATTCCCCAGTTAGCGTCGAACCTGAAGGTTCGATAATCCTCCCTGTCCCCGATTTTGATGAACTCGTTTGCGACAAAATGATGGTTGCAGCCGGCCGCGTAGTAATCTCCGAAACGAACGTTGACCACGTTGGAAATCAAGGTGTTTTCGATCCAGTGCACCGGGTGCTCGGTGCCGCACCGGTCCCTGAGTCCCTGTGTGACGATCGCTGCTACCTGTGTGATCTCCGGGTTTACTTCGACCTTGATAATGTTTCCTTCGATCACGTTGTTTCTCACGTTGGCATCGCTGGAATGTTGAATGCCCCTGCCTTGGGTGCAATCATCGCCGTTACATTTTCCTCCAGTAATCAGTATCAGGTTGTCGTGATAGTGGTTGTCAAAGTATTCCCTGTGACTACCGGAATACTGGGTGAGCCTCATGCCGTTCAAGGATTCCTGGTTTCCGTATTCATCGTATCTCCAGTCCGGTCCCCCACCGTGCAAATGGATGAAGTTGTCAAAAAAATGGTTGTCCGAACCCCACCCTATGCCGACCATGTGGTACCCGGTTCCGAATATCTTGTTGCTGTGAACGATCAGGCCGGTTCCGCCGCCGATTCCGAAAGAGTTGGTGGAATAGCTGTCCACGTAGATCTCGTTTCCGTAAACCCGGCCGCCGCTGAGTCCGCTCTGCCTGGTTCTTTTTACCAGGTTGTCGTAGACGCGTGATTCCAGGGGGACGTCTTGACCGCCGAATATCAAGGTCCTGGATCCCGCGCCGTGCCTGTCCAGGATCTCGCGGCCGTTGTCTATAAAGACGTTGTTATGAATATTAGCGTCCGATGAGCCCCAATGCATGTACAACCCGATCATCTGGCCGCCGTGGTACTCTATAACGACTCCAGCGACTTCGAATCCCGCGCCGCTTCTCACGTAAATGGGATTGAATCCGATGGACGCGCTGGGGTGGGCGTGGTTGCCTCCTGCGCCTTGCCTGATATGACCGTTGAATATCCTGATATTGTCCCTGTAATCCATGGCCCTTACACCATACGCAGCGTTTTCCACGTAGTGGGGCCAATCGCCGTCGATATCCTGAAATTCATCGTTATACGTGATGTTGTTTCCGCCCAGGTCCAAGACCACGTTCGGAGCGTCTATTTCAAAAGCTTTCCCTCCGGTCGTGATGTCTTCGGTCACGACATAAACGCCTTCCGAATCCAACACAAAAGGCGGGTTGTGGTCCATGTCATCAGGAATCCTGACCGCGGCGGTCACCATTTCCGGTGTGAGGGTTCTTCCCTCGCTTGACAAGGTGTTTCCCCGTTCATCCGTCAAGACAACCCGGTAGTGAATCATTGTTCCGGGTTCCAGGTTCCTGAGTGTGTGGAGATGCCGGTAATAGAAACGATCCGTGGACGAAGAGATGGTTCCGTATTCGGGCGTTTCCCCGTATTCGATATACGAAACCGCGGGCAGGTTGGTGGAAAAACCTATGGACGCGCTTTTTTCGGAAACGTATTCCCACCAATCCCCGGGTTGCTCCAGTTCATCGCCGAAACTGCGGTAAATCAGCGCATCCTTTTCAGCACCAAAACTTTCCAGGCAAAACCCTCCGAAATCCTGTTCGTCTATGCATTCGCCCGCGGTGTTGCAAATGTAGCCGTCATCACACTCGCCGCAGGACACCCCGCACACCGGATCCCGGCCGCACTCCCGTTCTCCGCATTCGGGCACGCAGTTTTCATCAATGCATTCGCCCGCGGTGTTGCAAATGTAGCCGTCATCACACTCGCCGCAGGACACCCCGCACACCGGATCCCGGCCGCACTCCCGTTCTCCGCATTCGGGCACGCAACCG
>SLPX01000238.1 GCA_007131745.1 Myxococcales bacterium
CCCGCGCCGAGACCTGCGCCCGCGCCGAGACCTGCGCCCGCGCCCAGACCTGCGCCCGCGCCCAGACCTGCGCCCGCGCCCAGACCTGCGCCCGCACAGAGGCCTGCGCCGAGGCCTGCGCCCGCGCCGAGACCTGCGCCCGCACAGAGGCCCGCGCCCGCACAGAGACCCGCGCCCGCGCAGCAAAACGCACAAGGGATGCGGCAACCCACTATTCGGGGAATGCAATCGAATGATCAACAACCGCAAGGATACCCCGATCCCGGACATCAACAGCGTGTTCCGCAAAGACCCTCCCAAAATGTTGTTGAATCCCAGGCCATGCAAATACCCGCTGCCAAACTGGACGTAATCTCTGGTAATGATGAAGGCCGGGTTTATGAACTGACGGCAAAACAAGCCATGATAGGACGGGGCGCGCAATGTGATTTTGTACTGGCCGATCTCGCGGTAAGCAGGCAACACATGGCCGTGGTTTTAGAAAACAACCGGTTCAGGCTGGTTGATCAGGGCAGCGGAAACGGCACCAAGGTGAACGGTGTCCGGATCACAACACATGAACTTGCCGACGGCGACATAATCGACATGGGAAAGACCAAAATGAAATTCGTCTGCCCTGAAGCCGCCGGCTTGATGTATCCAATGGAAGATTCAGCGCCGACTCCTGCGAGACAAACAGCGGCTCCACCTGCACCTGCGCATCAAGTCGCAAAAGAAATGCCGTACAACGCTGCGAATGTTCCAGGGGTTCCGGATAACATGGTTCCCAGCGGATCACTGGAAGGAATGGCACCGACCATGCAGGTTGATCCGGGACCGGCATCCATGTATCCCTACCCGGAGGTCAGTCCACCAACCGGTTCGGTCATGCCGCGCAAACAGAAGAAAGGTGGTTTTTTCGGATTGCTCGGTCGTCTGACCGACACTACACCGAAAAAAATCATTATTCTGACATCCATCGGCCTGCTGACTGCCTTGATGGTTATGGCCATGATCGGCAAACTGAAAACCCCCCAACGAAAAGAACCCAAGGTAGTCCAAACTCAGGGTCCTACCCTTGAAGAATTGTACGAAAAAGGCAAAGACCTTGTAAAAGAGAACCGCTGGGATGAAGCCGAAAAACTGTATGTAGAACTTGCCGACATTGAACCTGACAACGCTTTTATCAAAAGTAGGCTAAAAGAAATCCGGCTGAATCAAAAAGCAAGAGATGATTACGAAAGAGCCAAAAAAGCCCTGGACGCGGAAAATTTTGAAACCGCAAAAGTTCTGGCGGAACTCGTTCCAAATGAAGCTCAAGCTTATTTTGTCAAATCACGGAAAATTTTGAGAACAATTGCCGAAAAACGTGCCGACGACCTTCTGAGTGAAGCCGAAGAACTCAAAGATGATCGAAAAACCAGGGACCAGGCGATAGAAAAGGTCAAAGAAGCCTTGGAAGAGGCCCCCGAATACCGTCCTGCCCTTGTCATGCGCCATGCATTGGGGTTCGGTCCTGAGCCACCTCCACTCGAAGAAGACAAACCGGCCGAAGAAACAACAGAGGAAATAACAGAAGAAACAACAGAAGAAATCGCGGAGGATACAAAGGTAGCCGGTGAAGAAGAAGTGGAAGTCGCGGAAAAGGTGACTGCCGTTCAACGCCGTCCTTCGACTAAATCTTCCCCCACAACAACCACGAAGCCTGCGACACGCAGCCCCGGGCCAAGCCGTGGATTCGTTGCGGGATCAGAGAAGAAGTTCATGGCTTTTTACAGGGCGCGCAATTGGAGCGCAGCCGCGGCAGAACTCAATCGCATGGCGGAAAGCGGAGACGGCCGAAGGGCGAAAGCCTTGCAAAACAGAGCTGAACAAACACGGCGAGTCGGCGCTCTCATAGCCAAGGGCGATTCCACCAGAATGAGCAACCCCGCTGCCGCAATGAATGCATACAGAACAGCATTAAAACTGGATCAATCAGTGTCAAAAGGAGTACATGCCTCGTATATCAAGGGACAACTGGCGAAAACATCCCAGGCTGCAGCGGGAAGCTCATTTTCGAGAGGACAATACGCTCAGGCATACACAGCAGCCAGAACCGCCCAACAATATGGCGGAGACTCCGCAGTGGTTCGCCGCATAATGGACCAGCTTGAAGGCAAAGCCAAAGAGACTTTCAACAAGGGCTACGTGATAAGGGACTCCAATCTTAACGGGGCAAGAAATTACTGGCGCCAAGTTTTAAGAATGGTTCCCCCATCCAGTTCCTGGCATAAAAAAGCAACCTGGTTCATAGCAAATTACGGCAAACCCAAAAGCCGGGCCACATCCGCTGAAGACGAACTTTGAGTTTTTTTCCGAACCACGCCAACTCATGAAAGAGAGGGTTCCTTTCTTTTTTCTGAAAACCGGATAGACTTAGAATAGACTCAGAATTAACTTCTGAAAGCGTACACGAATCCATCATGGTTCGCAGGGCTCGAGGAGAATGATGTCCATCAGGGACCAAAACATTATGACAAAATTTTTCATATGTGGCTTTTTACTCATGATGTCAATGGGTTGCACGAAAACAAAAAACGTGCATTCACCGGAGGGCGCGCTACGGAAATCAGGTGCACCATCTCTTGCAGGCATTTGGGATTGGCGCCTTGAAATGATTACCGAAAACGAAGATTTCAGGGTCGAAAGAGAAACTTGGATCCTAAGAAAGGCAGGCGACAACAAGGTAACCGGCTCCTATTGGAGAAAAGTTACGGTGATTTCGAGAGACGGCAAGCCTTTTGAATGCAACAACGAACGGAGATATGATCTTGAAGCCGAATTTAAGGTGGAAGGAATTCTGAGGAACGGAATAGTTTCGTTTCGCGAAAAAGCCGTTCGGATTAAACCCGGCCCATGCGAACAAGGGCAGAGAAACCTTGATAAATACCAGGGTCGCCTTGCAAAAAATCAATTGGTCCTTAATTGGGGGAGCACAAAACAATCACTGGAGAGACGCGACTTGACAGGTGTATGGGTGCAAGAAATCCGCACCACTCTTCCCGACGGTGATCCTGTTATTTCGGTTGAAACCTGGCACATTCACCAAGCCGGTGAAAAAATTCGGGGAGTGCGGCTTGCTCGCGATGCAAGATCTTCTAGCGATGAAAAGCCATATCAATGCAACGGCCGCCTGAACATGGGCAGATACATAAAATGGGGTTTCGAGGGAGTGTTGGACGTGGACACGGCACAAGTGCGGTTCAGTTCTGCAAATCCCAGGAAAAGCCCATGCGAAAACAGGTCGTTTGACGAAACAGAAACCGTCTTCAAGCTGGGAAACGAAAAAAACACCCTTGATCTGGAAGTAAACGGCTCGACAATCCGGCTCGTCCGGCAAGAAGGGCTGACGCCTTTGAAAAAACGCTTTTGATTCAAAAGAGGTGACTCTTGGTACCCGATGAGTTCTTACAAGAAGTTCCTAAAACCGATCTCCACCTGCACCTGGACGGTTCAATCAGGATATCCACGCTGGTGGAACTGGCCGGCCAATACGGAGTTGAACTGCCGGCCGACACTGAGGCCGGCTTGCGGGAATCGCTATTTAAGGAGAGCTATGAGGGTTTGCCGGATTATTTGAAAGGTTTTTCGTATTGCACAGCGGTTTTGCAAAGCGAAGTCTCCTTGATGCGGGTTGCTTACGAACTTGCGATCGACGCCCAAAACGAGGGTGTAAGGTACATTGAAGTCCGTTTTGCACCTCAGCTTCACGTTCATCATCACCTCAGCCTTGCTAACGTTTTGCGCGCAGTCAACAGGGGACTTGCAAAAGCCAGGGATGAGTTCAACTCCAAGGACTCCGTGTCCGAGGGAAGAGAACCTCCCTTTGCGTATGGAATAATCGTATGCGCGTTGAGAATGTTCGGCAAAAATGCCTCTGAATATTACAACCAAATTTTGAGAGTGCACAAACACGCGGACCCTAGATGGGTATACGGCATGGCTTCAATGGAGCTTTCGAGAGCCGCCGTATTTATCCGGAACAAATACAAGATGCCGATCGTGGGAATAGATTTAGCTGGTCAGGAAGAAGGGTATCCCGCTGTTGATCACCAGGCTGCTTTTGCTTATGCGCACAAACACTTTCTAAAAAAGACAGTCCACGCCGGGGAGGCTTATGGTCCTGAAAGCATCTTTCAGGCCATCACCGATCTATATGCGGATCGAATCGGTCACGGCACCCACCTTTTCGATGCCGATATGATAAAGTCTCCCGACATAACCGACCACCAAGCCTACGTTGAAGATCTTGCCCAATTCATAGCAGATAGACGCATAACACTGGAAATCTGTCTTACATCAAATCTTCAGACCCATCCGGAGCTTGAAGATCTTTCAAAGCACAAATACCGCGACATGGCGGATGCCAGATTGTCCACCACCTTTTGCACTGATAACCGCACGATTTCCAGGACAACGGTGACCGGGGAACTTAAAAAAGCAATCAAACATCTGGGTGTAACCCGCAAGGAACTCAGAAACAGCATTATCTACGGGTTCAAAAGAAGCTTCTATCCGGATTCATATCTGCGAAAACGAGAATACGTCCGTAGAATAATTGATTATTACGTGGAAGTGGAACGGAGATACGGCCAAGACAAGCTGGAATAATCCGACATCCAAGGACTCAAAAAGAACCTACCCATTCGTACGATGATCCATCCCGCTCACCCATCACTGTCGGACTCCGGCAAGATCTTTTGCCGAGACCGATATTTTACGGACTCGAGAACCCTTCTTATCGAATCATAATGATCGTCCCTCACTCTGTCGAATCCGGTTATCCTGTGAAGTCTTCCCAAGTATTTCATGTTCAAATCACGCACAGGATCAAAAGTCAAAAGGGCGCGTTCCAGTTGTTTTACCGTGGACTGGTCTAGCTTCGGGCTAACACAATACGCGTCTCCGGGAATCAGATCGGTTACAGCCGGAAGTATTCTCACTGCTCCCGCCCCTTTGACCACTGCGTCTAAATAGGCTATCGAAGCCACCGCTGCAGCAGCGCACTTGCCCGACAACACGTAATCAATGGATTTTCTGTGAGACTGGGTAAAAATCATGGACGAAAAATCCTTGTCAGGATCTAATCCCTCTCTGATCATCAGATCTTTTGGAAAAAGATAACCCGAACCGGAAGTTTTTGAAACAAAGCAAATCGTTTCACCGCGCAGGTCATGAATAGACCTTACCGGACTCGTATCGCTCACCACTATGTAACCTTCATAAGTAGTCGATCCAAACGCCAAATGTGTAACCAGGAGACTGATGTCCGGATACTCCTTCTTGGTCAACACGTAGAGAAGCGGAGAAAAAACCCCTAAATCCAAACTCCCGTCCTCAAGACGCTTACCCGCTTCAAAATGGTCAAGGGAGGTCAAATGAATCGGCCTCTTCAAACGCTTTTCCAAATAGCCCGAGAGTTTCTGCATTTGCTCTTTGAAATCCGGGAGTTTTGAATAGTATGCTATTCCGAATTTCAAAGGAGGCCGGTCGCCAAAAACCGCGGTTTTTTCAACTTCCTCTTTTTCTTCATCCCGTTCCGTCTTTTCAGCACGTCGGCTGCCGGGCGTACTCCCAGGAAAAAAGCTTTGTAACAAGAAGGTCAAAGCGGATCCAAGCAGAACCCCGGCGAAAAGAGCTCCAATGACGACACCCATGCTCCTGCGGGACGTTGCTGCTATAGGTGCCGGTTCCGATTTATCCGGAAAATATTCCTCGTAGTGCGCCTGCTTCCTGTCTACAACCGTAGGTTGGGTATCAGGCAGTTCATCAGGTCTGGAAAAAGCGGCTTGCGGCAGGGATTCAAAAGAAACGCTCGCTTCTCCTTCGGATGCAGGGGAAAGTCCGGTGTCTTCAAGATCTTCAAGCATTTGGTCGGGGGATTCATACCCCCGATGCAATGCTTTAACACAAATGTCCGCCAGTGCCGGCAGTTCCGGAAAAAATTCTTCTTCAACATCGGCCAGCGCATCTAAAAGCTTCAAGGCTCCTTCCTTGTCATCCGGACACGCATCAGGATGAGCCCCGGTAAGCCCCCTCCAAAGAATCACTCCGGCAAAGCCGATGTCTTGCCCTATCCCCGCCTCGTGGTCGGATGGTGCGGCTCTCGGGGCCAGTATTTTTGCGAATCTTCTCCTCCCCGCCCATTGCATCAAATAAACATCCTCTTCCGCCGGCGACAAGGGAATGACTGCCTTGGAATGAGCAGCTGAAACTGCAACCAAGACATCCATGGAAATTCTAACCGCCTGGGATGCCTCAAAAGGCGTTCCTTCGGAAACCTTGTCGATGAACTTTTCGCCAAAGTTGCTTTCCATCACGATTACCAAAGGTTCTTTTTCATCCTGCGGCAATTCCATGTCCAGAACCTGCACCAGATGATCGCACCTACTGGTCACCAGAGAGCGAACCTTTTCTGCAATCTCCTTTATCTTTTCGGCGTCTTCAGGAGTTTTGTTTTCTATCAGGCGCAACACCACTTTTCGGCCGGTGAATTCATTTTCCGCCTCGTAAAACACCCCGTAAAGATCCATGTCCAGCAACTCAAGGACACGATATTTTCCGCAAATGAGTTCTTTCGTGAGGTCGTCCCTCTTCATGCCTCATCTTTCCTGGAAAAGAGGTTTCCGTGATTTGTTATCTTCCCTGAAAACGGCTTAGGGTTCAAGCGCTCTTTTTTTGTCTCGCCGTCTTGACGAACGGTTTTTTGCGTGTTGGGATTCTTCCTTCTGGAAAAAGCCGTAGTTTTGATGATTCAATGTTACCAATCATGAACCGAACAGACGAAATATCACGTTTTTTGTGCATTTCAGCGATGATCCTCTTTGCGGCTCCCTTTTCCCCCGGCTGCAGAAGAGACAACCCGCAAAAAAACTTGTCCAGGCTGGAAAGGAGCCTGAACACCTATGACTTTGACGGTTCAACACCGCAAGATTTGGAAAAAATCTGCGCCCTTGTAAAGGATTTGGGAGAACACAAAGCGGCCAGGGCACAATGGATTTGCGCACGAACAGCGCTTAACTGGTATCTTTGGACCGCTTTTGTCCAGGATGAAACCATGTTTTGCAAACTTGCCGCCCAACTTGGATCGAGTTGTTCTGATGTGCAGGACCTGTCCGCAGTTGGGCTGGAGATCTTGCATGTCATTGAATCCAGATTGGAAAAGGTAAGACATTTGGATCCGGGGGGCCGTTACGATTGGCCGGCCAGGCAGGCAATTCAACTTATAAGACTGCAGCGGGACAAGTCCGCCCAATGGGGAGTTCCATTCCTGAAAAAAATTCGCGAGCTGTCCGAAAAAGGACAGCCTGTCGAAACAGAAGCCAGGTTGATCGTGGCCGGCGCAGCCATTCACATGGCCGACATTCTGGCGGAAACGCCATGGTCTCGGCGATCCGAGCTTCTGACAAAAACTCTAGGGTTCGAATGTCCGGATGTTTCAGCCGAAGATTCGTCTCCGGCTTCCGAACAGTGTATCCCGGCCTGTAAAGAAATGAGAAAACGCTTGATTCAAGCCCCACCGGAGCTGAGGCAACGACTGATTGCCGCTCATTGCCCACTTGAGCATCTTGGATTCAGCCGCCGCGAGCAAACTCTGTATTTGTCATCAAGCGGAATGAGAATCGCCAGAAATATCAGATTTATCAACGAGAACTTCAAGCGCCTCCTTCAAATAGACGACCATCCGCTTTCTGCTCTGCTGAAGGGCGAAATCAAACAGTCCATCGAAAAATGGGAGCGTATAGGGTTTCCCATACCATACCCCGAATTATCGCCCGGGGAAACAGGACACATCAACCTGCCCTATTCCGCGATCGCCGTTGAAAACATATTGACTCCATTGTGCATAGTCGCTGATGAAAGACGGGTTTTTGTCGGTGTCTTGCCGTTGCTGACCGTGGAAAAGGGTGAAACCGTGGTATTGGGAGATCGTGAAGGCTATCGCTTTCCAGGGCGTTTGGTTCCGGAACCTCTCGGCGTTTATTTACCTTCCGCGGTAAAAAGCGCTCGTGGATCGTGGGTCGATTTATCTGAAAGCACCGAGTGGAAACCCATAGGACTATATCTCGACGGCGATGTCAAAGGTTCCCGATTAAACCAAATATTGGCAAGCCTTGCCAAAATGGGACTGGAGGAAATCCGCCTGTTTTTTCGACATGATCGCAAAGGGATCGGTGGACTTACGCTGCAAATCAGAACAGTGGATCCAAAAACTTTCCGAAGAAACAAAAAACTCTCAAAGGAGGTCGCTCTTTTTCTGGACTCCGACGAGATGTACCTGACTGCAGGGGATGGGTTTCTTTTTGAAACCCCTTTCATCTCGCAAATGGGGGACCTGGCTGGCTTACGGGAACAACTTGAAAAAAACCGCAGAAAGAAAAGAGAAATGGACACGGTGGAGATTTTTTTGACGGGTGATGTGCGCTTTTTGGACCTGTCCAGGATACTGGTTTCAACAATGAGAAACAGTTCCGGAAGAAGCCTCTACTCCAAGGTGTCATTCGTAGTTCCCGGCCTGGAGAAGGATTCTCCGGATTCTTGAATTCTCTTGAGATAGATTTTTGCCGTCTCGTTTCCGGGGTCTCTGTCTACCGCCTTTTGGAACCACCTTTCCGCTTCCCGCCCCTTTCCCAGCCGGGCGTAAACAACGCCCAGCAAAAACGCGGACGAACCTTTCCGGTATCCGCGGTCCTCGGCTCCCAACAGCAAAGACCTTGCTCGCTCCAACTTTGTGCGCAATATGATTTCTCGTTGATCAAATTCCGATATCTTGATCCAATATCGGGCTTCATTGACCGCGGCTGCGTCGTTTAGAGGGCGCATCTTTGCATACGACCTAGTCAGGCGGATCGCCATGTAAAGAAGATCTCGCGCCCTTTTAACATCTTCTTGAACAACCTCCGCCTGAAGAGCCAGCGCCGCCCCCATGTTCAAAAAAGAAGGCACGTGGGGGTTTGGAACATCTTCGATCGCTTTTTTGTATAAAAACACCGCCCCTGACAACCATTTTCCCGCCTCTCTTGGATCCCGGTCAATCAATTCAGTCGCCTGTTCATATGCAAATCGGCCGCAAGCATCCAGATGGCGATTCAGCACCCTGCGACTCATCTCTCCTGAAAACTCGTTCAAAATCTTCTTTCCTTGATCCGCCGCCCTCATCAAAACATCGATCTTAGGAGAAGCATTCGATCCAACAAACAGGGGCCCACCGGGAAGCAATGGTGGAGCCGCCGGGCGGTCGACCCCATCGCCCGGTTCCCATAAAACACCGGTTCGCGGCCAGGACCACCTAACAAGAACGGCTATGGTCCCCAGGCGGTTTCTACGCCTCAATAAAAGGCTCTCAGCCTCAAGATCGGCAAAAAAATCCGGAGGTCCATGAACTCCCGGATGAACAGCATTTTTCAAATGGTGAAGATCCCATGCGTGTTGCCTGACAACCAAAGCCACATCAGGCCTCGCTCCATCGACTATCTGCTTACAAGTCACCCCTGCTGCCAAGTCATCCGATACTACCAGCATAAGACTTCCAGGCTGTGCCATTTTCAAAGCACCTGCAGACCACAAATAAGCCCCTTCGTCGGCCCCCCGTGTCTTGTCGTTCCAAGACGCCATTGTTGCCGGGGCCAATGTGAGACAGACAAGCACGCAAGCAACGGATATGGACATCTTGTAATTTCCGCGCGAGACAAATTGGGCTACTCCGGCCGTGCCTATTCCGCAAAGAATAGACAAGACGGCGATACAGGCGAACCCGTTCTGCAAATCCACATTTCCCATCGGGTTTATCCAAAAGGAATAAATGAAATCGGTCGCTCCGATCCAGATAAGAAGGGCGACAAGGGCCACACCTCGAACTTCCTTCCTTCTCCCCCAACCTCCCGAAATCAACACAAAGACACCTGCAACCGCAAGAACCGGGCCGGTTCCCAAAAGCGCATCCCAGAGCTGAGAAGTAAAAATGTTAAGATTGTGGATAACCATCCGTTTATCGAAAGAAAACATTTGATCCGAAAAAGCTTCTCGGATACGGACAGCCATCACGTGGTCCCAAAGGCTTACAAGGTCGGCCGGATTACCCCAATCAAGAGCCGGATTCTTAGCCGAAACAATCGGAAGATACGCAACAACCGACACTCCGAGACAGAAAAAAAACGGAACAATTCTCAAGCGGGGGATCGAATACCGCCTGACAGCGAAGAGCCATGCTGCAAGCAGCCCAAGAAACATTTGCAATCTCAGAGTCGCGTGTAGACCTGCAAAGCCCAATCCGCAAAGCAATGCCAAACATCCACTGTCCGGTCCCGCCGGATTTTCACGACACCGCAGAAAAAAATACAGACAAACCGCTAAAAGGAAAACGGTCGGCGTATATACTTCCGCTACAACGGAATTTCTCCAGAAAATGAAATTTATCCCTAGCAGGATTCCAGCGGATATTCCGCCCACCAACGAAAGTGGAAAGATTTTTTCTTGTCCTCTGATTATCCTTGTCGTGATCAGGCAAATCATACCCGCCGAAGCTGCGCCGCATAGAGCGGAAAACAAGTTGATACGAAAAGAAATATTTCCGAGTGGAACAAAGGTCAGAAGCTTTCCCGCCTGAAGATAAAGAGGAAACCCTGAAGGGTGAGCAGAGCCGAGAGCATAAGACGCCGCTGTCAACTCTCCGCTGTCTCTCCAATAAAAATCCGGTCCAATGGTCAGCAGGTAAACGACAAACAAAAACAGCGCCACCAAAAATGCTGTGATTTTTTCAATCACAAAAACAAAAGAAGTGTCCTTGTTTTCAGAAATACACATCATCGCCACATATTACGCTTCGATAAAATCATGTCCAGAACAGTCCATCGAATGAAACCCGGGGTTGCCTTCTTGGAAAAGGGGTCTAAACTCATGGACGCGGGCCGGTTTTTGTGCTCTTGTCATAGTGTAGAGTTTGCACATTTTTTATTATGCCGGGTACGGCGATTTTGACGAGGAACCGGTAAGCCCGGAATCAATTCACGGGCGACCTCAGAACTGACTTGAACCGGTTCCCGGATAAGGAATCATGGAAGATCTTCGTTGTTCATTCTGCGGTAAAAGCAGACAAGACGTTCGCAAACTAATCAGCGGACCAAAGGTGTTCGTTTGTGACGAGTGTGTAGATTTATGCAATGAAATCATTGCAAAAGAAGACGAGACCTTTGAGAGGAGTTATCCAAAACCTCTGGAAATTTACGAAGAACTCAACAAGTACGTTGTGGGGCAGCTTGACGCAAAAAAGACCCTGTCTGTGGCGGTCTACAACCATTACAAGCGGATAAGCTCGACATCCAGGCCCGGAGACGTGGAGCTCGTCAAGGGAAACATTGTAATGCTGGGACCGACCGGGTCGGGAAAAACACTGCTGGCGGAAACATTGGCAAGAAAGCTGGATGTTCCCTTCGCCATAACGGACGCCACCACCTTGACTGAAGCAGGGTATGTCGGAGAAGATGTTGAAAGCGTCATCAAAGCCCTGTATCGAGATGCCGGCAATGATGCTGAAAAAGCCGCGAAAGGCATTATATGCATCGATGAGATAGACAAGATTGCGCGCCGGGGTTCCGGACCTTCACCAACAAGGGATGTGTCCGGCGAAGGGGTTCAACAAGCACTCTTGAAGCTGCTTGAAGGAAAACAGTGCACGATTACCCCCGACGGCGCCAAAAACCGGCCTCAACAGGAGCTGGTTCAAATCAACACAAGCCAAATTCTTTTTATTTGCACTGGTTCATTTAATGGAATCGAAGAAATAATCCGCCGCCGTTTGGGAGATCGGGGCATAGGTTTCGGCGCACAGGTCAAGCCTCCGGACGACGATCTCGATGCGATCCGGGCACAAGCTCGTACTGAGGATTTGATACGTTACGGACTGATTCCCGAATTCATGGGAAGGCTGCCTGTAATCGTGAGTTGTGATGCTCTGAGCGTTGAAGATCTGGTCAAAGTTCTGTGGCAACCAAAAAATTCCCTGGTGAAACAATATCAATACCTGTTCAACCTGGAAGGTGTTAAACTGGTTTTTGCCGATGGAGCGCTGGCCGCAATAGCAGAAGAAGCTCACAGAAGAAAAAGCGGCGCCAGAGGACTCAGGTCCATTATGGAAGAAGTGATGTTGGATATAATGTATGAACTGCCCTCGCTCTCGAATATAGTAGAATGCGTGATAGATGAACAGACGGTAAAAACTCGAGGACAGCCCATACTGGTAAAAAAGAAAAAAGCATCTTGAAAACCACCAACCAAAAGGAAGCAGCGGGTTTGACTGAACAAGAAAAAGATAAGCTGCGGTGCATTCTTATGGATAATAAGCGGCGCATAATGGAAAATGCCAGGCTCGGCCTTGAACTAAGCATGAACAGGGATACCGATGTAGGCAGGGACTCGATCGACGAATCCACCGAAGAAGAGATCATTTCGACTGCTTTGCGGCTGAGAGACAGAGAAAAACGGTTGCTGGACAAGATTGACAGTGCTCTCGAAAGACTGGAAGCTGGTAAAATCGATGAATGCGAGGATTGCGGCCAACAGATTAGTTTCAAGAGACTGACGGCGCGCCCCGTCACCACCTTGTGCATAGACTGCAAAGAAGAACGGGAAATTCAAGAAGACATGCTTGAAACCGGACATAGTCGATCCTTATACAAACCCACTAATTCGCGAGAATAGATGATCAGCTTTTTCCACTAGGTCCTTTTGTTAGAGTCCCTGTTTGAGATTGACGAAGGAAGATAAGTGGGTAAACGTGAGCTGATAAGAGTTCAAATCTTTGAAGAAATCGGACTTGTTGCAACATGGCTGAGGAGCAGAAATACCGAATTATCCGCAAACTTGATGTAGGCGGAATGGCGGCTGTTTTCCTTGCAGAATCGGAATCCATCAAGGGATTCAAGCGTCGCGTCGCCATAAAGCGAATCCTTCCGCATTTAACGAAAAACAAGCGTTTTGTTCAGATGTTTCTGGATGAAGCCCGCCTCAGTCTTCAGCTACAGCACGCAAACATCGTATCCGTTTTCGACATCGGAAAAGCAGACAATACTTTTTTCATTGTCATGGATTTCATCGACGGTGCAAACCTGAAAAATGTAATAGACATGACGAGAAAACGGGGTGAGCTGATCCCCATGGAGCAAGCCATTTACATCGTACGAGAGGTCTGTGAAGGCCTGGCTTATGCCCATGACCAGAGGGATATGGAGACAGGTGAACCTCTCGGTATCGTCCACCGTGATGTAAGCCCACCGAATATACTGATTTCGGGAAGGGGTGAAATAAAGCTCACCGACTTTGGTCTTGCGAAAGCCACCAGCCAGTTGGAGCAAACCGATCCCGGCGTGGTCAAGGGCAAGTTCTCATATCTTTCGCCGGAAGCGGCATCCGGAACAGATCTGGATAATCGCGCGGACATTTTTTCGGCCGGCATCATTTTGTGGGAACTGCTAACAGGCCGGCGCCTATTCTTCGGCGAAAGCGATTTTCATACGGTGGAACTTGTTCGACAAGCCGATGTCCCTCCGATGTCTGCGACCAACCCCGATGTTCCCAGAGAATTGGAAGAAATCGTTCTTCGCTCGCTCGCCCGGGATCCAAAAGATCGCTATCAAGCAACTCCGGAATTCGTCGAGGCGTTAACAAGATTCTTGTTCAGTCATGGAATGGCTGTAAGTCGTCATGATATAGCCCGTCTCATACAAAAAACCATTTCACGGCAATCAGAGGAAGAACCTCCAAAGAAAAAAAAGGACAGCGGCGGCATCATCGACGCGTTGATCCAGGAAGAAATCCTGAAATTCACATCTCTTGATGACTTGGAAGATCCCCTTGACGTAGGCTCAAAACCCTTGAGTCCGGATGATATAAGTGTTTCCGAGCCTTTGGATCCCGGGGATTTCGTGGATCCCAGAGCATGGGCGAATGATTTTTCCGGCGAAGGTCTTTCAGATCTTCTCGCTACCCCGTCACCGGAACAGAAAGTGGCGACAATGGATGATGATTCTCCGGATCATTCGACATTTCAGAAGCAAACCCATGAGGAAAAAGGTGAAGTCAAAAAAGCCTCTCACAGGATGCCGTCTCCGGCGCCAAGAGAAAACAAGTCATCCACCTCATCGAAGGTTGTATGGATTATTGTCGTCTTGGGCACCCTGGCGATTGCAGGAGCCGCCCTATGGTTTTCCGGATTGATATGATGCCAAGATCAATCCACCTCGCTGAGACTTGTTCTTGCAGAAGAAACAAGTTCACCGTAGCGACGGTATTTCAAATAGGTCCTGAAATGATCCGCTGCCTTGTTTCTTAGACCTTTACTTCTATATATCTCTCCAAGATAATAGTGCGTTTCGGGATGTCCGCGGTCAAAAGAAAGCCCCTTTGTCAAGACCTGGTATGCCGACGATTCCTTTTCCTCCTCGTACAGGCAGGCTCCATGCAAATGATAAGCAATCGCACAATAAGGATCGATTTCAAGGGCATTGTTGAATTCCCTGTACGCTGTTCGCCCGGTTCCCATCAAAAAAAGAGTCCGCCCCCTGTAGGCTCTAATTTGAGCTGCCAGCCTCGGAAAACACTTTATATCACTACAAGCTTTTAACGCAGAGTTGAAATATTTCAACGCTGCCCGCACCTTTCGCCTTGCCAGAAAAATCCGGCCGCGCGTCATGAGTATCAAGGGGTGTCCGGCACTTCGACCATCCAGGCCTGACAAGATTCTCGCGGCTTTTCGATACTGCAACTGATACATCGCCGACAGAGCCGAAAGAGCAGTGGCTTTTATCAGCACCTCATCGGAATCTTTCCCCGCTTCGGTCAAATAGCCATCTGCTTCTGTATAGTTTCCCTCCCGCAGGTTCGCCCATCCGTTTACAAGTTTCCACATTGCGTCCCGCTCTTTTTCAGGAACCCTCCGAAGAATGCGGTACGCTTCTTGAAAATCTCCGGTAAGCACATGTATTCTCGCCAAACGCACCATCGCCCCGGGGTGATTCGGTCTCCTCTTGAGCACCTGTTCAAAAGGAGATCGCGCCGCTGCAAACCGTCCTAACTGAAAAGTCAGCTCTCCGATTTCAAGCCAATTCTCCAGGGATGACGGCAAGATCGAAGCCGCTCTTTTCAAGTGTGTCTGTGCGCTATCCCACTCGCCTCTTCGCACAAGTATCCTTCCCAATGCGGCATGAACGCCGGGGTTGTCTCCATCATGTTCCAACGCAGCCTTGAGCCTTGCTTCCGCCAACACCAGCTTCCCCTGCTTCTCCAAAACTTCCCCTGCAGCAATAAGAACATCAACATTTTGCGGATTGTTTTGAAAAAGCTTAACCGCGACCTCGTATGCTTGCGAAGCGCGCCCCAATGACTGCAAAACTTTCATTCTGGTGATCTGGAGAGAAATATTATCCGGAGCGGTTTTCAACCCCGCTTCCACTGCAGACAGTGCGTCGTTGCTTCGCCCCATCTCAAGAAGTGCTTCTGCATGAATGGCGTGCCACAAGCTGGATCGAGACCTGCTCTCCACTGTTGCGAGTTCATCCAGGCTTTTTTGCGGCCGGCCTGTTTCAAGGTATGCACGAGCCAACAAAAGCAGTGTTCTAGGCCGCGATGGATACTGTTTTTTGAGCATCCTCAACTTCTCAACCGCTTCGGCCTCTCGCTGCATGGACAAGAAAACTTCAGCAACGGCTTCCTGGAAATCCACCTGCTTAAACTCTCGTTCATCTCTAAGCGCTTTTAATCCGGCTTCGGCGGCACTACGGTCCCGCAGACACAGATTTATCTTGGCAGTAACAAGATACGCCCATGCTTTGTGAAAAGACGGCCAAGTCTGAACTGTTCCTTTCCCGAGCCTCGCAATATGCTGTTTGAGTTCAGGGCAAGGGCAACCTCGGTTTTCCCGGCATTTCAGCAAATGAAACCTGGCATCCAACAACTCAACAGCGGAACTGCCGGAAAGCTTTTCCTTCAACACGTTCAACGGATCCTGCACGTTTTCCGAATTTTGAGCGGTCAACCATAACCTTGCCAAGAGAAAATGGATCCAAATTCCGGGTGGATCCTTCAATCTCAGTGCGTGGCGAAGATTGTTTGCAGCGGCCTCCCAGCTTCCGTTCGCCATCAAAGCCAAACCCCTCATGTAAAAAATCCATGCCGAACCAGGCCATTGACCAACAGCTTCATCCGCCTCATCCAGCGCCTTTTTTATGTTCCCACGCAAAACCAACACACCGATTACAGCGGCTGCGCCAAGTTCTGTGCGAGTACTTCCCATTTCCTCTACAGCTTCTTGGGCTCCCTCAGCGCGGTAGCCGAATTCAGTACTCAGCAACATAAGAGCCAGTGCCCGAGCAGCCTGAGCTTCCGAATCATTTTCAAGCTTCTCAAAAATCAATGATGCTCCCCTCAGCCCCTCCATGTCTCCTCTCAACATCAATGAAAAAGCCTTCTCTTTCTGTTCTCTCTCCTTTTTTTCCGAACGACTTCTCACGTACAAGAGTCCGCTCATAACGGCAACGATGAGCACAACTACAACAAGTCCTGATCCAATCCAAATAGGTGAACCCCAAACTCTTTTCACCGACAACAGGGCTTTTGTACCCGTCAAAGGACGCCCGAGAACATGCGGTGTTCTTGAAACACCCACCGGCGTTTGTCTTCCTGAACCCGCTGTAGGCGTTTTCTCATGACCTGCATATCCTCGTCCCGAACGGGGAGCGGGCGTCCCCCTCGGACGTTGATTCGAAACAAGAGGCCTCGGTGCCACCCCAACCGGAGGTGGAGGATGAGAAGCCACCCCTACCGGAGGTGGAGGATGAGAAGCCACACCGGCCGGAGGGGGAGGACGAGAAGCCACACCGGCCGGAGGGGGAGGACGAGAAGCCACACCGGCCGGAGAAGAGGGAATCGCGCGGGCAGCGTCCCCTTTGTACCCTGCATCCTTTACCCTTTTTTCCGGCCGTCCGGTTCCGCTTCGCTGCAACCTGCGCGAGGCAGCAGCTTCTATTGGTTTCGAAGGATGCATCCTTTGCTCGGCAAAGGGATCCTCCTTCAAAAAAGGTCGTTTGGCGGACTCCGGCTTGATCGACGGTAATTTTTTTTCTCTCAAATGCGGCTTAGTAGTCAGTTCATCGGTATCTTCTCCAACATCTGAAAGAGAAACCGTTTTAGACAAACAGGGATTCTCTCTTCCTGGAGACGGCAATCTCGACCTTGGCAGCGCTGTGTCGGGTCCAAAAAGACTCTTTACTTCTTTCAAGTCATCTTTGTTTTTTGACAGAAGTGAAGCCGATTCCACCGACCTGCGCTTGTCCAATGGTTTCGGCGACAGCCCGGATCCCGACAAAGGCTTGAGCGAAAGTGTTTTTTCCTCTTCCGTTTCAATTTCCTCTTCCGTTTCAATAGTTGAAACAATGAGGGCTTCTTCCGCGTTTCTTTTGGCCGAAGTTGCTTGCGCTCTTTCGATCTCTCCGGTAATCACGGTCAGTTTTTCCACCGTCACGAGTCTTTCCGGCGAAATAAATTTTACAACGGCTCCCCTAGCGTCTGTCTCTTCCTCTTCTTCAGAATCTTGCACTTCTTCAAGTGCCAACGCTCGATTTTCAGGCCTTTGTCTTTTTAGGCTTCCGAAAACGTCGGCCGCCGAGGTTTCGGGCGATTCTTCATTCTCTGCAACAGATGACTCAGCATCCTTGGATTGAGGAGACTGTTCAACAATCTCCAAGTCTCCGATGTCCAATTCTTTCGTTTCTTCCCGCAAAACAGCAGGTTTCACTCTATCTTCGCATGAATCGTTCTTTGATGTAGCCGAATCCGTCTCATCATCCTCCGGGGGGGCGGAAAAAACGGGAGGATATTCGTCCATGCTGGTCGAGTCCCCCACGGCCAACAAATTCTCAAGATCTTCCGCAGTGTTTTTATCAAGCCTATTTTCTTTCAGGGCCTTGCCCAAGTCCTCCCGTTTCACGGCTTGCGCTTCGGATCCTCTATCTTCGTCTTCATCTTCTTCGGGCAGAGATTCCATATGCGAAATATCCATCACCTCTGTCGGATCCGCTTCCTCGGAATCATCTTCTACCTCTCCGGTGTTTTCCATCGGATAAGACTTGGTCGCCGCGGTGTCCAGCGCCATCGATCCCGTATCCGGTTCTGAATGCTGCGTCATTCTTATTTCATCAATCAGCCGCTTTACCTTCTTGTTATTGGCCCCAAAGCTCTGTGCCATGCTCAAGGACTTAAGAGCCTTGCCGAACGAGCCCTTGAAAAAGAGGGCTTCGCCTTTAAGGGTCCACGCCTCAGCCCGGGAATCATCCAACTCCAGAGCTATCTGTACTTCAGCCAAAACATCGTCATATCTGGCTAGCGCCATCAAGCTTTTCGCCAACAAAAGCCTACTTTCCACATCCTGCGGCATTGCGAGAAGAGTCAATCTGGCCGCCTTGACAGCATCCTGAAAACGCCGATCAGCTACCAGTTCTTGAAGCGCTGTTATCGAAAATGAAACCTTTTCACCCATATCTTTGGGGCCCAGCTTTTCTCAAAAAACGCGGCTCAGCCGGTTTTGATTTAAACAAAACCATCAAGGTTGAATTATATCATCATATTGTAGAAAATGCTTGATACGCAATATTTTTCGATATTTTCATTGCATGCCGACTGTAAGCCGGTGAAAGATCGGCTTTGGAATTCATCCGATTTGAAGCCGGCGATCACAAGATACTATGTCTTTTCAATTTCAATCTAAACGAAGATCTCTTCATCTTAAGAAGCCTGGCCGCCTGTGCTTGGCTTCCCTCAGCCTTTTCAAGCGCTTTGACCAGCATCAATTTCTCCATTGAATCAAGTGTCGCGGGAGATGTCCGCCCGGCTGGGTCGTAACCCGTTTCAGGCTGTTTTGCGCCACAATCAAAGAAGACCAGATCTTCATCCAAAAAAGCAGGAGAAGAAAACTCTTCGGTGTTTTTCACTTTCTCTAGGGCGCAAACAGATGTTGAAACTTCTTCAGGCCAATCTTCCATAGCCTGCTGCCAGCCAAGGGCGGATGCCCTGCGGACAATATTCTTCAGTTCTCTGATATTACCCGGCCAGGAGTGGCTCGTAAGCTTATCGAGAACTCCGGGAGGAGGAAACTCAGCATGGCTTGTGTACGGCCCTGTCCTGAGAAAATGTTCTACCAAAACCGGAATGTCCGATGGACGACTCCTTAGGGGCGGAACCGATATCGTACACTCGGCGAGCCGATAATACAGGTCTTTCCTAAAAAACCCATCCCGAACCATTGACCCGAGATCCTTATTCGTTGCGCTGAAAATGCGCACATCGGTGGACCTCAGGCGGGAACTCCCCAATCTGCGGATTTGCCCCGAATCCAGCACCCTGAGAAGAGCCGGTTGTTGAGAAATGGGAAGTTCGCCGATTTCATCAAGAAAAAGAGTGCCCCAGTTGGCGGATTCAAACACCCCCGGCTTGGGTCTGTCGGCTCCGGTGAAAGCGCCTTTTTCATATCCGAACAATTCCGCTTCAAGCAAATCCGCGGGCAAGGCGCCGCAGTTAATGGGAATAAAAACCTTATCGGCTCTGCGACTCTTTTGGTGCAGCGCCCGAGCAACCAACTCTTTGCCCGTCCCGCTTTCCCCACATATAAGAATCGCCAGACTCGTGTCGGCTAGTTTCTCAATCCTCTTGAAAACCTGAAGCATCAAAGGAGATTTGGCCGTCATTTCACCGCACCTGTAGACCCTGTCAAAGTCCATCAATACACCTTTGGATGGAGCGAACCTCAAAGTCGTGCTTCCGATGAGAATGGCATCCCCTCCACCCAATTCAACATTCTGAATTTTGCTTCCATTAACAAAGACACCGTTTTTACTTTGAAGATCCCTGATCCACCAACGTCTCCCCGCTCTTTCCAACACACAATGACGCCTGGAAACCGCCGGATCGAGGAGCGAAAGCCCGTTTGAAGGGGCCGATCCTACGTGGATAACAGATCCTTTCAGGGGGAAAATTAAATCTCCGGGTGTGATGTGCAAAAAAGCTTGCCTGGGACTTCTCGGCGATGGAAGCACTCCAAGGGTTTTAGTGGGAATACTTTGATTTTCATTTTGCTGTTGGTTCTTTTTCACAACGGTGATCTCCTTCCAGCTACGACAACAAACAAAAGGTGTTCTGCTACCTTTATCGGACCGTTTCTCGAAATGTTTACTGTTTTTTTGCGTCCGGTTTTCAAAGAGCGCGGTTTTCCCCTTAGCCCGTGATAGTGACTTGAATAAAACTGGTCCATGTATTGAGGGTTGACCCCTTTTGACTATAAATGTATGGTGTGCCCTAACAAGAAGCAACCACCCAACCCGAGGAAAACATTGAAAAGAACAAGTTGCCTATTCGTTAGAATGCTCGCTTTTGTATGCACGCTGAGTCTGTATATGGGGAGCGCAAAGGCAACTCCGGAATCCATAAGCATCGGAGTAGGCCAGTCGCATACTGTCCGGCTGAAAACCGAATTTATCAACGTACACGTTTTGAACCCCAAAGTGGCCGATGTCGTAGCATACACAAAAAACACGATAACCGTTGTGGGAGTTTCCCCGGGAGATACGGAACTCCTGATAAAACTGCCGGCAAGATCGCTTCGTGTAAGGATTTTCGTCAGAAAAACCGATGTAACAGCTCTTTTTCGTGCTGTCCGAAGCTTTCTCGGCCCAATTGAAGGTGTCTACCCCCGCCTTCTAGGCGACTTGGTAATCCTTGACGGACGGGCTTTGACCGCTAGAGACTACGGCCGGATCGTGGCGGCCACGGAATTATTCGGCGATAATGTAAAAAACTATGCAGGATACCAACCAAGCGCTGTAAAACAGATCAACCAGATTTTCATGGCCGCAGGATTGACCACCGTTCAGGCTCATCTAATAGCCGACATGGTCTTTTTGGAAGGAGCCGTCGGGTCTCAAACCGAACTGGACAAGGTCAACAAGATAATTGAAACACTCAACTTGAAAGTGAACAACCTGATCAGCGTGGGCCAGGGAAGACAGGTTCTGGTTGAGGTTCAGTTCATAGAGTTGAAGAGAAGCAGCGATGTCAATTTTGGACTTCAACTTCCTTCGGCTATTTCGGCTTCGGGTGCAATCGTGGGTCGCCTTGGACTCTACCCGGCGGGGCAGGGAAATGAAGTCGTATTGAACCTGCAATCACCCGAATCAGCCATGTCCTTCCAGCTAAATACATTATTCCGAACCGGCAAAGCCCGCATGTTGGCAAAGCCCAAACTCATCTGTGGTTCTGGTGAATCCGCTAAATTCATGGTCGGAGGAGAAATTCCCATTGTCCACGAATCAACCGGTTCTTTCACGGTGGAATACAAGCCTTTCGGCATAATGCTTGACATTGAACCCGTAGCCGACAGCCGGGGTAACATAACAGCCAAGATCAAAACCGAAGTTTCGGAACCCGACTGGGCGCAGGCCGTAAAGGGTTATCCTGCTTTTATCACGCGGCGTGTCGAAACTCGGGTTACTATGACCGAAGGTTCAACCCTCATTTTGAGCGGTCTTTACTCACACAAGATGTCGAAATCCATTCACAAATTTCCATTGCTCGGACACATACCCATTCTGGGGGAATTGTTCAAATCTCGAGCATACCAGCGGGAAAAAAGTCATCTTGTTGTATTCATAACGACGCGCACCGTTCACTCCGGACATCCATGGGTTGAGCAACACAAAAAATTGAGCAAACAACGCGCCTGGCGATTTAAAGACGAAACAGAGTGGGAAATGTTTTTCGAATGATCTCGGCAAGTCGTTGCGCTGCTTCTGACTGTTCCGGCGGGATCCTTTTCCCTGAGGAGGAAATATGTTCACTCTAGTCATCACTGAAAAGGGTGGCGAACGCAAAAAGGTCGATTTCGACAAAACGGAAATAACCATAGGGCGTGTCAAAGGAAACGATGTAATTTTACCTAAAGGCAATGTTTCCAAGCGACACTCACGCATTCTCCTAAAAGACGGAAAGTTCATCATAGTAGACCTGAGAAGCACGAACGGCACCTACGTGAACGGGCGAAAAATAACAAGCCCACTGGTGTTGCAACCGAGCGACAAAGTCTATGTGGGCGATTTCATCTTACAGGTAGAGCCTGTCGGCGGGGCGGCGGTCGCACCTGCGCCTCCCCCGCAACCAGCGGCAAAACCACCGCCTCCACGGCGTCGCCCTGCCGGACCTCCGCAAATGCAGCAACGGCCGTCGGCTCCCTCCGGAGGACGACCGTCAAGTCCGCAACCACAACAGCCTCATCATGTGGTTGATGAAGAACCATTGCCTTCGATGCAGGAAGGCATGCCCCAAACAGCAGCTCCACCTCCCAGGAGACAGGCCAGACCAGCGGCTCCTCCACCCCGGCAAGCTGCACCCGTGCGGGAGCCGGTCGCTCCAAAACCCGAAGAACAACCGCCTCCCAGAAGGCAGGCGCCCGCGCCGACCCCAAGGCACCAACCGGAACAGCAGCAACAGCAGCAACAACCGACGCCCGCGCCGGCTCAACCTTCACGACAGCCTGAACGAAGAACTCCCGAGCCCGCTGCAGCGCGCAGGGAGCAATACGAACCGGGAGATCCGCGCCGAAGAAAAACCACTGAAATCCAAAAAAGAGTCCATGACATGTTGATCGAGGCCATGGACCTCCGCCGTCTGGATATCGAAGAGTTGGCCGACGAAGAGCTTTGGGACAAAACTGAAAACACCATTGCAGACATAGTGGTAAAACTGGACTCCGGCGGAGAGATCCCTTCGTTTGTGGACAAGGAACGGTTGATTGTCGATGTGTTGAACGAAGCTCTCGGACTAGGTCCGCTTGAAGAATTCCTTGAAAATGAGAGCATAACCGAGATCATGGTCAATCACGCCGAGCAGATCTATGTAGAACAAAACGGCAGACTTGAGCTTTCAGAAAAAACTTTTTCTTCGCAAAAAGCCGTTATGGGAGTCATCGAAAGAATCGTTGCCCCTATTGGACGCCGCATAGATGAAAGCTCCCCCCTAGTAGACGCCAGGCTAAAAGACGGATCCAGAGTCAATGCGATAATACCCCCGCTGGCTCTGAAGGGACCCGCTCTGACCATCCGGAAATTCAAGAAGGAAATGCTGGGACCGGAAGAATTGCTTGGCTTCGGAACCATCACATCGGGAATGGTGCATTTTTTGAAAATGTGCGTGGAAGCCCGCAAAAACATAATAATATCGGGAGGAACCGGCTCCGGAAAGACCACCACGCTGAATATAATTTCCAATTTCATTCCGGAGGGAGAACGAGTAATCACGGTTGAAGATGCAGCCGAATTGCAGATGCATCACGATCACTGGGTTCAGCTTGAGAGTCGTCCACCTAACATAGAAGGCAAAGGGGAAATCGCCATCCGAGACCTTGTCAGAAACACCCTGAGAATGCGTCCGGACCGCATCATCGTAGGTGAATGCAGAAGCGGCGAGGCCCTTGACATGCTGCAAGCCATGAATACCGGACACGACGGGTCCTTGACAACAGCTCACGCCAACAGCCCCCGTGACGTTCTTGCAAGACTGGAAACAATGGTCCTGATGAGTGGAATGGAATTGCCCATTAAAGCGATTCGCGAACAAATCGCATCTGCTGTGGATATTATTGTTCAACAATCCAGGTTTTCCGACGGATCCAGAAAAATCACTCACATAACTGAAGTCACCGGCATGGAAGGCGATATTCTGACTCTCCAGGACATTTTCTCGTTCCGACAAGAAGGGTTTGACGAAGAAAACAGGGTTGCTGGAAGATTTGTAGCAACCGGCTTCATCCCCAGATTCTACGAAGATCTGCAACGCAGGGGCATTCCTGTAGACATGACGATCTTCCGCGAGTGATTGGCGCCTTGTGGTAGAGATGCTTTCCGTCATGGCTTGTGAAGGAGTTCTTCCGTGTTTTCCGTATTCATTGTCAATCAGTCGGGAACCATGGTTGGTCGTTTCGACAACATGAGCGACCTCACCGGGTCGATTTCAGTGGGAGGAAGCGAAACCGACCATATCAGGATTCCCGGTCTAGCGGCTGAATTGATCTATTTGTATGTTTCCGATGGAAGAATGGTTGTGGAAGATGCCACCGGCGGAGTCATGGTGGACGGACACCTTTTGGAAGGGCCGTGTTTCATCGAACCGGAAAACATCGTTACATTTGATGATCATACACTCAGAATAACTGCAACTGATCTCGGTGACGTTCAAACTTACGTTCCGCCTCCACCGGACAGCGGTTTTTATCCGCCCGAATCATCTCATGGGACGTCCGCTTCGGGTGATTTTACCGGAGGGATCTCCAAGCCCTACGAACCTGCTGAAACCAACGAGCATTATTACCAGGCAGGAGCGGCTCAAGTAGCCATGGATCTCGCTTACGCTCCCGGAGGTCCCGCTGTAAGCAGGGATCCGCTGAAACTGGTGGCTCTGTCCGGATTGATGGCAGGAAAGGAGTTTCTGCTCGCTAACGGCAAGGAATACGATGTGGGCAGAGATGATGAAGAAGAGCTTGAAGTTCCTCTTGATGACCCTACCGTAAGCCGCAGACACGCGCGGCTCAGAGTCAGTGAGGGCGGAGTCATGGTGCTGGACTTGAGAAGCACAAACGGCACCTTTATAAACGGCCATGAAGTCAAACGCGAAATGGCGACTCCAGGCGACAGGATTCGTTTCGCTGAAGTCGGCTTCAAACTGGCAAACGTTTTACCCTCAACTCAAAACGAAACCAAAAAGTCTACAAATCCCAGAAAGATTATTTTTCTTGTCTCTGCATGCGTCATCCTGGCCGGCATTTTAGTGTCTGGATACGCACTCAAGATCAGGTTGGACAGACAGAAAGACAAGGCGAAAAAGGCGGATCAGCAGGAAACACTGGGAGAACGACAACGAAGACAATTCAGAGAAACCATGGATCGAGGCCGGAAGGCCTTGGATTCACAGAACTGGAATGATGCAATCTCTGCTTTCGAAGAAGCTCTCGAAGATTATCCCACCACCCAGGATAGAGATAGATCAGAAGAACTCCTGCAAAAAGCCAGAAACGAACTGCAAGCCCAAAAAATTCTGGAGGAAGCCAATAAAACCTTTGGATCCGTAGCAGGTGGGATTGACGGTTATGAAAGGGCACTGAGTCTTTACAATCGGATTCCCGCCGAATCTTTTTACAGCATTGAAGCCAGGGAAAAGATTGAAGCCCTGAGCTTGCGACTGGCCAACTTGCACCTGACACAGGCACTTACATATGCAAAAGGGCGCCGAATTGAAAACAGGGCCAAGGCTCATGGCTTTTTCTGCAGTTATTTCGAGGCGTTAAACAGCGTGGGAAGATCGGTTGTCGGTGAATCAAAATATCGAAAGCAGTTGGAAAACCTGGAAAAAGAACTTGCAAAAAGAACTTCGGTTTTGAAAAGCAGGAACATTGATTTCGAATTTTGCAAGTCCCCCCGCTTCCTTAAAACACCCATCGCAGTCGCGGGCAAAGAGACCGTGGATCCCGAAGAAGCTCTCCGAAAAAAATACGAAGAGGAAGCTATCGTCGGAGTTTTGATGCTGTATTTCAGAGGACAAACCGATCCCGCCATAAACAGATTGGCCAGTCTCAGAAAAAAGAAGAGTTTGCAGAAGCAAACGGTGTTGATAAGCGAGTTGCATCAGCAACTCGCGATGATAAAAGGAAAGTTGGCGGAAGGAGACGGAGCCCTTCAAAGAGGTGATATCAGGGCTGCGGATGAAGCTTACACCGAAGCGTTTGAAGTTGAAGAAAGGCTCCTTCCGGATGGACTCGTAAGCTTAACCAGGGAAAACGTATCCAGGCGTGTCGCAGAGAGATATCACTCTCTCGGAGAGTCACAATTCAAATTGGGTCGTTACAGAGAAGCATTTCGTTACTGGAATCGAGGAAACCACTTCAATCCTTCGGATACGAATATCTTGAACGGCCTGGTACAACTGGAAAGAGAAGCCCGGAGGCTGTCAAGACAAGCACAAGCCGCTCCACCCGACCAGGCGGCAAACACCTATGAAATGATCCGGGATATCACCGCCGTGGATTCACCATTGCACAAAGAGGCAATCGAAGCTCTCTCGGGTGAATGATAGCATCTTTTTGCCTCATGCACTGGTTAGGGGCCCCGCCGGCTCAACTCACGGTCACTGCGGATTTTCCCATAGCCCCTCGGACACAACTTTTTCCCCGGCCTGATCCCAACCTTTGAAAACAGCAGCTACCAGAACCGTACCCTCCGGCAATCTACCAACCGGAATCCTTCCAACGCGCTCCATGCGGCTTGTGTTTTTTTGAATTGTTTCTTTGTATACGAGTTGTCGCCGGCCGTTTTTCGATTCGGCAAAAAACTCAATTCTTCCCTTCGCCAGATCAACACCATTATTTATCGCTTCAAGATGATCACCCTTATTTTGCAGGGCCAACTCTCCACGAATCAAGTATCGAAACAGCCCCCGGGTATACTTGACACCACGAGGAATCAATTCGGTCGCATAGTCTTCGTAGACACGACGATCCAGCCAAATCCTGTTTTCCCCTGCGGGTGATTTTCCATAAGCAAACAACCGGATCGGACCGAAATCCTGCGATATTGATCTCCTCGTGTAGTATACAGCTTCTCCCGGCTCCAGCGCATCAAACATATGGACCGGAATAATCTGCCTATCTCCTTTTAAGGTAAGGCGTTTCTCATCTACGACCTCACCGACGGGAATAGTGTTCGCGTCCTCTTCTATCACCGGCAAGGTCCCGGGAGAAAAGTAATTCATAGCCGTTGTCTGAGCCAAACCAGTATTTTTCTCATTTATAAAAAAGTCCTTAAACCGGTCGAACTGCACCTCATCCCCCTTAGGAGCAGGTATCCCTGATCTGCCGAAACGCCACGCGACATACCGAGCAAAAGCAGTTCCTCCCAATACGGAACCTTGATCCAGATGAGAAACCACATAATCGTTTCTCACGTACGAAGGACAAGCCATGTTTTGCAGAAGATGGCCGAGAGCGCCCATTGTCACAAGCGCCATGGCTAAATGGTGGCGACGAACTTTTTCATCCGCCGAGGCCTGTGCAAGGTAGCGATGTCTTATGTGCTCGTGCAAGCTATAATGATTGTTCCTTGACACAGCCCAACGCAAAACGGATTTGCCGGTCAAATCAAAATTGGCTCCAGTAATAAGGCCGGCTAGGGTTCCCCCTCCATAAAGAAAATCCCAAAAGCGTACCCTCATTGAAAGCCCGCTGTCAGCTTGGCGGAGTCCTTTTCCGCTTGAAGGATTCAGAAAATGATGTCTCATCCGACTCGAAGGAATAGCCTCCAAAACAGAACCCGCGGCCAACCAACCCATGGCGCGGTTGCTTAAATCCCTTGACGGCGCATACCCTTCCGCCGGATTCAAGCGAAAAACATCCTGCACGAAAAACCACCTGCGGACCCGTTTCATTTCCCGCGGAACCAACTGCAACGATTCCCACAATCCCCTGTCGAGTTTGAAATTCCTTTTCAACCAATCGTGAATGCCGCCGCCTTGAGCTGCTGTTTCCGTCATTCCCGCATTAGTGGTCTCGGCTTGAAAAGCCTGGCTTTCGAGTGAAAGGAAAAAGCAGAACACGCTCCCCGCTATCATCAAAAACTTCTTCATTGTTGCAACCTCGGCACAAAACTCGGCTTTTTCATTTCTCTGAGCAAATCACGATCCTCGTCATGGACTCCAGGAGACTCGACTTCAGCCGATGTTTTAAGGCGATCCAGTCGCGAATGGATGGTTCTTGCGACTTCCAAAATCATCTTCTTGTCCTTGCACAACTGCTCACCGCAGGTTATCGAAACCAAAACACTTTTGTCCACATCCATGAAAACATGCGCCAAAATACCTTCGCTGGAGGCTTCAAAAGATCGGTCTCCTACCTGGTCGACCGGTTTTGTATCCGGATACGATGAAAACAACATCCTGTATCGTCTTTCCAGTTCCCCGGGAGAAACCTTCCATATTCTGTATGCCAAATCATATGTTTCCGGCAAATCAATCGCTTTGAAATGCTTGCTGTCGGATTTGTCGGTCCGGGGAACAGCTTCCAGCCTGGCTTCCTCGTAAAGATATTCGTCTCCCTCCAATATTTGTACGATATCTTCCAGCTCAAACAATTCGGATGCATCCATAAACGCGAGGATTCTTTTCTCGTCCTTTTCCGGCAACACGCCCTCCATTTCGGCCTGGGCCGCCTGCAATTCCGGGAGAGCATGGTTTTCCAACCGGTCCACTCCACCGATGAATCTGACATGCTCTATGTGACTCAGCCCCGAACTCCATCTTTCAAGAAGAATCCTGTTGTTGTGCTGGGCGAAATCCAGCCGCGGTTCACCCGTTGGAAAAACCCTGTCCGACCTATACGCTATGTAACCCCTTTTGTATATTATCATGCGGAAACTTGTGAGGCGGCCTCTTCCTGAACCCGAACCGTGTTTCCCCGGAATCAAAACGGCTGTTCCTCCTATATCATCCTCTCTGGATGAACCGTCTTCCAAGCTTCCTGCTTTCGGTATAAAAAACCTTCCGTTTTCATCGGTTAATACCAGTTTCTCGCGAAAACCGGATGGACTGGTAGCTCCCACGCCTTCACTGTAACCCCAACTTGCATAGACCAGGGCTTTTTCGACCGGTTTTTCAGTTCCTGCATCCAGGACGATGCCGCTGAAGGGTCCCGCCAGAGAACCCCTATGGGTGGATACGGGGACGTGTTTAAACGGCGCGGCGGCCGGCAACCGTGCACCGCAACCTCCAGACACACACAAGCAAAAGAGAAAAAGTACAAAAATATGGTGTTTTGTCACGTTTACTTCCATTTCCATTGACGCTCTCTTCACACGCTATTATCCTATCGTCTCACGTTTGTAAACCGGTCGCTTTGAACCCGGCACATTTTGTGCCGGACATTATTTGAAAAACATTTCGAGGTTTGCATATGAATATTTGCGGCCGATGTGGTCGTGCAAACGATCCTGAGGCGCTTTTTTGCCAGGATTGCGGTCAACCTCAAGATTCCGGGGAAAGCCCATCTCAAGAAGGAGACCCGGTTTGCCCGGCATGCTCAAAGCCGAACCCGCGATCAACGCGCTTCTGTCGCATGTGTGGAGTAAGATTGTCTGATTGGGATCCGTTTTCCACTACGGATAAGACCGTCAAGACGATTTGTTCGGTCTGCGGAAAAGACACTCCTAAAGGATTTGCCTTTTGTCAGTTCTGCGGCAGCAGGATTTCACTTTCCGGCGCCGGAGAAAACGGCAATGTTGAACCCACTCCGCCGGCCGGTCTGCCTCGTCCGGTTACGGCTCGCATGGATTTTGTGAATCCTCCGCCGGACTGGGACACAAAACCCGAAGATGCTTCGATTGCGGAAAACAAGGTTTCGGATCCCGACGCAAAAACAATTTCCCATGATGGAGTCCACGGAACGACGCCACCTGCAACACACGACGAAGAAGGCGCTCCTTTGAAAGAATCCGGAGTTGTTTTGGAGTCGACCGGTCCGATCCGAAGAAATCCCATGCTGATCCATGCGAACAACCAGGAATACGCAATCCGGGATCTTCCTTTCGATCTGGGCAGAACAACAGGGCAAGTGCGCTTTCCCGGAGATTCGTATCTTTCGGAACGTCACGCGCGTATCATTGCCGGCGAACAGGGCCTTGTTTTGACGGATCTGGAATCGGTCAATGGTATCTACATGCGGATAAGAGATAAAGCACACTTGGAAAACAAAAGTGTGTTTTGCCTGGGTTCCCGCGTTTTGGTTTTTGAGCGTCTCCGGGAAAAGGATTGCCGCCTGGAACCGGCAAGAGAAGACGGCGTGTTGCTTTTGGGATCGCCGATTGAAGACGTGTGGGGGAGAATCCGTTTGCTGACCGTGGCCGGGGTGTTTCGTGGCGTATATTATCTTTCAAACAAACGGGTGATTGTGGGACGGCAAGCAGGTCAGATTTGTTTTCCCGACGATCCCGACATTGCGGGTTCTCACATCGCCCTGGAGTGTACGGATGATGGAGCTGAACTTGTAAACCTTGGGCCGGATAGGGAGACTTTTATCAAGATAACAGAACCGCACTTGTTGAAACCCGGTGATGTTTTCAGAATCGGACAGCAGGTCTTTCGTTTCGAGCCGGCCCAAACCTGAATGGATACATATGCAAAAGGTTGTTTCTAATTCTTTGGAGGTTTTTATCGAGTTGTTCGGCCGAACAGACGTCGGCAGGCTACGCCAACACAATGAGGATTCATTCATGGTGGCCGATCTTACAACAGGCCGCAGAAATCTTCTCCCCGAGATAAGACGTCATAGAATCGGAAGCAAGGGAACAATACTGGTGGTATGCGACGGCATGGGAGGCGCTGCAGCCGGGGAGTTGGCCAGTCAAACAGCGGTAGACACAATATACACAGAACTCTGCAGATTGGAACAAAACACGAGTTTGGAACAAATGATCGCAGGGATTTCACAATCCATGTCCACAGCCAACAAGAGAATATTCGACCTGGCCCGCTGCGATGCTTCAAGGGTCGGAATGGGCACAACATGCAGCCTGGCAGCCATTTTCAAAAACATCCTCCTGGCGGCGCAAGTTGGAGACAGCCGTGTTTACCTAATAAGGGGGAATCAGATCGTCCAAGTAACCAGGGATCAGAGTCTACTGAACCAACTACTCGAAACAGGGCAAATTGAAGAAAAAGACATTCCCAATTTTCAGCATTCCAACGTCATTTTGCAGGCACTCGGCGTTGTGGAGCGAGTAAATCCTGTTTTTACCATGGTGGAGCTTGAACGCGATGACGTGGTGCTGGTCTGCTCCGACGGCCTGACCGGGCCTCTTGACGACGGGGTTATCAAAGACATCGTCAAAACGCTATCCAGCGATCTTGTAGAAATGTGCAAATACCTGACCACCAAAGCCAACGACGCCGGGGGACCGGACAACATAACTGTGTTGGCGGCACAGGTAAGGGGATCCGGTTTGCCGTCTTCCGGAAAAGAAGTGACCGTTGTGCCGTGTAATCACCCGACGTGACCGGACAAGGCGGACCATAAAGCAGATATCGGCAAAACAGGAGACCTTCAAGACGAAGATTTGCCTACAAAAAAAACCGTTCAGGGCAACGATGGTCGTGAGCAGCTCAAAGTCAAGTTGCCGGAGATCGATGTTTGACTCAACAAGAAAACCATGAGATGAAGAAACGGTGATGGTTGAATCTTATTGCAAAAAATGCAGGGCGGCACTTGTGCCCGGAGCCGGATTCTGTGTTGAGTGTGGAACTCCGACGGATGATCTTCCGGAATCTCTGAACAAGCAAAGCCCTATGCAGCCGAATCCCTTGATGCAAAAAACATTGTTTATGGGTTCCGGTTTAGCTAAGCCCGAATCACTCCAACCCAATACCGCTCAAAAGGCTCAATCCCACTTCACCGGCACTCCCGAAAACATTTCGGCTAAAAACCTTTCCTTGTCGCCGGCCGCGGATCCCATCGCACAAACACCCGGAGATATCACCCCCCCTGGGGCGGCGGATCGCATAAGACAAGGTGAATCCCTGGTCGGAATGACCCTAAACAACCGCTACAAGGTGGAAGAAAAGATTGGAGAAGGAGGATTCGGTTCGATATACCGAGCCGAACAGATACGGATAGGCCGCAATGTGGCGCTCAAAGTTTTGAATCCTTCCATGACCGGAGATGCAAAGCTTGTGGAACGTTTCCGGAGAGAGGCACAAGCGGCTTGCAGCCTTCGAGATCCTCACACGATCATCACGTACGACTTCGACCAAACACAAGATGGTTTGCTCTATATAGCCATGGAACTTCTGACCGGTCGGAACCTTTTTGAAATCCAGGAGCAAAAAATCCGGTTCGAACCCATGCGGGTGGCATCCATCCTGGAACAGTGTTGCTCTTCACTTTCGGAAGCACACAATGCCGGAATTGTTCACAGGGATATCAAGCCCGAAAACATCGTCCTTGAACAAAGAGGCGACAACCAGGATTTCGTCAAAATACTTGATTTCGGCATCGCCAAAATAGTCTCCGGGGAACAGAATGAAAATGCAATGGTCCTGACGGCTGCAGGTCAAACCTTGGGCACACTGGAGTATATGTCTCCGGAACAACTCAAGGGACAGGAACTGGATGGGCGATCCGACATTTATGCCCTCGGCATTCTTGCTTATGAGATGTTGACCGGCGATCTTCCTTTCGATGTGGATACCCCTGCCGCCATTATCCGAGGACACCTTCAGCAAACCCCCTCTCCTCCCTCTGGTATTGTTCCGGAAGCGGGGATTCCTCCTGCCTTGGACGCCGTAGTAGCAAAAATGTTGGAAAAAGATCGATCCGTAAGATACAGCGACGTTACGGAACTGAGCGCCGATCTTCAACGGATACTGCAGGGGCAATCAAGCTTGCCGGTCGCAACGGGAATCGATCTCGATTCCCGCGCTGCAGGGATACAACATGCACGGGCCGAAAACCAACCACCCGCGCCGGCACGAAACGATATGAATGCATCCGCCGTGCAGAATCAAAATACCGGATTGTGGTGGAAGATCACATTGTCGATATTGCTATCGGGACTGCTTATCGGCGGGGCGGTTCTTGCCGTATTGTATTTGACGGGCTAGGCCCCCGGAGAAAACCGCCATACATCCCGAAAAAACTTCGGCCACTTTTTCATGGATGGGTGAACAATGAACCTTTCCTTAGAATTCACCCCTGAAGCATGCATCCATGTCACACTTGCTGTTACGGTGATATGGCTGTTGATTTACAAGAGAAGAAATTCACCGCCGACGGCTTTTGGAAGAGCCTATTCCTTTGCAGCAGTGACATCTCTCTTATGGGCCGGATTTGAGCTGTTGGAAATTGTTTCCGTCGAACCAAGGATGAGATTGTTCTTCATTTATATGCAATCTCTCGGCTTCGCGGGAGCCGGGCCGGCCTGGCTTTACTTCGCTGCCCACCTTGTAAAACACCCGATTCGCAAGAAGCGCTCCTTCATTGGTTTTCTCCTTTTTGTTTACTGTCTTTGCATCATCACGGTCTTTACAAACGAACTGCACGAGCTTTTTTATGACCCCTCCGACTTCAAGGACGGCGGTTTCGGGGCCGGCCCTCTTCTGTGGGTCGTTTACGGAATACAATACACACTTTTCATTATCGGTTATATCTACAGCCTCGCTTTTTCGCTTAAAAGTCGATCTCTTCGTCATTCCCTGGAACCCCTACAACTTCTAATGGCAGGCGCATTTCCCGTTTTGGGCGTGATTCTTCGTGAAACCGGCGTGTTGCCTTTGCATCTCGACGGACCCTCAATACTCTTCTACACCATCATTCTGTTTTTCGTGTTTCAAAACAGGCAGCCGGGACTCAAAGCTTCCTTGAGCCTTTCAACCCTGCTGGACAAACTGGACGCTGCTTTATTGGGACTGACCGCTGAGGGGAATATCATAGAAAGCAATCGTCGTTTCGAGGAAATTTTCGGGGGCCGCTTTGCAAATCAAAATAAAAAAATCCAAACCATTCGAGAGATCATAGCAGCCCTGGATCCCATCGAAAAAGATGAAGAATTGTCCAAGCTTGAAAAGATCGGAACAAGCTCTCCCAAAAAAACGATCCGCACATCCATCAGGCTGAAACCGGATGGCGAATTCTGGGCACACCTTGAACTGCACCCCCTCCGGGCCGGCGGAACCGCTATGGGTTATCTATTGCAAATCCAAGACATCTCTCAGGTTTCAAAACTTACAAGAAGACTGAAAGACAGGGAAGCCAAGCTGGCAAAGGCAAACGCCGAACTCGAGGCCGCTCACAAAGAACTGGCGGCCCGGGCCCGTGATCTCGAAACCTCAATTAATGCAAAGGCTGAACAATTGAGAATTCAACATGGGCAACTTTTACACGCTCAAAAAATGAAGAGTTTGGGCACCTTGGCGGGAGGCATTGCACACGATTTCAACAACGTACTTTTCAGCCTGATCGGATATGCCGATCTAGCGATAGACAACGCAGATAATCCGAAGGAAGTCCTTTACTGCGCGGCAAAAATAAAGTCCGGGGCGGAACGTGCATCCGATCTCACGTCCAAGCTTCTGGGTTTTGCACGACGAGCCGAACCGAAACTCGAAAAAATCAACCTGGACGATTTGATAACCGAGGTATCGGCGATACTGGAACGAACAGTGGAACCGCGTGTAAAATTTCTAAAAAACCTCCCAGTGGGGTTTCCCCCGGCACTGGCGGATCAAAACGGACTGCACCAGGTTCTCATGAACGTTTGCCTCAATGCAGTAGAGGCAATCGAGGGCACAGGGAAAGTGACCCTGAGCTTGCGCGGGCCTTTTAAGGGTTCCTCCCTGGAAATCCCCGACGCGAGCCCGGATACCGTCTACGTGGAACTGCGAATAGCGGACAACGGCTCCGGCATGACGGATGAAGTAAAAACCAGGATATTTGAACCCTTCTTCACCACGAAAAGTCGTGGAAAAGGCACAGGACTCGGCCTGTCCCTTGTCTACGGCATCATCGAAGATCACGGCGGATTAGTGCAAGTGAAATCCAAGCTGAAAGAAGGAACTGTTTTTTCCTTCTTTCTAAGAGCATTCCACCAACAGATCCCCGATGTTGAAGATGAATCCGAAATGTTGAACCCATCGGCGAAGACCTCTGGTGAATTTTTCAAGGAAGATACTCCGCCTAGAAGAAAACCTGCTACAACATTTGTCAACTTGAAGATTGGTTCCAACCGTCTAGGCATATTGGTAATAGACGACAACCAGGAGGTATTGAACCTCTGCCGAAGGTATTTTGCAGAAGCTCTGTTTACCGTATGGACTGCATCTACTGCAAAAGAAGGTATAGAAATACTCGAACAAAACGTATCCGACATCGATGTAGTATTGCTGGACCTTATAATCCCCGATCGTTCAGCAGAAGACACCTACGAAAAAATTCAAAGCGTCAAACCCGGAATCGTGACCGTGTTGATGAGCGGTTATCACAAAGATGCGCGAGTAAGAAGCCTGCTGGACATGGGTGTACAGCATTTTCTAAAAAAACCGTTCAGCCGAAAAGATGTCCGGGCAGCGGTGAGACATCTCTTGGAAGAGTGATTTTCAGGGTTTTCCGATCCGGTTCTTCGGATCAAATCGCTGCTTCCGGCTTGGCACAGCCCGAACCACGCCAATTAGCGTATCGGGTGACTTGTCCCAAAACACGCAAAGCCCGATCCGGAATGCCCAGCACGTGATAACCCTGGTTTTTCAAGGCATAAATAGCCTCGTTGTTCATTTCCTTGTATGAAAGAGCTGCATCCGAAGCCATTATCAAGGGTTTTTCATATCCTGCAGCCAAGGCCGTCAACGCCTTGTTTTCTTTCACATCCGCGGCTGTCATTTTCCGTGTGAGTTCCTGTATAGCCGGATCGCCGCCCAAAGAAGACTTTCTCACAAAATACGCCGCCATGCTGGGATGGGCCAGCCCCAGTACCACGATCGAATCAAAAGCAGGCGATTCCAAAAGCATCTTCACTGTTTCGAGCATTACTCCTGGGTTTCCACCAGCTGCGAAATCAATCGGATTCGAACGACTCCACCTGTCGGGCAGCATCTTGTCCAGCTTTTCAACAATATCATCGGGCAAAGACGGCAACTCAAGACCATTTAAAAACGCGGCATCCGCTCCCAAAACCCCCCATCCCCCTCCAAGGGTGACCATGGCTACCCGGTTTGAGCGGGGCAACGGCTGAACAGCAAATGTAGCCGCAGTATCAAAGAGATCCTCAAGCGATCGAACTCTTATAACGCCGGTTTGGCGAAAAGCAGCTTCATAAATCTTGTCCGACCCCGCAAGAGATCCCGTGTGTGAAATCGCTGCACGGGCACCTCCTTCGGTGTGGCCTGATTTCAACACAACAACAGGCTTTCGACAGGACACCCTTTCGAGAGCAGCCATTAGATGCCTTCCGTCCTCAACACCTTCCATGTACAGCGCAACAACTCCGGTATCGGGATCTTCCGCCAAAAAATCCAGGTAATGCGCTGTTGTAACGGCAGCCTCATTTCCAGCGGAAATGATCTTTGAAAACCCCACATCATGATAAAGAGCCATGTGTGCCATTGTAACGCCGATGTTGCCGCTCTGCGTTATCAAGGAAATGTTTCCCCGGGGCGGCATTATAGGATACATCTGCGCACACAAAGAAGCCTGCGTACAGGTGATTCCCTGCCCATTGGGTCCTCCCAAAGCCACACCGTGTTCAGCAGCCGCATCGGCCATCCCCTTTTCAATCTTTTTTCCTTCGGGACCCATTTCTGAAAACCCCGCGGTTATTACAAAAATGGAACCTACTTTTTTTTGGAGGCACCGCCCAATAGCTTCCGGCACATGTGCGGGAGGCACTATGACAAGAGCCAAATCCACCGGCTCTTCTATTTCTGTTATGCTTCGAGCTACTTTTAAACCCAGAATC
>SLPX01000082.1 GCA_007131745.1 Myxococcales bacterium
AACCCCGGCTCTTTTTCCATGCCCACGCATACCGCGCTCAATCCCTGGAAATCCCGCGTCTCGATGACTTTCACATTGCTTAAAAACCCCGTCAGTGTTTTCATTCCGGCCTCTCTTTCCACACAGCTTTGTTTCCATGCCTGTTCGGCCTATGCGACTTTCTCCTGCTTTGAAAACATTGCATGTTCCATACCGAAAGGACCGTTGTCCCGGATGTTTTCCACCGGCCGTGTTTTTCTCGGTGTGATTTGTGAAGAGAGGATGATTCGTCCGGCAAAAGATCGCTCGGAAACACGAACCGCGATTGTCAAAAAGATAATAAAAACAATGTATGCGCGGAGATGCAAGGACAAGAGACATTTTGAATGCGGGTAGAACCCGGATTAGATCGATTAAAGACCGGGCAAATGCATCCAGACAAAGATTCGGTCAATATGGATCAATATGCGCCCGGGACCGCGAATGCTGATGCACAACTGCACATTACCCGTGCAGCACATTGATAGAGTGCAGTGCAAGTACGTCGCTTATTTGCTTGATTTTGATATCTTCTTTTAGCTTATCAGAGAAAGTTGGCCTGATAATATCAAACGGTTCGTCGAGATAAGGAGCAACATGAAGAATCCGGACAGAGACAAAGTAGCGCGTTTGGACGCTCTCCCGAATATTGGGAAATCAATAGCAGCAGATCTTCATTTGATTGGCATCGACCACCCCAGGCAGCTGATTGGAAAGAAACCTTTCGATATGTATGAAGATTTGTGCGCAGTTACAGGTAAAAGAATTGATCCTTGCATTATCGATGTATTTATGTCTGCCGTCAGTTTTATGGAGGGTGGTGAACCTCTTGCATGGTGGTCGTTTACTCAAAAACGAAAAAAAGAAATGGCTCAAAACAGGAGATAAAGAGAAATCGGGGTCCACTTCCAGATACCAAAAGCAAAGGTTTTTTCGAAGACACGGCTGGAGGTGGAGTGATGGCGAACAAAATTGAATCCTTTGAAACAAAGTGATATTTGATAGTGAGATTGGGAGATGCTCCATGTTCTCCATTGCCAAGTTTCATAGGGATCAAAAACCCGCCCGTTTCACAGCGCGGATGTTTGTGGGAATAGTTCTTTTTCCGGTTTTACTATTGCTTTTCCCTTCTCCACGAGCGTTCGCAGGAGCGGGAGTCGAGAGTGAAAAGGCCGGCGGCAGTGATGAATCGGGGGAAAAAACCCCTGCAACTTGGAGGTGCGAACCCGCGCCCGGCTTGGACTCTGCGGACGCATCGGGTTAAAAAACAATTGAAACCGGAGTTGGTATATGGAGTGCGAGACGTCTTTCCGGGCTTCAACAAGATGCTGGGAGAGATATGGAAGATTTGTCCGATACGTGGGAGTTCAGTTTTAATTTCGGGGTAAGCGCTGGTTGCGAGACATATTGCAACATCTTGTTTGTTGAGGTAATATCTTATTATTGTTTTATTATTGAGCGGAAATCATGGCGACTATTATGATTTTGAATGCGAATTTCCACGCACTCACCGGTCGTCGTTCCGATTGTGATGGAAAAATAAAAATGTTGAAGTTATTGTGTCGATGAAAGGCGGAACAATGTTTAGTAGAAAGTTTCCGAAAAACCACTCACAGCAAGAGAAGAGAAGAGAAGAGAAGAGAAGAGAAGAGAAGAGAAGACAGTACTTGAAGGATCCGGTACGCAAAATAATTTACGGAATACGTTTGCAAAGTTATCTCTTCGGCCTCGCTTGTTTCTCCTGCTCACAATGATTTTCTTTTGTTTTTTTTCTTTGGGCAATGAAGATTGTGAAATTCATTATCATCTTTTCGAACAAACCCATATTGACGAAACGGAACCATGGCGGAAACTCGGAGGGTTTACAAATATATGCCGGGAAAAAATCTGCAAACCCGGTCGTTGCGATCCCTACGATCTTTATGGTGGAGGAACTACGGATAGTTTCCGTATCAACCCCATAGATGAAGAGAAAGCCAGGGATCGTTATATGTTTTTCGAGAAAACCGATGATTTCCACAATGTCTGGAGTCCGCATTTTGATCCTGATCGCAGCTATAGAGCGGGTGGTCCTTATCGTCACTGGGAAGGCTTGGGAAACAGCACGGCGTACTTGCCTTTTGATCGGTACGGAAAGGTGGGTCATGTACGCCGTTATAGTCGAGGGGCTTGTTCCGCCGGGGATTCAATCGGTGGATTGAAAGATGAAGTGGCACAAAAGTTGGCAAAAAAGATAAAAAGCAGTTGGGCTATAAGACGAGTAGACAAGAAGGAAAAAAGGATAAATGTATATTTGGGGTCTGAAGAATGTTCATGGATTGGTGGAAAAAACTTTGATTTTGTCAATCTGGAGTATGATTTCTATGTGAAACCATGGGCTCCCGGAGGTTGGTCATTTTACCCCGGTTTTTATTGGAGATTTGTCAGCAGAACCAGAAGCCGATACTTGGATTGCCCTGATGGGGATTATTGTAATGACGATCAGGAATACATCGGATGTGACAACCATGAATATTGCTCTTCAATAGTACCGGGGGCGCGTTGTAATCATCTTCGCGGTTATTGTGAAAAGAAACATTCGTTGGATGTGGCGGATTATGGTCTGCGCCTTGATTACACTCGCAAATGCGGCCGGTGGAACCCTTTTTGCAAATTGTATTACAGAAGATTCAAAAAGGCTTTCAGCAAGCTGCAGAATAATCTCTATAGAGATTTCTTTGTTCCGCTTCTTGCAGAGATATATGAAAGTACATGGAGACCATATGAAGATTTTTCTTGTGTTTTGGATTGTGAAGAGTGGGGCGAAATGAATAATCTTGAGGGCCGGTGTGTAGAAACGAATGTAGGAGCGGACTATTGTGAGTTCAGACCATTTTACATTTACGATGTAAATATGTACCCGAACGAAATCGAGTTTGTTTTGGCGCCCAAAAGTGATCGGCAAAAATACCCACAATATACAGCTCTTAATTTGGGTGGATTATGCGACAAGATAGATATTCCTTCCTGGAGTGTTATTCGGGACGATTGGATTGAGTGAGGTCACCTGATGAGTTGTTTTAGAAAGTTGTTTTTGTCAGGATTGCTTATCATTTCGACTTTGACAATGTGGGCGGCGGGCTGCAGGTCCAGACCTTTGGGTAGTGGAGCGGAAGGCTTTTTGAGCCCTTATCCGTGTGTGCCCGGTGTATGCGCGGGGTGTTGCGGAGCTGACGGAAAATGCTATCCCGGGAACTTGGACTACCGGTGTGGTAACGGCGGAGAGATGTGTGCTGATTGTGCCGTTTTGGGGGGAAACTGTCATCAGGGAGAGTGTTGGGGAAAGGAAGAATGCGGGCCTTTGAATTGCCCGGGTTGTTGCAATGAAAAAGGTGATTGTTTGGAAGGGGGTGGGGTTACGGCATGCGGAAGTGGTGGGGAGGTATGTAAAAATTGCGAAGACCTGGTTTGTGAAAACGGAAAATGCGTGGAGGGATGTCGAGACATGGACGGAGACGGCTACGGCCCGGGTTGTGCATTGGGTGAAGATTGTGACGA
>SLPX01000410.1 GCA_007131745.1 Myxococcales bacterium
AATTTTCCTGCTTTCAAACCTGCTCCTTCAAAGAGCAGAATATCTTATCTAGTCAATCTCCGCCGCCGCACCGTGTAATTTCATCTGAAAAGCGCGCTCCTCCAAAAACGCCAATTTGTCTCTATAGTGTCGCCTCTTGTCAAGGTTCCCATTTAAATAGATGCCCGCGGCCGGAATGCAAGTCCTATTTTCAGATTTATTTCATTTTTTCGGGTAATTCTGCTGAAACCTTTCAATAAATGTCTACCGAATTAGTCTATTTTTAGTCTGTGTTTTCAAAGGTTTCCGGCTTTTGCCTAAACCTTTTTCATTTCCGACTATTATTATGGAGGCACTCTGGAATATGTCAAATCCCTGTCGGTCGGCGTGGATTCGTCGTCAATCCGCATCCTGGCGCTGATGGGTCTCGGTGGGTGGGATCGCTGATTCCCGGGAGGTTATCTCCGGGTGTAATATCTTCTTGAAAACATCATATTGAAATAGTATGATTAAACTGTTGGAATCAGGTTGTTGAAGGAAAGTATTTCCATTGTTTTGAAAGTTCGGAAGAATAGGTTTTTTTAAGTGGTGTTATCAAGAATTCAGGGCGAATATTGTGATAATGAAGGAGGATAGAATGTTAGGAAAAATAAGGTTTTTGTCGTTGGCTGCAGGATTTTTCGCTGTTTGCCTGTACGCGTGCGGGCCGTCGCCCGGAGTCGGTAATCCATGCCCGGATGGAGAAGAGCCGGATGAACACGGTGAATGCGTGCCCATTGTAAACGGCGATGGTGACGCGGGCGTGGTCGATCCGAACGACGACGGAGGCGGAAACAACAATGGAAATGTCGACGGTGAAGTTCCGGATCTCTGGCAGGATACCTCCGGAGACGGAGTGCCGGACATCTATGACAACTGCCCGAACCACTACAATCCCGACCAGGCCGACAGGGACGGAGACGGGGTGGGCGACGTGTGCGACAACTGTCCCGACCATTACAACCCTGATCAGACCGATTCCAACGGGGACGGAATAGGCGACGCGTGTTCTCCTGAGCCCGCGGGAGATCTTTGCGGAGAGATCCTTGTAGAGTTCGAGTATATCGATCCTCCGAACCCGAATGTTTTTATCACGGTGGATGAATCGGGTTCCATGGGCGCAACCGACGGCACACCCTACACGCGTACCGAGAGGGTTCGCCAGGGCATCGCCGAGATGGCCAACATGGTCGCCGACGATGTCAGGCTCGGGCTCGGCGGGTTCAGGGGAAGTTGCTCCAACCCGGTCAGCCAGTACCTTGCGCTGGGCCAGCACAGCGCGGCCACGATAATAAGCGCGGCCAACGGTTTGATTGCAAGCGGTTTGACTCCCATGCACCAGGCGCCCCGGGATATCCGCATTAACAATCGCTTGGAAGATCCTTCGGATCCGTTGAATGATCAGCGCCCAAGGGCGTTTATCCTCATAAATGACGGCGCGCCCAATGCTTGTACTTGTTCTGAAGCCTTGGAATGCACTTCCACCGGCACTTGTGCCGACAAGACGGCTTGTGAGATCGCCAGATTGTACAACGAATACAACATTCCGACCTATATCGTGGGTTTTGCGTTCAGCTCGACCGTGTTCAATCAATTGGCCGAGGCAGGAAACACTGATAATCCCAACGATCCGGACAATCGGTATTTCATGGCTGATGATGGTGCTACGCTTGCAGCGGTGTTGCTCGCGATTTCAGAGGAACTGATAGTGATCGAATGCAATTACGCTATCAACCCTCCCGCGCCTTCGCCCGGGCAGGTTTGGGTCAAGTTCGACAACAGGTGGCTGGAACCACACGAATACACCTATGATCCGGATACCAGCGTTGTGAGCCTCTCAAACGCCGCGTGCGACGAGCTTCACGCGTTGGTCGGTGGCCCCGAGGACAACCTGGAGATCGTGATCGGTTGTCCGCTCTGCCTGCCGCCGGGGGAAGAATGTCCGCCCGAGTGGTGCGGGGAGGACTGGGAACCTCACCCGATGTGCGAGGATTGTTTGCCCAAGGGTGTGCGCTGCGAAGAAGACGAAGATTGCTGCCCGCCGTTGGAATGCGTGGATCCGTCGAACGGAGAGTTCGAGGAGAAGGTGTGCTGGCCGCCGTGTTACCCGGTACACACCCCTTGCCAGAAAGATGACGACTGCTGCCCGCCGCTTGAGTGCAGGAACGGGAAGTGCTCACACGACGGCATTGGTTGATGTGCCGGCCGGGGCGGACCTGAAGGAATTCCAGGGCGAATCCATCCATTTGCATTTCTTTTTATTTCCGGTTTTTTGGCAAAAATATGCTTGCGGGTTTTGAAAATCATTGTTTCGCCGGCCCGGATATGGATAAATCAGTGTGATGTTGATCAACAAGATATGGAACCCGCATAACAAAAGAAAAGAGAGGTGTAGTCGTGGGCATGCGAATTCTCAGGGCCCAATATGCCCAAGGGGCTGATTTCATCAAGGAGATCGTCAAGGATGAAATCAAGGGACGCAGAATAATCCACAAGACAAAGATCCCACTGGCAGAAAAAGAACCGGTGATCCTGGAGATCTTGTTTCCTGCTCTTCCCAACAGGGTGTTGATAAGAGGGAGGGTGGCGGAAGTCGAAGAGAGCGGGGAGGAGCGGAAAGCTTTTATCACCGTTGATGCGGAAGATGAGGAGGCCCTGGATTTTCTCATTGGAAGAGCCAAGGCGCCCGATGTTGCGGATCACAGGGCGAGAAAGCATGATCGCGTTCCAATCGGCATTCCGGTCGATTGGCAGGTGGAGGGTTCGGGAGACGTGATAATAAGCGCAACGGATGACGTAGGAATCGGGGGCGTTCAGATTCGCACACTTTCTCCGCCTCCCGTGGGTACGGAGCTTACATTGAAGATAGGGCTGAACCCGTCGACGCGTGAGATCATTTCCATTCCCGGGAAAGTCGCATGGGTAAAGCAGGATGAGCAGTTCCAGGGTATGGGTGTGGAATTTCTGCCCACGGATGCCGAAGACAAGAGGCCGCTCAGGGAATTGCTGCAAAATATTCTCACGAGCGGAGAGATCGGCGGAGACACTTCCACCAGGAGAGCAGATAAAAAGGTAAAAGAGGAATCTGAAGACACCGACAAGCCGGATTAATCTTCTTTTTCCTTTTTAGGGGCAGGTTTACCCGGCTCACCCAATCCGGCGAAAAGCTCCGTCCGGCTTTTTGTTGAATGCTCGGCCATTTTGTTTTTGCGCTTCCGGCCCATGGACCGGTGGCGTGCTTGCCTCTTGGCCTCTGTTTTCTTCGTTAAAGAAGCCATTGTTTTTCTCCAGTTAAAAAAGTTTGCACTTTGCGTCAAGACGCCGGCTCATCGGACGCTTGACAAAACTTACAAGACGATGAGATGGATTCATCTAGAACAAAACTAAGGTCTTGTCAATGAGTCCGAAGATTCAAAAATTGAGACATGCTTTTTTGCAGGTGGTAAACAAGAGATGATTCGGCCGGATTTCTTGAGTTATGATATGCCTTTGTGGCGGCCTCCTTCTGAGGCTCGTTCCTTGATTGTTCAGGCGACGTACGGGTGTTCTCACAACCGCTGTACTTTTTGCTGCATGTACAGGGGCAAGCGTTTCCGGATCAGGCCCGAACAAGAGGTTGTGGATGAATTAACAGCGGTCTCTGATGTTTCGGGATCCGGAGTAAAACGAATTTTTCTCGCGGATGGCGATCCTCTTGTGATCAAGGCGGATTCGATGGTCCGGATCCTGGAAGTTTGTAGAAGCCTTTTTCCTAAACTGGAAAGGGTGACCACATACGCAACACCCCAGAACCTGCTTCGCAAATCTCCGGCTGACTTGCGGAAGATTCGTGAAGCCGGGTTGACCATGCTGTATTATGGGGTTGAATCGGGTCACGATCCTACTCTGGATGCGGTGGTCAAGGGCGTAAGCGCGGATGAAATCGCAGCGGGGGCTGAGAAGGCTCATGAAGCAGGGTTTGCACTGTCTGTCACTGTGCTGCTGGGATTGGCCGGCCGGGATCGGAGTCTTGCTCATGCCGTGGACACCGCCGCGTTGCTCAGCCGGATCGATCCTTTCTATGCTTCGGCCCTGACGATAATGGATCCTGACATGTATGAGACGGATCTTGATTCGCATGTAGAACCGGACAAACCTTGGGGAGACATGGATGTCTGGGATTTGCTGAAGGAATTGCGTGAAATGATTTCGGGTATGGATGTGAGCCGCTGTATATTTCGCTCCAACCATGCTTCGAACTACCTGCCGCTTAAGGGAGTTCTGCCCGCGGATCAAAAACGATTGCTGGAAATGATAGACAGGGTCTTGCGGGAAAGAAGGGATGACAGTGTGCGTCCTGAAGGGCTCAGGGGCCTTTGATGTTGTGCTGTTACTCCAACCGGTTGCTATTCGATTGAAATGCAGAATCCTCCCAGGTCAATGTCGCAGTAGCCTCCCCAGCTACATTCGTGGTCTTGTTCACATCGTCGGGGCGCGCAAAACTCTTCGGGCGGAATCATGGGTTCGCCGACCGGACTGAAATCATAAAACCCGGTGCCGTCTCCTGTTTCACACCCAAGGAGGGGATCCGGACCGCAGTGTGCGTCTTCCCTGCATGAAGGAAGGCATACGTTTTCATCTGTTCCATGGAAACGGACGCAACCCGCGTGCGGAGGGCAGGTTCCGATTTCACAGCCCCTGCTGCACATTCCCCCCGCCGCCACCGGCAGGCAAAGACCTCCCAGGCATAACTCATCGTCGTATTCCCCCAGCCAGTTTCTGCATGGATCCCCGGTCTGCCCCAGGACGGGCGGCATACACGCCGAAGTCCATTGGGTCGACAGGTTTTCACTATCGAAGACGGGAACTGACAAGCATGAAGTCCCCGGCCTGGAGCAATCCTCATCGGTTTCACATGGGGGCATGCACAGGGGTTGCCTCCATGTCCATTCATCAGGATCAGGAGAGTCTTCCAAACCCGCAGTGCTGAGATCAACGCATATCCCTTCGTCGCAAGGCGTTTCAAGGCATGAACTTGCGCAGAATCCGGTCATGTCGGCAGGGCATATTTCAATATCTTCACTTTCGTTGCAATGACAGTGCTCTGTCAGGCAATTCTCGTCCTCTTCGCAAAAACCTCCGAGTAAAGCGTGTTTCACTCGTACCAGTCCGACTTTTTTTACTTCGAGTATTCCGAAAGATCCCTCGATGAACAAGGTCACGTCATAGACCCCCGGTGTCTGATAGGTGTGTGCGGCTATTTGAGTGAACACCGGTTCGGTGTTGTCGCCGAATCTCCACTGGTAGGATTCGACTCCCTTGGAGGTAAGGGGGGAAAAATCGAGAGAAAAGGGTGCGGTGCCTACACAAGCGTTTGTCGAGTCATCTGTTTCCCAGTATTCGCAACCCGATACGACCATATCGGCCATGATTTCGCCGGTTCCGGCGTCCTCCACTCGGGAATCCGGGACATCGGCGTCGTGCTGAATTCCCGAATCCACGACATTGTTTTCACCATTGCGGTCGCACCCTGCAAAGTGTGCTGTGGTTATGGAAACAATAATCGAGAGAGTGAATATAAAAATTTTCATTGCTAATTCTTTCCGGTCAAACCGGGATCCGGATGTTTTTCCGGAACCAGGGTTCAACGTGTCTAATCCAAGTACATGATAGCGGATTACCTTGCAAACACCAAGCTTCAGAATTGGTGATTTGCCGGAAGATTGCACACATCCGCCGGTTTTTTTTAGAAAGCGAACACTGTTTGACATCATCATGGAAAGCTGGTCATATAAACGGCCATGTAGTTAAGGAGCATAAGGATGGTGTCGTGTTTACCATACATAAGGATGTGAGAAATGCCGTTTAATAGTAGGTGGTTTACAGGCTTGAGTATAGTTGCTTTTGTTTTGTCCGGAATTTCCGTACACGGGTGCAAGGACGACGGATCCAAAACAGGTCTTGAATGTCTGGGGGGCAGTGTCGAGTGCTACGGCACCTGCGCTTTTACCGATTTCAACCCGAGTCATTGCGGTGAATGCGGTAACGTGTGTAAAGCCGAACATTCTTGTATTGAAGGCGAATGTGTTCTCGTCTGTCTTATCGATACGACCGACTGCGATGGTGTTTGCGTGAACATTCAGGATGATCCTGATAATTGCGGTGAGTGCGGATATGTGTGCGGAGCGGACGAGGTCTGCAGCAGCGGTGAATGTGCTGTATATCAAGGAGCAATATCCATAACCGCGGGTTTCGGTCACACTTGCGCGGTGGAGGAAGCCGGCACGGTTTGGTGTTGGGGGTACAATGGCTTCGGACAACTCGGAGACGGCACTACCCAAAACAGGAAGACCAAGGTTTTGGTATCCGGGCTGGAGGGTGTTTCGGACGTGGCCGCGGGCAGTTGGCACACGTGCGCTCTTCTTGACGGCGGCACTGTGGCTTGTTGGGGGAACAATGAAAACGGGCAGCTGGGAAACGGCTCGACGAGCGATGAGCATACTCCGGTCGAAGTCTCAGTGCTTTCGAGTGTATCACACGTAACCGCAGGGTCGGACCATACTTGCGCATTGAAACTCGATTCCACTGTTTGGTGCTGGGGCGACAATTCTTGGGGGCAGCTTGGTGACGAATCTTCAGCGTCCCGTTATTCGCCCGTGCAAGTTCCGGAAGCATCCGGGGCCGTGGCTATATCAACCGGGAATTGGCATACTTGTGCTGTCCTGGACGACGGTACTGCAAGGTGCTGGGGGAAGAATGAAGACGGCCAGGCGGGCGATTCCACCACATTTAACCGAAATACGCCCGTAGAAGTTTCAGGTCTCGAATCGGCCGTAGCCGTGACATGCGGATACAGTCATTCATGCGGGGTTGATGAAGACGGACTTGGGTGGTGTTGGGGTGATAACTGGCACGGACAGCTTGGCGACGGCGGAACCGTCGGTAAGCTCAGTCCTGTTGAGGTCATCGAATTGAGCGGGGTAGAGGCTGTCACAGCAGGAAGATTTCACTCCTGCGCGATGAAAAGCGACGGCGAAGTTTTGTGCTGGGGATACAACAATTATGGACAGCTCGGCAATGGGTCGTTGGAGGGCAAAACCGAACCTACCAAAGTTTCCGGGATCTCTTCGATTAAAGCCTTGGCTGCGGGTGGTTCGCATACCTGTGCAATGGACGACGTAGGAGATGTTTGGTGTTGGGGGTGGAATCGTTACGGTCAGATAGGCGACTCCACGTTACAGGATCGTTCATCGCCTGTGGGAGTCATGGTTCAATGATATCCTGATTCACGCGGCCCCGTGGCTTGTTGAATTTAATGTAAAAATTTCAGGGTGCAAAAGAGGGGGGTTTTTATCTGGCTGTTTTTGCGTTCCTGGGGTATGTTTACAGCTAGATTGTAAAAGCTGTTTCAGTGGCATTGCATTTTTTTTGCATAATTCACCATGGAGGAAAAAAATATGTCGGTCGGGAAAACATTTTGTCTTGGGTTATTACTCGTTTCCGCGTTGTTGGTTGCCGGAGGTTGTGGAGGATCAGGTGGAGTGAAAGATGACGCCGGAACTATTGATTCCACCATCCCTGATTCCGCGTTGTCACCTGATTCCGCGTTGACCGGAACGGCTTCTCTCAGCTTTGTGCCGACCTGGGGGCCGGGCGCGGGCCGACAGTTCCAGGGAAACGCTTGGAAGGCATTAATCGACAACAACGTGTATACGCCTGCTGCCATGGAATTTCGCGATACCCGCCTGGTCATCATGCTTTGCGATGTTGCGGATCATAAGTGTGAGAATCCCCTTCTACTGAGGGAAATCCTTGAGAGCGAAACAAGTGGAGATCCCATACAGAACAGTTTCGGTCCCGAAATCACCGCGAACGATCTGCCCGGAGGGACCTTTTTGTTCATGGTGTTTGCCGACACCGGGATTTCCCGCGCGATGGGTTACGGTTGGGACGATGATTTCGAAACGAAAGAGACTTCTTGGGGTGGAGTGGTGAGCGAAATGGACATAATGCTCAGCGACCAGGAGATTGAACCATCTCCGGGTGTCAACCCGGAACCGCTGGCGATGGAAGTGACGCTTGTCGACGATCAGGAACTCGACCTCGGAACTTTGAGGTTACAACATTTTCACGAACGGGATATTTCACCTTCTCCGGTTGCGGAAAACGGCCTGCTTGGAGTCGCGGTTGAAGACGGCCTTCGTATCGTGGATTTGAACACCCATACTGTGGTGGAAACAACCGAAGGAAGCGGTTCATACGTATTTGTAATGAGGGACGGGGCGAACGAGCCTTTCGGGGGCGTTGTTTGCGGCATGATCCGTGGTCCCGGAAACTCGGTCTATCTCTTGTACGATGACCCCTCTGAAGGAGGCGCCGGTTATGTGGTTCCATTTGACGTGGAAAGCCGCACCCAGCTCCATGGCGGGAATCGCATTCTTCTTCCGGGCTCTGGCGGACACATGCCGTGTCGAGGCATATATCATGAAGGAACGGAAGGCCGGGGGTATCTCTGGATTACGAACGCATCTGCATCCAGGCTGAATGCAAGCGGCGCAGCGGCAGGAGAAGGCATCTGGCACGTTGAAACGGGAGGCCTTGCAAATGGAGACATTACGGCTGTTTACATGGACGGGGGCGATGATCCACTGCTTCAGTATGGCATAGACGATTTCGCCGCTCACGGTGACACCCTGTACATGAGTTTCACCGGAACGCACTCCTCCGGAGCCGCGCCCGAACCGTGCCGGACGGCTCACTGTGTTTTCAAGGCGGAATTTGATGAAAACACCGGAGCCCCGGATTTGAGAAGCAGCGGTGATTATGATTATTTCGTTGGACCAGAGGTGGGAGCCTCCTACACGAACGAAAACGATGAAGTGCTTTGCATCGAGGGAGTATCGCCATGGACTGCAATAGCCGCGGCTACATTTCATGACGGCAGAAATTTGATTTTCATTGGAGGCTGCCTTGAAGTTGCGGCCTTTGATGCTGATACGGGGGAGGAACTTGATATGTCTCCGTTGGAGTCCGTCCGCGGGTTGGACGGCACCTTGTTCGGACAGGCATTCAATGCTTTTGCGTTGTCTCCGGATGGTTCGGTTCTTTGGGCGTTGCCGCAGGTCAAGTCCTCGGTGCATTTTTACATACGCCGCGGCATATTCGACCCGGACCTCAGACAGACATTCAACAGATATATGGCTTTGCCCATTGACTTGTCTCAGGGTGAAGTTCCGGCGCTGCACCCCGACTTTTTGGGAGACGACATTGATGATTTTGAAGGCCCTTGGAGCGCTACGTCGTACACAACTCCGGCTGCGGACCCCGGCATCGACATAAACTATGGTTGGTACGTTAATTACCAGCTTCGATGGCTCTCATCCAGCAACGGAGAGACTTTTCAAAGTGCGAGCATCCCCGTTGGGCCTTCTTTGGCGGTGACAAGACATGCGCTTTGGGTAAGAGGATCGGGTGCGCTGGGGCAAAGCGGACTCGGGAAAGGCGGAAATCTTGCCGTCTATGATTTCGAAACCCGGAGGGCCGTCCTTTGGCCATGGGGGGGAGAGGATTTTTATCCCTATTGGCTCGGAGGTCCCCAGGAGAATCCGTACTCCACCGCCGGACTGCCCGCGCCCATGTTGGGCTTTGATCTTTCACCCGAGGACGCTCTCGATCATCCGACCCGGGGCATTGAGTATTTTTCTCTGGATTAGGGCTGTCGTCTGCCGGCTATTTTGACTCATGGGTGAATACGCCGTCCCAAGAAACGGGAGGGCTTTCAACGTATGTGACGCAACGTTCTCGTATCACGCCAAGGTGGCCGTCGATGGAAAACTCTTGATCTATCGACCGGATCTCATCAAGGGCCTCCTTGAACTCTCCTTTGAAATAAAGGTTCATCACCTTGTTCGTTTTTTGAACGAGAGGAGGTTTTTTTCCGTTCGTCTTTTTCAGCGGCCCATAAAGAGTCACCGGAATGTTCTTTCCCTTTACGCGGACCTTGTCGATAAGTTTCAGTTCGAATTCATCCTTCAGCCTTTCAGCTGTTTCATCGGATATCAGGATTTCCTGGTCATATTGTTTGGTAAGGCTTTCGATCCTGGATGCAAGATTGACCGCGTCTCCGATTACCGTGTACTCGGTCCGATTCTGTGACCCGATATTTCCAACAACCGCTTCACCGGTATGAATCCCGATGCCGATTTTTAAATCCTGTTTTATTCTCTTGTTTAGGGATGCGAGTTCGTCCAGCATCTTGCGGGCGGAACACACCGCGTTCAGGGATGAGTTTTCCAGTTTGTTGGGAGCGCCGTATACAGCCAGGATACCGTCGCCCATGTATTTGTTTATCGAACCGCCGAAGGCCGTAATGATGCTATCCATGGCTTCGAAGTAATCATTCAACAAACCGACCACCTGTTCGGGTTCCATGGATTCCGACAAGCTCGTAAAACTCCTGATATCCGAAAACAGGATGGTGATTAGCGCTTTTTCACCGCCAAGCGCCACGTTGCCGTTCAGGATGTCCTGCATCACATCCTTTGATACGTACCTTCCAAAGGTGGTTTTTATGAAATCCCTGTCTTTCAGTCCGGCCGCCATGTCGTTGAAGCTCTTTGTGAGATAGCCGATTTCATCCCGGCTCTGAACTTGAAGACGCCGCTCGTAATTACCTTTTGCTATGTATTTGGCGCCTTCGGCGAGATCCAGAATGGGGTGGGCTATTCTGTGGCTTATATAGGTAATGGTGAAGGCCAACAATAAAAGAGATGCTATGATACCCCCGGCGAATATGGTTAAAAGACGCTGCAACGGCTGATATACTTCGCTTTTGGGGAGATGAAAAACAAGAAACCAGCCTGCCCGATCGATAGCCGCTATGGTGACATAATCTTTCCCGCTGTAGATTTTTACATTATCGAAAAGTTCCGTTGTCCCATCCTTTGTGTCGGCTTCCCTGAATCGCTGAAAGAAACCTGCGTCTTCGGTGTCTTGAATTCGATTTTTCAAGACCTTGCTTTTGTCGGGGTGGCTGACAAACAAACCTTCTCCGTCGACCAGGTAAGCATAACTTGCTTTCCCTATCCGCAGACTTTCCACCTTGTCTACGACATCGTCAATGAACACGTCCATGGCCAAGACACCGATAAAATCATCTTTGTTTCGGATGGGGGATGCCACGGTCACTACGACTCTTTTTGTGTAAGGATCCAGGTAGGGGGTGCTGAACACCGCCTGCTCTGAATTTTTCGCATGGATGTACCAGGGGCGTTTCCTGGGATCATATCCTGGGGGCGGAGTCCAGTCTGAGCCGGTGAAAAAGCCGCCGTCTTTTTCAAAGGCCATGTAAAGGCTTTCATTGCCGCCGAATTTTTCACACATTCTTCGGTAGAATTCTTTTCTCTCGGTCTCCGGCAATAATCCCATGGCGGCTCGGTCGGCCAAGACGGAGATCATACTGCTCTTGTCATGAAGCCAACCGTTTATGGATTCGGCCGCCTGGCCTACTTTTCCACGGCTTTTCGCCTCCAGTTCAGCAACAAGAAGATTTCTGGTGAAATAAAAGGTTGCAAAGGTGAGTGCGATCAGGACGGCGGCCGCGGTCGCAAGGACGCGGATCAGCATGCGATTTCTGAGCTTTTTGTTGAAAACCAGGGGGGGCGGCTTCCGGCTCTGTGAAAGCTCTTTCGCGTTGTTGGTGTGCTTTTTCATTCCATGATTTGCAAATGCTCGTTAACGGCCTTGAAAAAACCGTCGATTTCCCTGTCTGCAAAAAGATCTATGCGGCCGGCCGGCATAAAGGCCTCTGACACCTCGCCCTGGTTAACCACGATAATCTTTCCGCGCGCCAAGGAGGGCAGCAAGGCGGCCGGGGTCACAACCAGCGATGAGCCCAGAATGAACAGAAGGTCGGATTTTCCGACCATTTCACCGCAGGCATCGAGGTGTTTTACAGGTTCTCCGAAAAACACCACATCCGGCTTTATGACACCGCTGCATTCTTTGCATCTTGCAATATCATCTGTAAACGCGAGTGCGGTTGTTTCTTCAATGGAATGGTGTGTTCTGCAGTCCATGCAGTAATTGTCCCAGATTCCACCATGTATTTCCAAAACGTTTCGGGAACCCGCGGCCTGGTGCAGAGAATCAATGTTTTGCGTCACCACGCCTTGGAGTTTTCCCTTGGCTTCCAGAGCGGCAAAAAAACGGTGAGCGAAAGTGGGCTTGATTTGATCGACAGCCGACAGGAATTCCTTGTAGAAACGATAGAACAGGGAAGGATCCCGCCGGAAAAAACCGATTTCAAAAATAAGCTCCGGGTTGTCGATTTCCGCTCGTTTGTAGATACCGTTCGGACCCCGGAAATCCGGAATGCCCGCGGCCGTGGACATCCCGGCCCCCGAAAACAGCACGATATTGTTCGCCTTGCGAATCATCTCTGCGCATTGGAGCGCCGGATCATGGATACCGTTTGTCATGTGGCGTCCTTCTCACCAAGAACCTTCTATGTGGGATTACACTGCATGCACGCAAGGTAGCCGTCTTTTTTAGCGCGGCCGATCGTCGTCTGGCGTCTGTTTTTTATTCTTATGCCTGCCGAGCAACGGGGTAAATGATATCTCGCCCCCTTTGTCGCAGACTTCGACACAACGACTATTGTTCTTTCTCCCAATTGGAACTCCTTTGAAAATGCTTTTCGATTTCTAAGTGCAGAAACAGATCAACTACTTTGACAAAGGTACGCAAAAAGAGGTGTTCGTCAAGGGTAAGAACCGTACCGACTCCGCAAACCGAAACATGAACAAAAGCTTCAAATCGCCGCTAAGGGCTGACTCAAGAATAAGATCCCAGGACCGAGGGCGTCGAGGCGCCCGCCCGGCAAGGCGCGAGGAGGGCGAATACTTTGACGTATTCAACCGACGAGGAACGCCGCAGGGCGGGATGGATCGGCGTACGAATCCGGGAGTTATTCTTGAGTCAGCCCTAAGCTGCTTGCGAAAGGATATTCACCAAAAGAAGTCGCTGAGATAGTCGAGCTTGAAGAAAAAGAGATTCACAAACTGCTTCATTGATCTCTCACCGGCACGTGATCGCCGGTCTCTCTCTCCTGCCTTGTGGCAGTCCATGAACCCAAAAAATACCACGCAACATTTCACCTCGCAGTCCGATAATTGATGTGTTGAAAACAAAAAACATTCACAGTTTCGTGCTGAAGAAGCCGCATGGATGCAACTGAGCGAACGATGAAACCGGCGCAACCTCACGAGGTTTTTTGAAAATGGATCCGACAAAACCACATGACCGGGGATACAAAAACCTCTTCTCAAATCCTGTTATTCTG
>SLPX01000112.1 GCA_007131745.1 Myxococcales bacterium
ACACGCAGCAGGATAGAGGAGATCGGCAGGTTGGAGAATGCCATCGGTTTAATACCCATGGCTACGGATATCCTGGTCTACAGCCGTGAGGAAGTGGAACGCTTTCGCCACGCGATGAATCATATTGTATGCAAAGCCTTCAGTGAAGGAGAGGTGGTGTATGCCAGATATTGAAACAGCCAAGGCATTGCTTTCCGCTGCAGATCGAGACCTTCGTGCCCTGTGCAATATGATTGACGCTGACAGGTTTCCTTTTGCTGAAGTTGCTGAAATCGTAACCGGAAATACGCCACCCGAAAAAGACTCGTACAATTACGGCAGATCAAATCGCTCATCTTTGGCCCAAAGGTTAATCCCAGGTTCGGGTACTACTATTGTCGGTTAATCCCACAACCCACGAATCCCAAAGGGTGGCCGGTGAAGAGATTGCGCGATCCGCAAGTAGCGACCAATAACCCGCGGTTTGCGGATAGAAATGTTTCTGACGATATAGTTTTCTCTTTTGTTCCAATGGCAGATGTGGACGAAACATGGGGGCGTATCATTGGTAAGCAAGTCCTTACTCCGAGGTCAACCGAGGTTTTACTCGATTGAATTCCGATCAGCGTTCTCTTGTGTGGATTTTTTTTGAATGTTATAAAATATATATCGGTTAAGACACCTGACCCGACGATGTGAGCATGGGCGTTTGAAAAACAGGAGGGAAGCTTTTCATGTTTAAAAGACAAGGAAGGGTATTTTGTGTCTTGCTTTTGTGGATAGCGGTTCTTTCGTCGGCTTGGTCGGGCTGCGAGGGAGATGGGAGTCACGAACGGGTGGCGTTTGTTTACGACACATGCATGCAGGATGTCGACGAGTTCATAGATATTTATGCAGCCGCTTTGTGTCATCACTGGCAGCGTTGTCCCTTTCCTCTGCCGATTCAATTCTTCCATGATCAAGCTTTTTGCAGAAAGTTCGCGGCTTACAGTTTTGCAAACCAACTGCCCAAATATTATCTCGAATTGTTCATCCAAAGTGAAATGACATGTATCCTCAAATCCGAGGTGAACGCTCTGGTTGCAGAAATGTGGACGGGTGAATGCAAACCACTGGAAAGACAGTTTGACTCTCCGAGAGTTTACCAGGGAAGCCAACCAACGGGAGAGCATTGCTTGGATCACAGAAACTGCAGAAACGGTTACTGTGTACCGCAAGTTCTGGGCGGTTGTTTTGGCATTTGCGTTCCGTACGAGAAACCTGGTGAATCCTGCCATAATGATTATCAGTGCATGTTGGGCCATGTTTGTTACAAAAATATGTGCGTTTCATCGCACATGGCTGAATGGTCTTCAGTAGGCGCGTCATGCGATTGGGGGAACCAATGTGCGTATGGGCTTTATTGTGATAGCTCGGACTACACGTGCAGACGATGGCTCGAACAAGGAGAAGTTTGCGACTCGCCTTTCGATTTTCATTGCAGGCCTGGATTGATGTGCAACCATGTTCTAAATCAATGTAAACCAATCTTGCGGGTTGTGCAGGAGGGAGCCCGTTGCGGCCTGCTCGATTCAGGGGATTTCGGAGCGTGTGAAATCAGCCTGAACCTTGTTTGCATGGATGACCCTGATTGGAATGCGGGTGTGTGCGTGAGGTTGCCGAATGAGGGGGAACCTTGTTTTTTCATGGAAGGAGAGTCTGTCGGGGAATGCATGTTTCCGGATTTGTACTGTGACGGCGAAACAGGGTTTTGCGCCAAGAAAAAGAAGATACGTGCGGAGTGTTTACATGATCACGAGTGCGAAACAAACAGATGCACAATTCCGGCGAACGGAGAGATAGGTAGATGTTCTTCGCCTCCGCTTACGTGCATTTAAGTATTTTCGCAACAAACAACAAGTACAGGAAAACAGAAAGGAGAGGGAGAATATGTCGCAAAAAACCATGTTCCGGAGTTGTTTCGTCGGCTTGTTTGCTGCTTTTGCATATCTGAGTGCAGCGCCGGCAAACGCTCAACCCGAAATGGCTGAAGGGGAAAGCCTGTCACAGGAAACGACGGATCCTGATGACAGTGAACTTGAAGAAGATGAGTACGAAAGAGATGAAAAGGAAATCGATGTATCGGAAACCGTTGAGTCGCCAAGCGATGAATCAGATCACAGGCAGCCGGAACCGCTTCCGGCAAAAGATGTTTACGAGGAACGCGGTCACGACGCACCCGAACTTCCTCGGGATGAAACCGGCCAACCGAAAAGGCGGCGAAACAAGGGAAGCTACATCCCGGATGATTTGAGAGTTGCGCTGGGGTTTGGGGTGGCGCCGGGCGCCAACCTGTTCCACTCGGGTCAAATAGACCCGAGCCCTTCGTTGGCGGCCAGGATAAACTTTTCTGAAAGATTCGTTTTGGAGCCGGTCGCCGAGTATGCAGTCTTCAAGGTCAAAGACGTCAAAGCATCCTATCGAATCGAATTTCAGTTGTTGGCAAAGTATTCTTTTATCAGGAGGAAGCGGACCAGGTTCTACGGTCTTGCCGGTCCGGCCTTTGGGTACCAAAGAAGCGGCATTGATTACAAAGCGGTGGATTTGAGTTTACTGGGCGGCTTTGGAGGAGAGTTTTTTTTCAGTGCAAACTGGAGTATCAGCCTGGACATAATCAGCCCTCTGCTGGTTTACAGGTGGCACAAGGACTGGGATGATAAAGGCTGGGCGCTCAGATCTTCGATACAGACCACCACGGTGCGACCCTCGCTGCATCTTTATTTCTGAACTCCTTTCGAGGAGCAGGTTCGATATTTTGTGGGCGGGGTGGACCAATCAGTGAGTTTGCAAATCCGGGTGAACCGGTTTTGTAGCGCTTATGAAGAATACGGGGAGATGCACGAACTTTTCTTCGGCCTTCAATGCGTTGTCTTGTTTTCGACATTCAGCGAGGAGTTTTTGTTCGGTGTGTGAAAGGGGGAGGGTTTGTAACAGGTCGAAACGGTCGGGATCCGGCGATGAGGAAACGTTCGGGAGATCGATTCTTGTTCGGAGGCCGAGGGATTCGAAGAGAGAAGGGAGTTTTCTTCCGGCCAGCGGATCCGCGCCCGCGCGTTTGAGCGCGCTTTCCCACAAGGCGCGAATTGCGATCGAGTTGGGCCACTCTACAAGTCCGCCGTAATCCGGTTCGACAGCGAGGAGCGTTCCTCCGGGGCGGAGTACGCGGGCAATCTCACTTGCGAGAGGAGTGGGGAGGGTTTGCCACATGAAAACGAGTTGAACGTGGACCAGAGCGAAAAGTTCGTCCGGAAAAGGCAATTCTGCGCCGTCGGCCCTGACCGGCAGGGTACCGTTAAAAACTTCGGGGTTTTCGAACGACTTTGGAGACCGGTCCAGAGCAAGCACGGGTCCGCGGCTTCGGCGAACCAGTTCCGGCACTACTGCGCCATACCCGGTTCCCAGGTCCAGGACGGGGCCGAGTGCGGCTATGCCGAGTCTGCGAAAGATGCGGTTGCGCATGGAGGCGAGACGTTCGGCCTGGAGCGAAAGGAGGTCGGGCGAGGGCAAGTCG
>SLPX01000235.1 GCA_007131745.1 Myxococcales bacterium
CACATTTCACAGGCGCCTTGATCAAAAGGGAAGGAGGTGCAAAGTTGTTTCTATCAATATTCTAATATCAGGTGCACTGTGAGGGAAACAACATGAAGAATCCAAGATTGGCGCGACCGGATGAGAGTTTTGTCATTGGTCCCGTTTTTGCGACGGTGCTGTTGAGTCTGTTCTGTTTGGTTTTTGGGGGATGTGGTGCCGATGCAACCGAGTGTATTGAGGGCACATTTAATTGCCCTTGTATGGATGGAGATATTTGTGACGGCGGGTTGATCTGCGTCGACGGAGTTTGTCTGCATGGAGACGATCCCGACGGTTCGGTAATCCAGGATGGAGGAGATGGTGGAGAGCTTGATCCGGGGGAATGGAGGCTGCCGGAGAATCATTACATACCCGGAAAGATGAGCATGACGGTTGTTCATCCACGCGAGGGCGAAGCTGCCGAGTGGGCGTATGCAAAGAATGCTCATCCCAATGTCCGTTGGGAGATTCCGATTGTGGTCCAGGGTGGAGCATGGCCGTTTCGCTATGAAATCCTGGAAAACGGCGGCGCCGAGGGGCTTGAGATAGGCGGGGAACTCAGGCGTGAGAAATTGGACGGATACGTATTTCATCGAGTAAATCCGGAGTATGGAGTGCTCTGGTGGGATGATCCACAGGAAGGCTTTTACGAGATATTGGTTCGGGTTGAGGATCAGGATGCAAACACGGTTGATGTGGTTGTTTCGCTGACCGTTGGGGTCGAAGGCTGGGTGTTTGTGGACCCGGCCAATGGAGATGATGAGAACGTTGGTACGATAGACGATCCGTTTCGAACCGTCGGGAGGGTAGTGGAAGAAGGCGCAGGTTTCGCTAATCACAGGGTTTACCTCCACGGGTTGGTTCCCATGGACGGAAACCGGGAGAACGGAAACCTTCGAATCGAGGAAGGTCTTGCACCGCGTGTTTGGGTGGGATTTCCAGGAAGCGGGGCGGTGCTGGAAGCATACGAAGGAAAATTGGTACTGGCTTCCGCTGATTTCTACTTTGCGAACTTGGAGCACAGGCACAGGGAAGATTTTTATCAGCAAGACGGGTCTTTCATCCACATGATCACAGTGTGGGGCGACCATCCACGTTATACCGTTCACGATGTGACATTCAGCCGATTCCAGGGGGATCCGGTCAACACCGATCTCGGCAATTCATCCATCATGATGTTTACGAATCCTGATTCACCCAGAGATTACGTGGCGGTTGTCAACTGCACCCAGACGGGGCCGAACGGGCTTCTTACGAGTACTTATTTTTTGCGATATTCAGTCTTCGAAAAAAACCGGGTGAAGAACGCGGACATATCGCTCGCCGACGGCTCGGTGTGGAGTGTGATCTTTGTAAAGGGTGGAAACAACGAGTTTCTGACTCTTCGAGCGAACGAGTTTTGGGAAGAAAACGAATGGAACGCGGGGAGCGGAGCGCTGGGACTCATGGCGGCCCGGAATATCGAGTTTGCATACAATGTAATCAACACGCCATGGTCGGCCGGAAGAAGGGGCGCGATGGTTTTTTGGACGAACAGTCCTCTTGCCGACTACTCTTGGACTGAAGATACTCCGGTTTGGGTTTATCGCAACTCCTTCAAGGAAAGGCTGCATTGGGAAGCGGAGGCGCTGGTCAATATGCCTGACGGCACAGTGATCATGGAAAGAAACGTCTTGGATACCGGCGATTGGCCCCTAAGTGAAAGGCTTCAGAATATCGAAAACCTGGACGGGGCCTCATACTTCGATGAAGAAATGCGGCTTACAGCCGAGGCGCGTGAATATCTCGGACGTTACGGCGCAGAGATCGCGGTTGAAGAACCTTAGCAAGAAATCGTATTTCAGAAGATTCAGAAAAATCCGCGCTGTGCCTTTTTGTTTCTTGTAAAACCAAGCCGGTCGGATTAAGAAGGAAGCATCTTACGGCGGTACTTGGAGCAAAGCGGCGAAAAGGGTGGAAAAATGAACAGTTGATGCAGGACACCAATAATTCGGACCGTGCATCACAACAAAGAGGAGAAAATCATGATTAGACGACATCTGCAAATCCTATGGATATGCCTGCTTTCCGCAACGATGATTGTGATTTCCGGTTGTGACAAAAAGGATGGAAAAGAAGGTGAAAAATCAGCGGACAAGAAATCCGAAGAAGAAAAGGATAACGGAAAACTTACAAAGGAGGCGCTTGAGAAGTTGCTGGAAAAGGAAGTGGAAGGGTTTGAAAAGCAAGCAGGAGGCGAAGTCAGGGAAGTGATGGGATCTCTGTCGGCTGAAGGGCATTACAGGGGTACAAAAGCCAACGAACACGGGATGATCGCGTCTGTACACAAGCGCATATATGGTTGCGGCCACTGCCCTGATCTTACTGCAGCAGCTTTTGAAGCGGAAGAACATCTTTATGACAGAATGATGCTCCCTGCAACGCACAAGGAAAACCCGGACGCTGTTTTTGAATTCAAGGAAGACACGATCGCCGGAAAAAAAGTTGTAACTGTCTACAAATTGAGTTTCGTTGTTTCCGAGGACGGAAAGACCAAGGCGTCCATGCATGGTTTGAGCCTTTATCACCACAACGGCGAAACTATGCTACACTTAGGAGTTTCAGCGAGGGCGTTCAAGGGGTTCAAGAGCGCCGAAGACCTCGAAGATTTGAAGACCAGGTTTACCAGGGAAGAAATGAAAAGCGCGGCAACCGTATTCTTTGAAACACTCGCTCCAAAGCTTTTTTAATCTCTCCAGTGGATTCCATGTTCCGATCCCATCACCTACGGTTTGTTGGGGGTTTCTTTGATTCGTTCAGTCGCATGGATAATTCTCCCTGAAAAACACATCCGCGCCGCCGCACTCGTCAACGGAGTGTTCGTTATTATTATAGTTGTTGTGTACTTCATCTCCCGGAGGTGAATTTTCACGCGACCAGGGTGTTTCGGCCGGGCCGAGCAGAGGTACTTCATCTACGTCTGTAACGTACACACCACCGCCGAACTTTTCGGCGTAATTGAGATCAATAGTGTTGCCGTGAATCGTTGCTTCTACGATGTTTCCGATGTTTATTCCTCCGCCACTTGCGTCACTGTGACCTTCAGCGGTGTTGTCTGAAATGGTGTTATTGATGATTTCCACAACAGCATCTGTTTGGAAACCGTGACCTCTCAGGTAAATGCCGCCTCCGGATCGAGTCGCACGGTTACGGAAGATTGTATTGCTGTCGATGAACGCGGTGGATTCACGAATGTAAATACCCCCGCCTCCCGAGTTGGTGTTCCATGCTGTATTGTCGGTAATGGTGTTGGAAGAAATAATTGCGTCGGACGATGAAACTGCGATTCCACCGCCTGATCCATCTTTCGATTCGATATCTGTTCCAGCGTTATTGTTTTTGATTTCATTATCGTACAGTTCAGCGGTGGAATCCTCGGCGATCAACACGGCTCCAAAATTTTGTGCACGGTTTTCAGTGATCGTGTTGTGGTTGATTAAGGCTGTGGATTCCCTTCTGATGGTCACAGCGCCGGCTGCGTCTATGGCCCCGGCTCCGATGTTTCGTTCCAGAATGTTATCGGTGATCTCAGCTGTGGATCCTCTGACCGATATTCCCCCTGTGCCGTAGTCGGATGTATTGTCGGTGATAATGTTTCCGGAAATCACCGCGTTGCAGTCATCGGTTGAGGACGCTCCGATGGATATTACTCCGTCTACATCATCGTGATTTTTGAACGTGTTGTTCTCGATCACCACTTGTGATTCATCAGCAACATAAATACCCGCTCCGTGCCTTGAAGTGGCATGATTTCGCCTGAAGGTGTTGGAGTCGAAAAACGGAGATGCCCCGTTAGTGACAAAAGCGCCTGCTCCTCGTTGAGCGGTGTTTTCTTCGATGATGTTTCCTCGAATCACGGGTGATGAACCGTCGATGATCATCCCACCCCCGTGCCGGCTCGCTTCCCCGCCGGTTATGGTGAAACCCTCAAGTGCTGAGTTGCTGCTTTCTCCGCTTTGCATTGTTACAACCGTGCCGTTTCCCTGGCCCACAATTATAGTTGCCGATACTGTTTCTGGGTCCTCGGGATCTGCACTGCGGAGACCGATATCCTTGCCTTTGAAATCGATGTTTTCTTCGTATGTTCCCGGAGATACAACTATTACGTCCCCATTATCGGCTGCATTTATTGCTTGTTGAATCGTGGAATAATCAGCTGGAACCTCATGCGTTTGGGGTCCTTCCTTTTCTGATGATGATGAACATCCGAGCATGATAGTAAGCATTGCAAGTAAGAGAGTTCGTGCGGTGCTTGAGTACATTGAAAATGCTCCTTTCGTTGCAGGGACGAGACCGGCAACGAAAGTTCGGGTTCAAATGTTTTTCGGCCCGCACTGGTTGCCGATTCTTCCCATGGGTTCATGTAGAAACGCCGTTGCCCAGGATGGCCGGCTAACAGAAAGAAGCGCTAAGGGATTGAGGATCCAGGAAAAGACCGGAAATCTGCAACTTCCAACGCCGGAAAATCACCGAGCGTCAGGCGATAATAACCACTTATTTCCGAATATACTTTCATATCATGCTCCAAAGTACAACCCCCCATCTGGAGAAGAGTGCAGCTCCTTTAGCTCGACGACACTTTTCTTTTAACAAGCCGCAAACCCGCAGCGGACAAACAGCGAAACACAGTGCTGCCGAGGCCATGTTTTCGCAAGCTTCGGAAACGCCGGACGTCGCCGTTTGAAGCTCCCCTTCGGGGAGCATCGTCGGCGACTCGGCCAAATCCCTTCAGCCCTTCGGGCAGCGGTTTTCTGACGCCGGCTTTTTCCGAACCTGCTTCAACTTTCGGCCTCGGCGTACAAAGCGCTGCTTCGGGCTAAAAGATCCGCACTCAACAACGCCGCACCACCCCTCCGGCAACGAAAAGAGAATCAAATCTTATCAACAAAAACAATCGACAAGAAAACCATGAAACGCGGACTCGACAGGATTCGTAATCTCTCAGTTGGTTCGTTCAGCGCGTTCTCCCGGCGTGCTCATGATTCGGGGAAACGGGAAGTCACCGGGTTCGGAATTGCCGGAAATATTGTTATTTTGTTTCATGGCTGCCACGATTTGGAATTCCACCGAGGCAGAAAAGCCGAGCGCTGTTCCAGTGACGGTAATCATTCCGGGGGATTCGGTCCTGACAAAAACGCAGTTTGCCCCGAAAAACGGTTCGCCGCCGGAAGCGCCGATGCCGGATACTTCGAATTCCCATGGCGCTCCCAACACCACAACACCATCATTTTCGGCTCTGAAACAAACGTTGGCGTAAAAGCCGGCCATTACCACGCCGTCTTCCGGCGATGCACTTTTGACGTACACATCATCCACCATGTCCACCAAACTCACCTCGTCGTTGAACGAATCGCCGTCCCCGGTTTGCACCATTACCTCAACGATTCCGGGTTCAAACCCTTCCAGTTGAAACAAATCCCACTCCACTTGCGTAAAATCTCCGACTTCCCCCGGGTTGAGATGGGTTATGATCATGGTTTCATCCACCAACCGCCTTTCCATCGCGTCAAGCAACACCACGAAAACACCTTGCATTGTGCCGTTATAAAAAGCCCAGGATCCTTGAACCCGTGTTTCACCGCTTTTCGCTCTCAGGTATCGATCGTAAATAGGTGCAGCAACAACAGAGATTCGATCGAAGAGTTCTCCCGAAGATGGATCAACCACACGCAAAAGCGATGTTCCACTTTGTATCCCTTGAAGAGTAAAGCGGGGGGGATCCAGCGACTCCACGCTGAAAACATTATCGTCTGTCAACGCAACTTCAAAGGGTAGACGAAAGAAACTATCAGGTCTTGAGCTTGTTAAAACAGTTATTGTCTGTTGTCCTCCGACGGCGGTGACGCTCACCGGTTGCATCGACCCCCCCGATAAAACGCTTCCTGCAAAATAGAGTCCTCTTGGTGTCAAATCCGAACATATCTCACCTTCCGGGCATTCTCCCGTGGCCCTGCGTTCCCCCATAGTGACGGTACATGTCATAAAGAAACATGCAATAAACCCAGTGAAAAGCTTGATGTTTCGACATCCCCAAAAACGCCTTATCAATCGCAAAACATCAACCTGACCGGCTGGTTTTCCCTGGTCGGTACTGTCCAATTTTTCCAGTCTATTAGTATTATAACGTAAAATCATTTTAACCCCCTTTCATTATTCTACATTCATATTATCAGAAAACCGAATCTGGTGACAGATAAAGAGAATCGCCGATGCGGCTGAACATCTCAAAGGGTGCGCTGGTCGTCACCAGGATGGCGAGATGGGAAGGTAACGGTCAGTCTTTCGGAAAAAAGACTGATTTTAGTAGAGTGGATAACCTGTAAATGTTACCTCATCGAATCGCAGTGTGCCGCCCGAAGCGCTTGCACTGTATCCATAGATGCGAATCGATACATTAGGTTCATCGTCCAAGAAGTCCATTGTCGAAAAGTCAAAAGCAAAATGTTCCCATGTATCTGCTGCAGGGATCTGCGTCTCACTGTCTGCAACCTTTGTGAAATTTTCCCCATCCAAACTGTAATGAAGCACAAATGTTTGAGGCCCGGCATCACTTCGTCTCGTCCAGAAGGAAAAGCCGATGTATTCGAAACCGGAAAGATCCACAGAGAATTCGAGATACCTATTCTCGCCAGGTTCTGCTGTAGTGCTCCAGTTGTTATAAGTGAGCGCCCTGTCGGTGTTATCTCCACTGCCGTTCAAACCAAAGACAAAACCTTCTCCGCCCAAAGAGCTTCCTGCAAGGATCACGCCGTCGCCTACATCCGGATCCCATTTGTCGGCTTCCAGTTCCGCGTCAAATGTCCACATAACCGCCACGGATTCATCGAATTCCAATTCAAGGGTGAATTCCCCATAATCGCCGGCGTTTTCACCGGTGGCTACGACAAGGTATTCACCAGGTTGCAAATTTTGGGTGATCGAGTTTTCGTGTTCTGAAACTATTTCGTAATCTTCACAATCTCCTTTCAGAAGGTACAGGTAGGTATCCCAGCCTTCAGTCGTTGCCATGTTCATGTTTATAATTGTGGGTTCGAGCACGGTGAACTTGTACCAGGTGGCCGGTCCGTCTACACCCGGAGCATTCGCGCTGGCATATTCGGTGTTGCCTTCTATGGTTTGTTCGTACATGACCGGGAAGTCATAAGCTCCCTCGCATGTGCTGTTGTGAGGCGCAACCTGACCCCAAATGGTCACCGAGGTTCCGTCGGGGCAACTGATGGTAATCGTGCCGTCATGGTTGTCGACCACTGTGCAGGGTTCGCCGTCTTTGCCCGGTTCGCCCTGGTCGCCCTGATCGCCCGGTTCGCCCTGTTGGCCATCTTCACCATGGCATACGGCAACCGTTGTTTCAGAGTCACCTACGCAATTTCCTTCTCCATCATCTTCGCAGGTGGTTACCCAATATCCGCCGTTGTCACAATCATGGTCGCTGTCTTCTTCCTGGATCTCTTCAACTAATGTGAGAGTGCTTGTTCCATCTGCGCCGGGATCGCCCTGGTCGCCCTTTTCGCCCTGTTGGCCATGTTCACCATGGCATACGTATGATTCTTCAATAGTGTCGGTTACGCAAGAGCCGGTTCCGTCATCTTCGCAGGTGGTTACCAGATAACCACCGTTAGGACAATCATCACCCGGTTCGACCGGGTCGACGGTTATGAGAGTGCTTGTTCCATCACAAACAGTGACAGTGTCATCACCACAAGTGATGTCATAGCAATGGTCATGGGTCTCGTTGGCAACGACGGTGCATGAGTCGCCGTGCTCTCCATGGCATACGGTGACCGTGTCATCGCCGCAGGTTATATCGAAGCAATCAGGGTCGGTGTCGTGGTCGGCGACTGTACAGGAATCTCCGTCAACGCCTTTGGAAATGTCCACCGAAGTTCCATCGGGGCAACTGATAGTAGCGGTTCCATCCTGGTTTTCCTCGACCGTACAAGCGCCCGGCGGATAGATATCGACCGAAGTCGCATCATCGCCTTCACCGCAGGTGATTTCGTAATATGTTTTGTTATCAGCATCCTGCTTTTCCACTATCACGCAACCCGTGCCATCTGCGCCGTCCGCGCCGTCCGCGCCGTCTGCGCCGTCCGCTCCATCCGCACCGTCCGCACCATCGGATAACGTGATGGTGCCGTCCGGGCAAATCAAGTCGTACGTACCGTCTTGGTTGTCCACCACTGAACAGGATTCCCCGTCTTCTCCATCATTGCCCGCGGGGATGGTTACCGATTCGCCGTCTTCGCATACGATAGAAAACGTCCCATCCATGTTTTCCACGACGGTGCATGAAGTTCCGTCGATACCCGGCCTGCCGTCTTTGCCGTCAGAACCGCAGCCGATTGCAACCACGGCCAAAACGGATGAAATTGCAATTGCACAAACAAATTGATTCAGTCTCTTCATCTCTTTTTCCCTCCTTGTTTTCAAAAAAACATAACCACTGGAAAACCCGATTATCAGGTTCTCACCTAAAAAACTCACCTCTTTTGAAATCTATATATTCAGGAATCAAACATAATTATTTTAGTATGTCAACCTTCAGTTTTTCCGACCGGTAAGACGATGTGATATAAAGACAAAACAACAACAACTAAAACATCATATAAAACAATATATGTTGCTTGCTAATTGCAGTGTAAGAAATCGAGAGTGTTTTTAGAAAGCATGAATGCCCCCGGACGCTTTCTGGAGATTTCTATGCTTCCCTCCTTTTGCCTTCTGATATAATATTCGCTTCCAAGTTCTCGATGAAACAGCGGAATACGGACGGAACAAAGAAGAGCAAGTGAAGAAATCGAAGGAGAATATTGAAAACGGGGCTTCGCCTGCTGAACCAAACAAAATCAGACTTTGCTCGGCCACCATTTCGGGTTTCGGCCCTGGATTGTCAGGTTCGATGGTGGAAAAAAGCAGGGCCGAGCACGGGTCCAATATTTTAACGCCTCCCAGACGCACACCCTGGTGGAAACAGCTTCTGAATAAATTCGACGACCCGATTGTCCGGATTCTCGTGATCGCAGCGGTCATAGCCGTGGCCGTGGGCATGGTCGACGGCAGTTATGTTGAAGGAATAGGCATAATAATAGCGATCCTTTTGGCCACCGTGCTTACGTTTGCAAACGAATACAAAGCGGAACGGGAATTCGACATCTTAAACAAGACCAGTGATGAAAATCCCGTCAAGGTTTTACGCGATGGCTCATACACGACCGTAGCGAGAAAAGACGTGGTCGTAGGGGACTTGGTGCTCTTGGAGGTGGGAGAAGAGGTTCCGGCCGACGGGGAACTGCTGCAATCAGTCTCTCTCGCTATCGATGAATCCCGGCTGACGGGTGAATCGGAACCGGTGCAAAAGCATCCGAGGGACGAAATTCACGAAGACGACGAAGAAAGCGCATACCCCTCTCATATCCTGCTTCGTGGCACCACGGTCATGGACGGCCACTGCCTGATCCGCGTAACCCACGTCGGAGACGGCACCGATATCGGCCGCACAGCGCGGGCCGCCGCTGAAGAACACAACATCCCCACTCCACTCACGCGCCAACTGGAGCGTCTGAGTAAATTCATCGGGGTCGTGGCCTTCGGAGTCGCTGCTCTCCTTTTCGGCGCTCTGGTGCTTCGGGGCGTGATCACGGGGGAAGTAAGAATGACAGGCGGCCAATGGGCTCTCATGGGGGTTCTTTTTCTTGGGGTGGTGATTGGCATCATCCCGGTCTGGGTGCCGGTGGTCTATGATGCGATGGAACTGGCCGGAAAACCCCATGTCTTGCCCAAATGGCTCCATGGTAACCCTGTATGGCTGTGGATGAAGAATGCCCTTGGAGGGCTTGTGTTCATAGCAGCGGGAGGAGCGATTCTTTACCTCACCAAGATCCTGTCGACAGATCCGGAACTGTGGATCCCAACAGAGGTCGCCCAGGAATACCTCCGGTATTTCATGGTTTCGGTGACCATCATCGTGGTGGCGATACCTGAAGGTCTCCCCATGAGCGTGACCTTGAGCCTGGCTTATTCTATGAGACGCATGGCGGCCACCAATAACCTCGTCCGGCAGATGCATGCATGTGAAACTATCGGCGCTGCCACGGTGATCTGCTCCGATAAGACCGGAACGCTCACCCTTAACAAGATGAGAGTCCAGGAGGCCCGGTTCCCCATAGATCAAAACAACGCGGAAGAGAGGTTGTCCGAAATAATCGCCGAGGCCGTAGCATCAAACAGCACTGCAAACATACAACACAAGGAGGGACAACCCGATGAACCGATAGGCAACCCCACTGAAGGAGCGCTCCTGCTTTGGCTGGAAGGTGCGTGCGGAGAGTATGAATGTTACCGGAACAATTTCAGCCTAACCGATCAACTCGCGTTTTCCTCGAAGCGGAAGTTCATGGCGACATCAGGATACTCCCCTGTTTTGTCGAAGAACATCGTTCATGTTAAAGGCGCTCCGGAAGTTCTCATCGGAAAATGTAATCGCCTACTCACCGCCCGGGGGATCGAACCCATAGAAAGCCGGCGCTCCGCCCTGGAAGAGGAGATGGCGGATATTCAGGCCAGGGGCATGCGGACACTGGGATTCGCCTACAAGGAGGACCCGGATCCGACGAAGAATCTTGAAGAACAAATAGAAGAACTCTGCTGGCTGGGTTTTGCCGGGATAGCGGATCCGGTGCGCACCGAGGTTCCCGGATCCATAAGAAACTGCACTGACGCAGGCATCGACGTAAAAATCGTCACGGGAGACAACCCCAGAACCGCACAGGAGATCGCCCGCCGCATAGGACTGTGGGAACAGGGTGAACCCGAAGATCATCACCTTACAGGGCAACAGTTCGCTCAGCTGGATGATGAAAAACTACTGGATCTTGTAGGCGACATGAAGATTCTCTCCCGCGCAAGACCGGACGACAAGCTGCGACTCGTAAAACTTTTGAAGAAGAACAACCAGGTGGTGGCAGTGACAGGGGACGGAACAAACGACGCCCCGGCCCTCAACCTGGCCGACGTGGGTTTGGCCATGGGCAAGACAGGAACCGCTGTAGCCAAGGAAGCCTCGGACATCATTCTCCTGGACGATTCCTTTCCCAGCATTGTCCAGGCGGTCAAATGGGGCCGCTCTTTGTACAAGAACATTCAGCGGTTTATCGTTTTCCAGCTCACCAGCAACGTAACAGCGCTCGGCATTGCTCTCCTGGGGCCGTTTATCGGCATTAAACTTCCCCTGACCGTGCCACAAATGTTGTGGGTGAATCTCATCATGGACACTTTCGCAGCGCTGGCTCTGGCCACGGAACCACCTCACGAAGAAGTCATGAAAGAGTTGCCCCGCGACCCTGATCAATTCATACTGACCCGCGCAATGAACACCTTCATAATCGGAGTGGGTTGTTCCTTATTGGTGTTCTTCGTGGGTTTCATCATTTATGTTCGTTGGATTGGATCCAGTCCTTATATCTTGTCCGTGTTTTTCACGACCTTCGTGCTGGCCCAGTTCTGGAATCTGTTCAACGCCAGATGTTTCGGACGAAAGCAGTCCGCATTCAAAGGCATATTGAAAAACAAGGGATTTCTCCTGATAGTTGGAGTCATCTTCCTGGGACAAATCCTCATCGTGCAGTTCGGCGGACAAGTATTCCGAACGGTTCCCTTGAAATCAGTTGACTGGGTGATCATAATCGGCGGCACATCCATCGTCTTATGGGTCGGAGAAATCATTCGTTTTTTCAAGAGGCGGGTTTCTCCTGAATCGCTCAGTCATGAAACCGCTTGATAATTCTTGATCACCCTACAAAAGGAGAGACAAGAGACATGAGATCCAAAGTTGCGCTACTCAAAACAACTCCGCGCACCGTGTTCGAGGACTACCGCCGGTTGATGCACTTGGCGGATTACACTCAAACCATCGACATGAAAACCGACACCGCTCTGAAAATAAATATCTCGTGGCATTTTTTCTACCCTGCCGCATCCACGACTCCCTGGCAACTCGACGCAGTAATCAGAACAATGCTCAGGGACGGTTACTCACCTGAGCTGATCCACGGTTGCCACAACAGGACAGTGGTAATCGACGCTCATCTAGGTGAACGGGAAAACAAGCACCTGACGGTGCTCCAAGAACACGGCCTCCGCAATATTCATCTCTATGAGGGGCAAGAGTGGATCCACATTCGCGACGCAGTCGGAGACTTGGCAAAAGATTTCCTGGCCCTCAACGATGTTTACCCCAAGGGATTCATGATCCCGAAAAGGTTCATTGGTGAAAACATCATCCACCTTCCCACGGTCAAAACTCATGTTTTTACGACAACCACGGGAGCGATGAAAAACGCGTTCGGTGGGTTGCTAAACGAGCACAGGCACTGGACTCACGCCAGGATCCACGAAACTCTCGTTGATTTGTTGATGATCCAGAAGAAAATCCATTCAGGCGTTTTCGCGGTGATGGATGGAACCTTCGCGGGAGACGGCCCCGGCCCCCGCTGCATGAGACCTCACGTCAAAAACGTTATCCTGGCGTCTTCAGACCAGGTGGCCATAGACGCGGTCGCTGCTAAGCTGATGGGTTTCGATCCAATGAAAATTCCATACATACGGATGGCCCACGACCTGGGGTTGGGTTGCGGAGACATTAGAGATTTAGAAGTGCTGGGAGAGCCGGAAATTCTCGAACGACCGTGGAAGTTTCAGAATCCTCTGGAGGATATAACTTTTGCAGCCAAAATGCAGCATTCCATCTATTGGGGGCCTCTCAAAACTCCGCTCGAGTGGTCGCTTCGAACTTGGCTGGCACCCTGGTCTTATCTTGCCAGCGTGATGTATCACGACATCTATTGGTACTTGCTGAAAGCCCGGCCCAGGATTCTGGATGCGCTGAACAGCTCGTGGGGGCGTTTGTTTTACAATTGGGAATCGTTGAAAGGAGACGAATCCGGGTTTCCGGACATCGGCCCGGCGCCTATGCAAGCCGGAAGGTGTGTTCTAAGCCAACTGGCCCTGGCATCGCGCATCCTCGGCACAACATTGAAGGAAGCGCCGGAGATAAAGGGCCGCAGATAACAAAGCATGGCGGGATGGATCCGCGGTAAATGCGATTTGGACAACACGCTCGCAGGGCCGCCGAGGCGCTCGCCAGGCAAGGAGCGAGCGAGGGGCCGGCGCAGCGTACTTGAGGTACGTGAGCAGGCACCGCAGCGAGTGAC
>SLPX01000413.1 GCA_007131745.1 Myxococcales bacterium
AGCCATGGACATGGCCAAGAATTATCACAACTTCGAGAAGCTCTGTGAAATGTGTTGATTATAATCAACACATTTCACAGAGCTTCTCGAAGTTGTGATAATTCTTGGCCATGTCCATGGCTTTGAATTTCAGATCACAATCATTTGAACACCAGTCTACAGATATGAATGTTCGTTCTATGAGTGTTTCGATATCAGCCGGTCAGGGTTAGGTTTCGTCCTGACTTTTTTCCGCGGGTTTGTGTTCCAAAAGGTAATCCAGCACTACGTTGGAAAGAAAATGTACTCCGACCGAAATACTCTCTTCGTCTACGTCAAAGTCGGGTGAACCCAGGCGGCGATGATTGGATAGTTTTCGTGAGTGCGTTCCGAGTTGAATGAGCACCGAGGGAACACGGCGCGCGAAAACAGTGAAATAATCCACTGCCGGATCCGACCCTCCCAGCACGACCCCGCCGGGTCTGAGCATGCGTCTTGCAGATGGAAGAATCCAGCGGACCAGTTCCGGGTTGGATTGTACGGCCCGTCTTTCTTCCGTGAAGTCGACTCTCATCGAAGCGTTTGACGACACTTCCGCTCCTTTGACGGTTCGGCGGATGAAATTTTCGGCCGCGGAAACATCGGATCGGTTTCTCCACCTTATCGTTCCTTCGATGTCGACTCTTTCGGGCAATCGGCCCTTTCCGCCTTCGCCCTTTATCGCTCCCACGGTAAGGCGGATTTCTTCTTTCGCGCTTACCTGGCGGTAAAACTGGGATTGAAGCGAAACCACCAGTTGCGAAGCTGCAAGGATTGGGTCGATGCATCCCGCGGCTCCGGGGCGAAGACAGTTTTCAAGGCCGCTTCCGGTGACTCCTATGTGAAAATGCGTAATTCCGGTCCACCAGCGTTCTTCAGGCAACCCGATGAGCCCGACCCGAAGTTCCGGTTGCAGTCTCGTGGAAAAAAGCGCCTCTATCTTTGGTTGCTCCAGTACTCCCTGCACGATCATTTCCCTGGATCCCCAGGCTTCATCGCTCAAATCAACCTCGCCACCAGCTACAGCGGTTGCGGAACCTCCTGGTTGCAAAATGAATTTCACCGAGCCCGGCATCGCGTTCCTGTGTTTTGCGAGTATTTTTGCAACGCCGTATGTCACGGTCATCTCTACATCCCTGCCCGCTGCGTGGCTCACCCATGTCTTCTTACCGTCCACTTCGGCCGTTTTTCGGGATGCGTACGAAACAGGATTCTTTTCCCTCACGGCAACCCCGCTCATCACCGACACCACGGCCACCGAAGGCCCGGGCAAACCGCCTTTCAAAACCGCCGTGAACCCGGTGCCGGCCAGGCCTCGCCTGATTTCGAGCCCGAGCGCCTCGAGTTTTTCCGCCAATGTTTTGGACGTCTCCACCTCTTTGCCCGGCAATTCGGGAGCCGCGTGGAGTTTGCGCCGAAACGCTATCAGGTCATTTTCAGCGGCCGTGACCATTTTCCATATTCCGGCTGAATAGGGTGAAGAACGGACGGTACCATGGACCTCTGTTATCGTCGGCCCGCGTGGAGAGGTCCATTCGGTCAGTGGATCACCCACGGGGCTTCGGGTGACGGAATCGTCCGCGGTCACGCTTCTTGATTTCTTTACGACCCTTTCGCTCTCGGGATCGTTCAAATTTCTTCCGAAAAGGATCACGAGAAAAACAAGGCCCAGTATGCCGAATGCCAGAAGAAGAAGTCTTCGGCTTCTAGCCGGTCTTCTTTCCTTCAGACCTTTGATTTCCAATCGATTCATCTGCTATGCCTGACCCTGTCAATACCGGCGATCATTGGAGCAAAAAACCCACTGCATTCTCTAATCATGTTGCTTGCACTTTTCCCACCAAATCCACAACCGAAGAAACTCCTGTTTCCGAGAGAAAACAGGCCAGATCATTTCTAAGTCGCAGACAAGCTGCGGGCTCCACGAGGCCCTGTGTTCCCACCTGAACAAGAGAAGCCCCCGCCAGCATGAATTCACAAACATCTTCGGCCCGGGTGATGCCTCCGACTCCTATGATTGGGACACCCAAGTCCGCCTTGAACACCGTGTACACAGCCCGAACCGCGACAGGGCGGATCGCAGGGCCTGAAAGTCCGCCTGTTACCCCTCCGACCCGGGGCCTCCGGGTGCGAGGATCGATCGCCATGGCAGGCAGGGTGTTTCCCAAAGTCAATCCCCGGGCGCCGTTTTGCACGCAGGCCCGGCCGACATCCACGAGATTGTGGCCGGATGGACAGAGCTTCGCCCATATGGGAATAGCGCACACCGAAGCACACCGATTCACTATCCGACCAGCTGTGTCGGGATCAGTTCCGAACTGCAAACCGCCCGCCTTGACGTTCGGACACGACAGATTTATCTCCAAGATGTCTATTCCACCTCCACGGCCAAGCCGTTCAGCGCACAACACGTAATCATCTTCATCACGCCCGAAAAAATTCACCACTATGCGTGTGTTGAGTTCAGCGAGGCGCGGATAAATGTCTCGGAGAAAAACTTCCATGCCGGGATTTTCCAGGCCTATGCTGTTTATCAAACCGGCGTCGGTTTCCCAGATGCGCGGCGCAGGATTACCCTTTTTCGGCTGAGGCGAAATTCCCTTTGTAACAACACCTCCTAATCCTTGCGTATCCAGCAACTCAATGCTTTCGATCCCATAGCCGAAGGTGCCCGATGCCGTGAGCAAGGGGCTGGTAAACTTCGCGTAACCAAGATCTACGGAAAGATCTACTTCTGAACAAAATCCATCGATGAACCCGTTGCCTGCAATCGCGTTCGTTTTTTTCGGATAATCAACGTTCATGCCCACTTGACCATTTCCGCCTTTTTCACCGGCCCATGCTCACAGACCAGGAAGAAGTTTCCGTCCGGATCCTCCAGAGCGCAACCCAGGCAAACCCCTCGGCCGCACGCCATGCGGTTTTCGAGGCTTACCCAACAAGGGATTTTCTTTGCCGAACATATTTCAGCAATCCCTTTCATCATAGCGTTGGGACCACATGCGAACACCCTGCAGTCTCCATCCGCGCAATCATTCAAGACATCCTGCAAAGAATCGGTCACAAGACCTTTTCGGCCGTGCGAACCATCGTCGGTCGTCCAAACAACTTTAAAACAGTTGTTTTGATCCGTGTTTTCGAGTCGTTTTATCCGGTCCACGGACAAAAGGTCTTTTTTCGTTTGCGCTCCGTATATCAGTGTTGTGCAAATGCCGGGAGTATTCAATGCTCTTTCGGCCCACATCAGCAAGGGAGGCAAGCCGACCCCGCCGGCCGCCAGGATGGTGTGAACTCCAGGTTCGGGTTCGGGAAAAGCTCTGCCGATGGGACCCAAAATCAAAACCTCGTCGTCCGTTTTCAAAGACTCGAGCATCAGGGTTCCCTTTCCCGCCATTCGAACCAGGAACTCCGCCCGCCCGTTTCCCGCGGCCAGGATGCTCAACGGCCTGCCCAGCAATGGATCGGCTTTCCAAGAAGTCGGCCTGAACATAACAAATTGCCCGGGCAGAGAAGAATCCAAATCGTTGCAGTTCCGGCAAACGATCCGAAGAGTATGTTCTCCGTCGTGTTCGACTTCGACAATCGAACCTACAAATTGTTTCATCCCGTTAGATTCCCTGTTTTATGCGATGTTGCGATTCGAATAGTGGATGCGTTCAGGATTCACCTTCGTCCTTTTCTATGGCCCTCATCTGCCTTACCAAGCTGTCGAGCATCTTGTCCAGCCGGTTGTACTTGTCCGCGCCCGAGTATACGGCCGCATTCAAGATCGCCTGCCACCGGCTTTCCAGCCTTCCGCCGTAACGAGCCTTGAACTTCTTGTACTGCGCTTCGACTCGGCGGAATTTACTCAATACAGCGGCCGAATCCACATCCTGCTTTGATTCGTCCGCGGAGTCTTTCTCTTCCCCTGCTTTAACATCCCGTACCTTGGAGCGAACCGTCTTCTTTCTCACGTGGTTCGTTCTCCTGCCTTTTCGAGGGTGTTCGGAATCATCGGTAACATCCGCTGGATCCTCATCAGGCGGTTGTTCCGTGATCCTGCCGTCTTTTTGAGGTTGAGTTTCTTCCTCTACCTTCTCTTTGTCGACTCCGTCTTCAACACCATCCCTGCGCGTTTTATCGGTGGTTTTTTCAGCTTCCGCTATCGTCTGCCGCGCTCCTGCGGACGTAGAGTCTTTGTCGCCGAAAGGCCAATAAAGCGCGAGCGCTGTTATCACAATCGCCAGAATCAGGAATCCCGCGGCCAAGGCCAGAATCCAATTGCTCGAACCCCTCGGTTGCACGGAAGGCTTCAGCACGGGTTCACTCACCATCTGGGCCGCCACATCGCTGCCGGTTGATTGGGAAAGTGGATCAGGCAGATCCCACATGTTTGTAACGGCGTATGAAACCGTCGCCTCGCCCGCGTCGTGAAGCCTTTCCATGTATGGCGCAAGGTCCATTGCATGCGCTTCCTGCAACGATGTCCGATCCTGTTCCATTTCGTCCAGAAATGTTTCTTTCAGAAAATGGCCGACATCATCGGGAGAAATGGTAGGATTAATTTCGGCCAAAACCATCTGGATTCGCTTCCTGAACTCAGTAGCATCCTGGAACCTGTCCTTGGGGTCTTTTGAAACGGCTTTCATGACAATCTTGTCCAGCCGGTGGTCGAGTCCCGAAACTCTTGACGACGGCGGTTCAACAGGGTCGAGCACGATTTTGCGAACATTCAGCTTGTGATCGGCCTTGGGATCCAGGGAAAACATCCGGTCTCCCACGAGCATTTCATAGAGAACCACGCCCAGGGAGTAGAGATCCGTGCGGCGATCGATATGCCGCCCCTTGAGAAGTTGCTCAGGCGCCATGTAGCCCAGCTTGCCGAAACCGGTCGCTGGTTCGTTGTCGTGCAGTCCGAGAGCGGATCGAGCTACTCCGAAATCGATAATCTTTATTTCACCCTCGAAAGAAACAAGGATGTTCGGAGGGCTGATGTCGCAATGCACAAGGTCCAGAGGCGCACCCCTCTCATCGGTCCGCCTGTGTGCATAGGCAAGACCATTGGCCGTTTCCCTGGCGATGTAAAGAGCGATATCCTGGGGTATTCGCACGCCCAGCTTGTGACACTGGCTCAACAACCGCCGAAGATCCCTGCCGTCCACAAACTCAAGCGCCAGAAAAAGATCTTCATCCACCATTCCCACTTCAAACACCGGTGTAATATTGATGTGAGTCAGTTTTATGGCGAGTTGGGCTTCTTCGGTGAAACGTTTGAGAAACGCGGGATCATGGGAAAGATGGGGAAGGATCTTTTTTATGGTATATAGTTTTTCAAAGCCGCGCACATCACCGGCCTTGGCAAGAAAAATCTCGCCCATACCTCCGCGGCTCATTCTCCGCACAAGCAAATATCTCCCGAACACAGCCGGAAGTTCTGTAACAGCGTTTTCCATAGTCCGCAGATTTTTTTAAAGACTTCTCAGTAAATACAATGCGGGTCTTATTCTAAAAAACCGCGCAATGCAATACAACCCCTCTCCGGAATTTAAATTATTATCATGGCTTCCGGATGGATCTTTCCCCGATGCTATTGAGAGAACAAGAAAACTCAGGGGTCAGAACCTTGCCTGCACGTTCACCCAGAACTGGTGAGCGAACAATTCCTGGACTCGATACCGGTGACCCGGAGTATCGATGATGGGCCTGTGCCATGGGTTCTGCTCGCGACTGGGAATTGTGACCCTCCTGTCTCCGTCCAGGTCTTGCCCCGCGTCGGTCATGGTGATGAAGTGTTCCTGACGGTGAATCAGGGTATAGCTCAGACTGAGCTGTACGTACTTATACAGCAGCAAGTCAAGCCCGAGCGTCCCCCCGAATATGGCGTGATCCTGGACCTGGGTCACCCCTGGATAAAACATCATTGCCCTTCTGACTGCGTTATCCCCGCACATTGCAGAAAAAAATGTACTCGGGTTATTGGGGTCGCAATGCATATTCAACATGGGAGAGCCGGCAAGCAACTCATATGCCTCGGAATAGTCTCTTCCCGGAAAGCGGTAATCCACCATCCCCATCAAGTGAATAGCGAACTTGATGTGGTCGGCGGGTGACTCCCACGCTATGATGTCCGTGCCGAAATGAATGCCTGCCTGCTTGGGCGCCTTGTTTACAGGTCCGACTCCATCTTCTCCCCAGTCACTCGAAAAGTTGTACTTGTCGGAGTAGAACGAACCGCTTCGATAAGCAAAAGGCATCCGGAAATAAAGATGAAAAAACGAATCCAGAATGCCGAGCCTCTTAGACAAAGAAGTGTAGAACTGAACCTCGTGTATGCCCTTGCTCACCGCGTCGTTTAGTTGAGGACGGCAGTTGAATGTCGTGGCCGATCCCAAGGGCGCTCCGCAATTGGTGTCCCCGGCCGAGTTTCTTTCAAAATCCATCACCTTGCCCACGCTCAAGCGGAACTCAGCGCCGATACGCCAGTTCGGTTTCGTGGGATCATCTTTCTGCTTGAATCCGTGGACGAGCCAATGGAGGCCCAGGTGCAACTGGTCCAACCCGGCCCGGTTGGGGCCTCGATAAAGAGTGCGCGGCCCGGCCTGCCCACCCGCGACATCGAAATCGCCGAGCATCATGCTGTTCGCGCCGGCGTCATAATGAATACCCGAAAGCCCTGCGGCTATGCCGTCTTGGACGGTGCGGGAGTTTCTTGCATTCACCCCGTCCGGGTTGCAAACCGACGGGTCGTCAGGATGATCCAGACGGCATTGTTGTTCACCGGCATACCCTGAATAAAGACTGCCGGATGCGAACTTGTAGGTGTTTTGCTGCCTCAAGACTATGGGTAAGCCAATGTAGACCGCCAGGTTTTTGAAAATCGCGAACTCGGCTTTCAGATCAAGGGTCATCTTGACCTGCTTGAAACGCAAGTCACGCACAACCTCGATACCCTTGTTGTTTCCCTGGTATTCCTTGTTCAACGCGCCGTGAGTGAGCGTTGTGCGCAAACCCAATGAAATCCGAGCGTCGTAGGGGTTGTCTTCTTCGAGCATCGTGGCGACATCGGTTATATTCACCGCCCGGGCGGGCGAAGCCGCCGACAGGAAGATACAAGCTGTCAAACCGAACAAAAAAGTTCTCATTGCCGATACCTCTGGGTAATTCCTAAACCCAAAACACCCTAACTTCACACCCCGTCTCGTGTCAAGAAAGCAAAACGGAAAAACTCTTCCCAAACAGGGGGTTAAGTCCTTGTTTCAGATCTTTTGTCCATCTGATAAACTTTCGGGCAAACCGAAAGGAGATGCAGCCTGAAAAAGGGTCTTGTCAAGTTCTTGAAGTTCAATATCCAGTTTTCGCAACTCTTCTTCTTTTTGGCGGAACTGCTCGCTTAAAACATTCAAACTCGCTGCAGTTTTTTCTTCGACCTCGCGCAACCGGTTTTCGAGAGAGCCTATTTGGCAATTGAGATCCGCAAGCTCTGATCCTTTTTCAGAATGCTTGTCGCGTGCAGACAAAATTTCCACCTCTCTTTTCAGATCATGTATTGCACGGCGCAACCTTGTTTTTCTCCGTTCATTGGATGTTTCTGCTTCCCGGATACAGGACTCCAGGTAACCGGTTTCGGTTTGCAGCCCGTGAAGGTTTTCCTCCAACTCCAGACAGAGCGCGAGTAGTTTTACGAGTTCCGGCCCACCGGTTCGCCGATCAATCAGCGATTGCACAAACGCGTAGAGGTTGCTTCTTTGCAGTTCTTCTTTTTTACCCTGGGTGTCTATCCGGACAACTTCGTTTTCCGCTGAAGCCGTTTCAAAACCGTTTCTTTCACCCCCTTCTGTTTCCTGTTTAATGACTTCGGAATCCATGAGCGCGCGCCTATAGACATCGGCCATTTCTTTGGCTGTTGAAAACCTGTTTTCCGGTTTCTTTTCCATGGCCTTCAGAACAAGATCGTCGATAATCGATGGAACCGCGGCTGCTGGATTGACTTCCGAGGGCTTCGGAGGTTGCTTTTTTATGTGATACGAAAGCATTTCGATCACCGTTCCGGTGAAAGGAGTCCTTCCCGTGAGCAACTCGAATGTCATTACCCCCAGGGCGTAAATATCGACCCTGTGGTCTGTTTCCCCTCCGCGGATCTGTTCGGGTGCCATGAATGCAGGTGTTCCGAACATTTCACCTTGGAACGAAATTGGCGTCGTCTTTCCGAAAAGTATTTTCGCAAGGCCGAAATCCAAAACCCTTACAGTTTCCGGGAGCCCGGGGTTTTGGGCAAGAATGATGTTTTCCGGTTTCAAATCCCTGTGAGCAACTCCCTGGCTGTGAGCGTAATCCAACGCTTCCGCGATTTGCAGTAGGATGCGGCATGCACGGTGAACCCGCAGGTAAGATGTCTTAGCGGATTCTTCTGCAAGGCTTTCGCCCGGAACGTACTCCATGACAAGATAGAATCTTCTGTCGGTGAGACGGCCGAAATCCGAGATGTAAACCACGTTTCGATGGAGCAACCTGCTTGCGGCCCTGGCTTCGCGGTGAAATCTTTCCACCGCGATACGATTCGATGTCAGTTCTCTTCGCAAAACTTTGACCGCGAACAACCGCTCCAGAACAACGTGTTCGGCAAGGTAGACGACCCCCACGCTTCCTTCGCCCAGAACCGACGCTATTTTGAGTTTGTCCGCAATCGTTTTTCCAATCATTGAATCAGCGCCCATGAAAAATCCTCTTTGCCATCCATGAGTTGCTCCACGAGTACGTTTTTTTCATGACATCAATGTCGCACTTTCCGCGTTCCAGCAAATCCGGCGGGTATCAAAAGCATCGTTTTGTTCTAAAAAAACCAATGGTTAAGGTGTGGCACATCTCGTGCAGAACAACTCTTAATGACATTAGAACAAACGTTTCACCGGAGGCTAAAAATGAATACCAGATTTAAGAAGATGATCAATGCAGTTTATTGCAAAGTGGTGAACTTTCCCGGGCGTGCACAAACAATCTACACTCTCTGCGTTGTTTGTATTTTTCTCACGGCAGGCGGTTGCATGGGAGAAAACACAAAAGTGGATTATGCAGCGGACGTGAGCGGTTGCGGAGGGTTTAGCGACGCGGATTACCGCAAGAACCAAGATTTCAAGAACAACTCCTGGGAAGAGTATTGCGCGAGGGAAATGCTTTATTGGAGATATGATGCACAAACCCGGACGCTCAAGATCGACAACACCAGGGTCGTGCTGAACTGCTGTGGGTATCAAGATGTCGAGGTGCGAAAGAGAGGAGAAACATACGTGGTCACCCAGACGGACAAGGATGAGAATCAATACGGTCAACCGAACCGATGCGGATGTTTGTGCGTCTTTGATTATTCAACCGAAATATTTGATGTTCCGGAAACAAATATCGAGTTGTCGCTCATCATGGCGGTGACCGACATGGGAGAAACACGAGAAAACATACAGTATCAGGGTGTGCTTCCGCTGTCGCAAGGTTCGGGGGAAATCGTGTTGAAAGATTATCCCGAAGACCTCTGGTGCAAACCCGCAAGCTGGTGATAAACGAACGGTGTTCTTTTCAGGAGGTTTTGCGGCAATCAGGGCAGATCGTGAAAAAGCTCCAGGGCAAACCGGTCTTCTTCTGGAATTGAAGCAATTGATAGGTCGGGGCGAAAGGATAGCCGCAATCTGAACAAGTCTGCATAGGCAGTTTGCGCTCCCAGCGAAGGATGCTTCTCTGGGTGGGCAGTTTTTCTTCGCCAATGCAGTCCACCGGACAAACGTACACGCACGCGCCGCAGCCGATGCACGTTTTCGAAGGTTCCTTGAACGGAGCGGAAACGTCTTTTTTGAAACCCCGGCCGTGAAAACCCAACGCATCCACGCCAACGACTTCACGGCAAACCCGCTCGCAAAGACCGCAAACAATGCACTCTTCGCACTGGTTGATGAACCTGGATTCCTCGACGCCGTATTTTTGGGCAAGTCTCTTGAGCTTGGGTGAATCAGGAACGCGGGCCATGAGAAGCTCAAGCACTATCTTTCGGTGCTTGCTTATCTTTTCGCTCTCCGTCTGGACCTCGATTCCGGGAAGAACCGGGTAATTGCACGACGTGGTCACCTTTGTCCTTCTCCCCTTCTTAACTTCCACCAAGCAGAGACGGCAGGCACCGTAAGGGCTCACCGCTTCATGGTGACAAAGGGTCGGGATGTCGTAACCCTTGTCGAGCAGGAGAGGCAGAAGCGGTTCCCCGCGGATTCCTTCCATGCTTTCGCCGTTTACCGTAAATTCCACTGTGATGGGCTCGGCTTGAGCCGCCGCGGTGTTTGTCTTGCTTGTATCGCTCATGTGCGAAGCTCCTGAAAGCATTAAACACGCTCACATTGACCGCTGATCCATCCCGCCTCGCCGGCCCTGCGAGCATGTTTGTCCGGATCTCAAAGAGATCCCGTATAGGTTTGAGATGTTACTTTTCAACTTTTGCTCTGGGCTTTTCGTTGCCTGTCAAAATATCGATGGCGTCGAACTTGCATGATTCATAACAAATTCTGCAACGATCACATTTGGCCTGATCGACCACATGCATTCCCTTGGGTTCGCCGCTGATGCACTTTTCGGGACATTTGCGCGCACAGACATGACAGCCGTTGCAATTCTCATTTATCACAAAACGGATGAGGTCTTTGCACACGTGAGCGGGACAACTATGTCCAAATACATGCGCTTCGTATTCATCCCTGAAGTAGTTCAGCGTGCTCAATACGGGATTGGGCGCGGTTTGTCCGAGCGCGCAAAGTGATGCTTCCGCGACCGTTTCCGAAAGTTCTTCAAGGAGCTTGATGTCGCCCGGGTTCGCCTTGCCGCTGCACATGCGATCCACCAGGCCGTACATCTGCTGAAGACCTTCCCGGCAGGTAACGCATTTTCCACAGGATTCATCTCTCAGAAAGTCGAGGAAATACCTGGCCACGTCCACCATGCAGTTGTCCTCGTCCATGACGATCATTCCACCCGAACCCATCATGGACCCGGCCTTTGTCAATTCATCGAAATCCACCGGGATATCGAGCTTCTCGGCCGGAATACAACCTCCCGAAGGACCTCCCGTCTGCACCGCCTTGAACTCTTTTCCTCCCGGAATTCCGCCGCCAACCTTTTCCACGATGTCGCGCAACGACATCCCCATGGGAATCTCCACCAAACCTGTGTTGTTGACCTTTCCAACGAGCGAAAAGATCTTTGTTCCCTTGGAGCCGCCCCATGGGTTTTCCGAGACGTCGCCGGTGCCTATCGAGGTAAACCACTCAACTCCCTTTTCGATGATCACGGGTACGTTGGCCCATGTTTCAACGTTGTTGAGATTCGTCGGCTTGCCGTTCAACCCGCTCTCCACCGTGTGGATATGCTTGGCCCTGGGTTCGCCTATGAAACCTTCTATGGAAGCCATGAGCGCGGTGGATTCGCCGCAAACAAAAGCGCCGCCGCCCTTGTTTATCTTGAGCTCGAACGAAAAGTCCGTGCCCATGATGTTCTTTCCTATAAACCCGGCTTCTTCGGCTTGCGAAATGGCTATTTCCAAGTTCTTCACGGCAAGCGGGTATTCATGGCGAACGTAGACATAGCCTTCATCCGAACCTATGGCGAAAGCTCCGATCAACATACCTTCAATCACCCGGTGCGGATTTCCTTCCAGGATGCTTCGATCCATGAACGCTCCGGGATCACCTTCGTCAGCGTTGCAGATGACATATCTCTTGTCGGATTCGACCTTGCGGCAAGTGTCCCACTTGACTCCAGCTGGAAACCCGCCGCCGCCCCGACCACGGAGTCCCGACTTGATCATGGCGTCCACGACTTCATCCGCGCTCATGGAGGTCAGAACCTTTACAAAAGAAGAGTAGCCGCCTTGAATGATATAGTCTTCCAGGATGCAGGGATCGATGATTCCGTTCATGCCGAAGATCACCCTGTTTTGGTACTTATAGAAAGGCACATCGTCTTCTTTTATCACCGTTTCCCCGGTCTTGGGATCGGTGTAAAGCAACCTTTCGACTATCTCGTTTTTCTTGATGGTCTTTTCGACCACTTCATCGGTGTCGCCGGGTTTAACCTGTTGATAAAAGTACTTTTCCGGATGGATCACCACCAGCGGACCTCGCTCGCAGAAGCCGTGACATCCTGTGGATCGGATGCGGACCTTCTTTTCGAGTCCGTGTTTTTCCAGTGATTTACCGAATGCTTGCACCACGTCGTCAGCGCCGCAGGCAATGCAGCCTGTCCCCGCACACACGGTGATGACCTTTTCATTCGGGTCCGTCTTTGAGAGCAGTTCCTTTCGGAACGCTTCCAGATCGCTTGGTTTTGTTAGCCTTTTCATGCTTTCCCAATCCTTCGCGTTATTTCCGATATTCTTTCAGCATCTTTTCGATCTTTGAAGAATTCATGTGTCCGTGGTATTTTTGGCCGACCTTTACCAGCGGCCCAAGTGCGCATGCACCCACGCAGTTTACGGTTTCAAGAGTAAACATCTTGTCTTCCGATGTTTCGCCTACACCCACCTTGAGATCCCGCTTGAGTTTGTCTACGAGTTGGGGCGCGCCCCTGGCATAGCAAGCCGTTCCCATGCATACCTCGCATACATGCTTGCCTCGTGGTTTCAGGCTGAAAGACGCAAAAAAGGTCGCCATGCCCGAAATGCGGCTCATTGGGATTTCCATCTCTTTCGCCGTCTGCTCCAGCGCGGGGCGGGGCAAGTAGTTGAACTCGTCCTGGATGTCCTGCAGGACGGCCAAAAGAGCGGACGGATCGTGGTTGTGTCTTTTCAATATAGTGGTGACTGTCTCTTCCATGTTACAAGACCCCCGGCTCAATTTTCACATTTCTTGAGCAACGCTTCGTAACGTTGATGTATGCCTTGTTCGAGCATCTCGACGATATCGTCGGTGAGATGCCTGAAACGTCCCTGGCTCTTAATGTATTCCTTTAACGGTTTGAGAAACGGCAGTTCAACCGACATCTTGTATTTGCCGTTTTCCATTTCGTACAGCGGAAACATTCCTGTTTGCACCGCCAGGCGGCCCAACCGCACCGTCAAATCCGAAGCGCAGCGCCACCCGGTCGGGCACGGAGCAAAAATATGCAGGAACGTAGGACCTTCGATCTCCGCGGCTTTTTTCGCTTTTTCCATGAAATCGAACGGATAGGAGATCGATGCCGTGGCTCCGTACGGTATGCCGTGAGCAAAGGCTATTCCCGCAAGGTCCTTCTTC
>SLPX01000245.1 GCA_007131745.1 Myxococcales bacterium
AAGGAAACCCCAACATGCCCGTAAATACCCCAGTCAACCTTGGTCATCACACCGCTGGTGGTTACCTTGGGATCTGAATTCGGTCCACCCTCGTCATAATCGTATGAAGATGCAGTGAAATACTCCATGAAAAGCGCTCTTTGCTGCTGCACCTGGGCCGGAACAAAATCTATTTTCAGATAGAGGTTCATAAATTGAAACACTGCTGTTTCCACTATGAAAGATAGGTAAAACTTCCATCCATTGAACCTCTTTCTTAAATCATCTTTGTGAAAAGGTTTGGGATTGAGATAGACGATTCTCTCTTCCCCATTGTCTTGCACAACCTGATAGGGAGCGCCTCTTCGTTCCACCGAGTCGGCAGTAACATCTCTCGGTCCGACTCCGCCGTCTTCAGGCCAACCTTCGGTCAAGTTGCAAAGACTGGGCTCTGTCTCTCCAGCGTCCCTATCGGCCGGACTTGAACGACATATTCGATCCGAATAAACGTTAAACCACATTGCAAGACTTGCGGTGACGATATTCTTGAAAGAAAGGCTAAGAATCGGACCGATGTTCCAGAAAAAGCTGTTCCGCCTTCCCAACCCGATACCGGCTCCCAGTTCGGTGAACGCTCCGATTGAAAGCGGTCCTTTTTCGAAAAACTGCCCGCGCGCGCTCACCGCGAATTCGTTCATGTACAAAAACAAGCTTCTGAAGGTAAACCCCGCATCAATTCCGAACATATCCCGTCTCCACGCGCCCACCGTCAATTTAGCATTCATAAGATAGGGATAGCCCAAACCCACGTCCGCTGTGAAATGCTTGGGAGGAACCGTTCTTGCGCCGAAAGATGAAAGTCCTCTTACTAAAAAGGCCACTTCCTCCGGGCTGGGTCCATCATGCTGCTCTTCAAGAGTAACGGAAAAATTCCTTTCTTCTCCGCCTTTCAACAAAAAGGTGACCCGATGGGGCATATACCTGCCGCTTGGGTGTTGTATTTCGAGAGTGTACTCTCCAGCGTCCAGTTCATGCTTGTGAATGGGTGTAACGCCGATCTTGGCCGAATCTATTAAAACTTCCGCTCCCGGAACCTGCGTGACCACCTTGATAATCCCCGCCTGTCTCAGTTCCGCGGTGACAACCCTTGTCTCGCCCTTTTTAAGATCCAAAGTGAGCACGAAATCCCTGTAACCTTCCTTCCGCACCATAACCACATGCTTGCCTGCAGGAACATCCGTCTTTTCAACAGGCGCTTTTCCCAGAGAAGCGCCGTCCAAGAAAACAACTGCATCAGGAACCGCGGATTGTATCCTAAGGGTTCCCACGGGTTTTTCCACCGGTTCAGGTTCCAGGTCCAGCTTTACAAGGGTCTGCTGTCCGGCCACCACATTTACCGTCATATCCTTGGGCAAATACCCTTTGGCTTTCACCTCAACCAGATGTTCTCCAGGCAGAACGTCCTTGACTGATGCTGGAACTTTTCCCTTGTATTCACCATTTACGTATACATCCGCCCTGGGAACATTGGAGAGAACTCTCAGTGCGCCGACTTCCCCGCTTACAGGTTTTTTCTCTGATTCCAGCTTTGCAAAAACTTTAACTTGAGCGTTCGGTTTCACATCCACCACCTGTCTCCACATGGGCGATCCTTCCAGGCGCACCTCCACAGTGTGTGGACCTGGAATGAGATCCGTCACTATGGTTGGGGTTGTATCCACTCTTTCGCCGTTTACCAGCACCTCCGCTCCCGGCGGCTGAGAGGTCACCAGAATCGTGCCCTTGGGTTTCGCCTCGGAATCCAGCCTCACAACAAGTGTAAAGGTTTGTCCTTCACTCAACTCGACCCATTGCGAAAAGGTTTTGTATCCGTCTCTTTTCACCTCGACCTTGTGTCTTCCCGGTTTAACCTTCACTTGGCTCGGCACTGTCCCCATGTCCATGCCGTTGACATACATCTTGGCGCCGGTGGACGTGCCGTCCGTGTCGGTTCGAAGATCCAGGACTCCCGGTCTTATTTCCCTTTCAAGAACAAAATTGAATTGCCGCCCTCTTCTTGTCGGAGCGACTGTTATCTTTTCTTCCAGTTCCTGGTACCCTTCCCTGACAAGAAAAACAGGAAAAGTTTCCCGCAGAGGAAGCTGCAACCTGCAGGGGGTGTAACAAGCTATTCCATGCTCTTTCTTCCCAATGTAGACAGCTGCCCGTTCAGGCGAAGACCTGATTTCCACCAATCGTCTTCTTCCGCGCCTTTTCCATGGGGGGGTATCGGCCAATGCAGAGCTTCCAACAAAAAACGCCATCAAAAAGACCAGAGCATTCGTTAACCGTGCAATGTTAATTCTCATCTAAAGCACCTCCTGAGGATGCGCAAAATCTTTCGGGGCAGCTTTCCTACAAACAGGAAATCGTCCGTTTGGAGAATGATTCACATTAATGCACTACCAGGATCGCCGTCAAGATATCCCGAACCGCGGATTCATCTTCCGACAAACCGCTCAACGACACTGTTTTGTTGTGGGTATATCCTGCATATGGTATCTGTTTCGGTGCGTCGGGGAAGCTTTTTATGAAACCGTTACCAGGAGCCTTGAAATTGAAAGAAAAAGATTTCCTCCATTTCATAAAAGAACATTGGAAAACTGTTTTCAACTTTTCATACCGCATAACGAATTCAACTGAAACCGCTGAAGAAATCGTACTAGAAACTTTCCTCAGGGCGTTTTTGGGAAAAGCAACCCCGTCTTGTCCTGAAAAAATGCGCTCATGGCTTCTTAGAATCGGATCGAAAGTCGCTTTTTCCAAGATGGGCAACACCACCATTACTTTTGATCTTCTTGACGACATAATCAGATCAGACCCGACCCAGATAACAGACACCTCACGTCTTACTGATCCTGAAAGGAACCACCTCCTTTGGGAGTTGCAGCAAGGTTGTATGACAGCAGTTCTCAACTGCCTGAGTCCCGGAGAACGTCTCGCGTTCACCCTGGAGACCGTGATGAAATGCAAACCCGCGGTTGCCGCTGCTATTTTGGAAATAACTGAAGCTGCATTGAAAGTTCGTCTCTCAAGAGCCACAAAAAAGATCTCCAACTACCTTGCCCCCCGGTGTGGACACATAAACCCCGACAATCCTTGCAGGTGTCCTTCCCGCCTTGGAGTCGCGCTGCAAAAAGGCTTTGTTCAATCCATGCCGGAAACAAGGTTGAAACTGCGGAACCCTCCCCCCACGCGGTTCGATGAGAGTTCGTGGCATCAAGATGTGATCAGTCTATACAACAACCTGCCGGATCCCGAACCTTCCAGAGATCTCTTCGAGACAATGAAAACGGAACTCAAGACCGGCCGGTGGAAAGCCGTGCGGAAAGCCAAACAGAAAAAACAACAAAAACAACGCTGAAGTATCTATTTTTTAGACTGGTGATCGTGTTTGTGGTGGTGCTTGTGGTGATGTCCGTGGTCATGGTCGTGACCATGGTTGTGGCCACAGTCCTCGTGACCTTCGGGCCATGTCGGATCATAACCTTTAGGCCTGACAACCGGATCTTCATCCAATTCGTGCCCAAGCCCCGGTTTCTTCTGTATGGGCGGTGCGTGGGGACCTCCCCCGCGGACCGGGGGAAGCCCTTTCGCTTCAAAGGGCTTGTGATGTTGCATGGGCAACCTGAGCAAATCCACCTTGCCGCCAAGCGCTTCCACCAGCAACATGTTACCCCCCGCCCCGAGTGTTCCGAATGCCCGACCGTTGGACTTTTCCTTGATCGGAAAATTGGCCGTTATCTTTCCGGTGCCCGAACGCAGATTCAAGGATGCATCCAGGTTCTCGGAAACTCTGAGGGTGATATTTCCACTTTTACTGCGAATAACACTATCCCTGGATAAGGTCTCACCCTGCCTTATCGTGGCATGAACAGTTCCTTCGTCGCTTTCGACATCAAGAGATTTCACCACACCGGAAATGGTTATATCTCCTTTCTTGTTATTTATTCTCAAGGATCCGTCCATGCCCCTGATGATTATGTCTCCGGATTCATTCTCAACCTCGATATTCCCGCTCACTCCCATCACGGACACCTCTCCATTCCTGCTCGAGATCTTAACATCGGTTTCCACGGGCACCTTGACCTGTAACTCCGCTTTGTAGTCAGCTGCGTTAGGCGCTGTCACGCGCATAGTCACATGATCTCCGGTCTTGGTGGAACTCACTTCTATCTTATCCAGGTTTTTCTCGGCAGCGGCCTGTCCCGCGCCCGAAGCTTCCCGGACTACTTTTCCCCACAGTGCGCGCGGCAAAGCCCTTCCGCCGATCACCTGCACCGGTCCGTATTGATTGAAAATTGCTACACTGGGCTTCTCACCCAGTTCCACATTTTCAATCGTAACGACATCCTTGATTCGGACTTGTTTTCTGCAACCCACTGAAAAGCAGGAAAGCAGAATAATGGCCGACGGCAAAACGATTCTGCGTGGAAAAACCGATGGCACGAATTGTGAAGTCACCTTGACGCAACGAAAGAATTCAAGCAGCAAATTGCCTCTTGACCACAATGACGGGGGTTCATTCGATTGGATCAAAAACCACCTCCATGGCGCTTAGATCCTCTGCCTTGATCGCAGCCGCCTTTCCTGGAACGATCGGCAAAACCTTGTGGCAGAAAAACTTTGCCGTTTTTACTTTTCCATCCAGGTATCGGCCTTCTCTGTCATCATTCAAAAACGCCCGCATCTTGCGTTTTTTGGAGGGGTTTACGCCTTTTTCCTCCAAAAGCTTGTTCAGCTTCTCGTGGGCCAAAACAGCCTGTTGCAAGAGCAGGTAGCCCAACAAAACATCGCCGAATACCTCCAGATAGGGTGTCGCATTAAAAAGAACTGTCAAGAAATCTCCGGATTGCCCTTTTACGGCGAAGTGCATGGAGCATTCATTCAGAGCATCCCGGGCTTCGGCCAGGCATTCAAACGCATCCTTGAGTTCGGGATGCTCGCGGTTTGCATTCAGCAAATCGTTCATCATAGCCATCACCGACATGAGGTCCGCTCCCATCTTGGCGGTGATTTTCCGGCCGACAAGGTCCATAGCCTGTATGCCGTTCGTCCCTTCGTAAATTGAAGCAATCTTTTCGTCTCTGAGAAGCTGTTCCGCCGGATATTCGGCACAATAGCCGTATCCACCCAGGACCTGAACAGCCATTTCGCAAACCCTGAATCCGATATCCGATCCGTAAGCCTTGCAAATCGGTATCATTATATCCACAAGACCCTGGTACTTGGATCGTTCCTCTTCGGTAGCTGCTACCTTGGCCATGTCTTCGTAATACCCGGCTGTAATCAACATCGCCCTCAGACCTTCAGCATAAGCTTTCTGCAGCATGAGCATCCTCCTCACATCGGGATGCTCGATGATGGCGGCCTTCGGAGCGGTGGGATCCTTCATGTTTTTGAAACTCGGGCTTTGAAGTCTTTCCTTGGCGTAATTCAGGGCCACACCGTATGCAGCGTTCGCCGCGGCTGCGCCCTGGAGCCCGACTCCGAGACGCGCTGCGTTCATCATTTGGAACATCTGGCGCATACCTTTACCCTGTTCACCAATAATCCACCCCTTGCACTTTCCCTCGTCTCCAAAAGACAACGTACAAGTCGGGGATGCATGGATACCCATTTTGTGCTCAATACCGGTGCATCGCAAGTCATTGAATTCACCAAGACTTCCATCTTCGTTGGGCAGATACTTTGGCACCACGAACAAGCTCAACCCTTTTGTTCCCTCCGGATCTCCTTCCACGCGGGCAAGCACGGCGTGTACTTTCTGCTTTGTAAAATCATGCTCCCCAAAAGTTATGAATGTCTTCGTTCCTTCAATCAAAAACGTCCCGCCGTCTTGGGGAATCGCCTTGGTCTTGGTCGCTCCGACATCAGTACCCGCCTGGGGCTCGGTTATGCACATGGTCCCGGTCCACTCACCGGTATACATTTTTTCAAGGTAGGTATCTTTCAAGTGATCATCACCGAAATTCTCAATAAGATGGGCGCACTCGGTCGTCAGCATAACGCTCAAATCAAAAGAAGGATTCGCCCCAACAAAGAACTCGTTGCATGCTACGGCCAAAACGTAGGGCAACCCCATGCCACCGTATTCCGGATTGTAGGATATTCCCATCCAGTCGTCTTGCCGAAATCGGTCAAAAGCTTCCTTGTACCCCTGGGGAGTTTTGACGCTGTTGTCATCGGAATTGAATGTACACCCTTCACGATCTCCTTCGGTGCAAATAGGAAACAGAAGATCCTTGGACACTTTCGCGGCCTCTTCCACCATCTGCTCCATCTCTTCCTTCTCCAGTTCGGAATACTTCTCTGTTTTCAGAAGATCTTCGATTGGGATCTGCTCAAAGAGTACAAATTTGGTGTCTCTTACATCAAAATAAATCTCGGACACGGTGCCCCTCCTTTTCATTTGGAGTTTTTTTGATCTTTCGGCCCACCCTGCACACTGATCCGATTTTGGGGTTCAAGGCCTTTAGATCGAAGCTTTTCTGTATCATCGTTCGCTTACATGTTTGTGAACAATTACTAACTATACCGTGGCATTGAATACAACACCTGGTACCCCTTTGTCGAGATCTAATTGAAACTCAAATCAGAAATCCATTCTCAGATGCATACCGCCCCCACGCGGTGAAGCTTCGGGGTGAAAAACCACCTGCCTGCGTAAGAAACGCCGCCTTGCCCGTTCAGTTCTTACCTGTCTTCTCATTACGATGTAACCATCAATCATACCGTAAACCAAAATACCCAGAAGCGCTCCGAACGAAGCATAGTTCACCGCGCGCATTGCCTTCGCCAATTTCCTGTTATCCTCTATTATGTTGCCGTCTATATCTTGAACGACAAAATCTCCTCCCTGTCTATATTTCGGTGTTCTGAGCACAGCCAGACTTCCCAAGTTAAGGCCTAAAAGCAAAATCTCCGCGCCAAGAAGGGAATAAGCCTTCGCAAATTCACGGTTCTGGAACTGCCCGGCCGGAGGCAAAAAATTCAAGACCGCGTAACGCTTTTTCATTGGTTCCAGGGACTCGACTTTTTCCTGCAGCATCTCCCTCCTGACCCTGTCAAACGCGTTGACCACTTGCGGTGGTACCAGCCTGGGATCCAGCCGCATAGTCGAATCCAGGGCGATCAATTCCCTGAAAACAAGACGAGCTCCTTTTTTTCGTCCTGTCAGATAAAGACTTATGGAGTAAAGACGCAAAGCTTCGACTTTGTCCGCCCCTTCCATTTCGATACCGCGCTCGACAATCGGTCTGAGAAGATTCACGGTTTCTTCATATTGTCCATACTCAAAAGCATTGTGAGCAGATTGCAAAACCGCTTCCTGCGTTTCTTCAGATTCTTCCGCACCAAAGCTTTCGGCCGATTCGGCGTCTTCCCCGCGAGTTTGATCATGCAACGGCGCAGACTTCACATACCCTGTGCCCAAGAAAAGAATCATCGCCATCAGCGCCTCGGGGAAGCTACCAAACAAACGTTTTTCCGTCATATGGATCTCAATCTCCTATTTGTTCAGGCATTCCCGGATCCGGCAGGATCAGTACAAACCTTCCCGCAGCATTGGTAAGAGTCTCATATAAAGGCGCGCCTAAAACCTTTTCAGCATCGAAAACTTGTATCAGAACCGATGCCGGATTGAGGCCGGTCACCCTTCCTTCAAGAGATAGACCTCTTGCAAGCACAACGTCTCCATCTCCGTTGTTTTCGATGACCATACCGTTCATCGCAAGCACTTCCTGATTTACCAGGCGCGCCCAACCCGAGCCGGCGGGAGGAAAAAACGACAGGGAGTAGCGCGCTCCATCCACCAACTCCAGGTCGAAAAATCCCGAAACATCCGTCTGGGTTTCAACGCTGCTTCCCCGCCCGAGGCGGGTGGTTGCAACAACGCGGACTTCCGACACCGGGTTATTGTCGTCGCCCACCACCCTGCCCGAAACAAAAGCAGTCGCCTCCAGCACTATCAATTCGTCATCGACACTCCCGGAAGAGAGATCCACACCGGTCAAAACGGTTTTCATCGAATCCTCGCTCTCAACTATCACATCGTAAAATGCCCGAGGCAGGTTCTGAAGGTTCCACCGACCGTCTTGTCCGACACGGACCATCGACTTCATGTAACCGGAAGCATCCAAGGTATGCTCAACTTCACCGTTTGAAAAAACGTTCACCAGGCCGGCCGACTCCAGAGGATGAGAAACCAGCGTAACATAGGCACCCGCAAAGGGTAGGCCGTGTTCATCCAGGACGGTACCGGAATAACCCGCGGTTTCCAGCTTGCCGTACACAAGTTCAAGTTCGGTGTTTGTTCCATCTTCCACGGTGATGTATTCCGACGGTTCGATGCTCAAGTTCGGCTTTCCGGACACAGCTGAAGGGGTCACCAAAAGACCGCAGTTCCCGGATCTTGCATAGAGCAAAAACTCGCCGTCATATGACCTGCTGGTTCCCACCGAGCTAGGAATTCCCGCGCAGCGAAGAATAACCTGAACATCCCCCAACGGCTGGTAGTCGCCCGGATCAATCTCCTCCAAAACATTTCCCAAAACAGCTTTTCCTTCAGTTATCGTTAGAGTCACCTGATCATTGGGCGCAATATGAAAAAACAAGTCGGGAGCAACAACATCTGTTTCGGGAACAACGAGAGCATTGAAAAGCAATCCTTGCTCCACAAGAAAAGATAACCCGCTTTCACCTCCCGTGTAAAAACCCTCGTGAGATACTTTGCTCGTCAGCGATTCAAACCGGACATAAGATCTCACGCCCTGCTGTGCTTCATCCCTCACGAAAAGATCAAAGCCGGTTCCGTTTTTTAAAACAAAAGACAGATCTTTTTGCGGCGTTCCACCTATGACCCGAAGGTCGGTTTCCTGCCGTGGCGTTTCACCGGTACTTGAAGGTGTAAGCAAAACATCATAGGTTTTTTCGTAATACGATTCCGGAAAAACAGTCACCAACAACCTGTCCGAACATTCCTGCCCGCCAAACATTTTCGCATCGACATTAATGGTGTATGTTCCTGATTTGTGCGGCTCAAACTCCAAAGTTCTTTCATTGTCACGCAGAACAAAATCGCCTATAGCAGCACCGTACGGATCCACCACCGACCAGTTCGGCACGGACAAAGTACCTTGCTCGATCGTCATTACAACCGATAAAACAACATTCACGGTCGGGGTCGAATGTCCGCCTTTGAGCGCAAGCGCCACCTCGCAGCCTTCAACAGTCCCATCAGTGATGTAACCTGCGTCTCTATCGTTGTTGTTTACCCAATCCGTGCCTGTTTCCATGCCGCAAGCGGCCACAAAAAACACGCACAACAAAACCGGCGCGGTCATTTTGAATAATCTTTTCATTTTTCCACCTCCAGGCGGATTCAACTCATTTTTAACGAAATTCTATTATCCATGTCACCCACTGCGGGCAACCGGCCAAAATCGAACAGCGCAATTCCCATTGCGCGCATTCCAGCACCCTTTCTTTCCGGTCGGAAACCTTCACCCTGACCCAGACTTTTTGACCCGGCAAGAAATCTGCAGGATCCAAATCCAGGTAAGACTCGTTGTATCCTCCCACAGGCCGAAAGGTCAGCCCGGCGTCCTCGCTGATCTTCCATGAAAACCCGATTCCTCCCGCGGGCGGATAAAAGTCTAGATCATCTTCCACCCTGAGGACTTCCAGGCGATGTGTTTTCCCACTGTCAAGAACCAGAAAAGGCAACAAAACAGCATCAGCAGGATAAGTTTCCCTTATGCAAGGCGGTCCATCGGGATCCACTTCCATGTGAAAAACATCGGCATTCGACAATTCTCCATCGCTCACCGTTAAATGTATTCTGTACGAACCCTCAACGTCCGGGACAATTCGACATCGAACCTGCCTGGAAGGATCTTCTGTCGGATTCCTGTTTTGATCCATCAGTTCAAAAATAAAATCATTCGTGTTTGATGCTGAAGGTCTTTCCACAATCCAATCGTAGGTCAATCGGTCGTCACTGTCGGGATCATGGCTTTTCAGACCGTGAAAATACACATCCTGACCCACTGTGTAGTGGTTCTTTTCATTGGGCGTCGTCTCCGCTGTTATGACAGCCTTGGGCTCGCGGTTTTGAACCATTATCAACCTTGTTTCCAGCTTGCTGCGAAACCCTCGTTCATCGTATACTCGGAGGGAAACCGTAAACCCGGCCTTAACGTTGGGAATAAAACAACAGGTGGATTTTGAACCCCCATTGCAGCTTCCCGAACCTTTTGCAGGATCACATTCTTCAAAAGGTTGTTCTCCACCCACCTCGTATTCTATGCTCCACTCGTAGGCAAGTTCATCGCCCTCCGGATCCCGGCTGTTTTCACCGCTCAATACCACTTCGTGCCCGATGTAAACACTGTTTTCATCCACCAGGATCTCAATAGCGGCGTTCGGTGGCTTGTTCACGGGGTCCATTGGTTCCAAGTAAAGACACCCATGTATCAAGAAGAAAAAGACACCCATCGCGGACAATACAAACACCGGTTTAATCGATATTCTTCCAAGGCTATCGTTGCGCAAGAATCTCCTATGATCCAAGAGGGTTCTGCCTTCTTTTTGAAAAACTCTTTTTTCCGACCTCATGGCTGTCGTCTACCTTTTCTCACATTTCTATTTACTTACTAGCAACCCTTGTGCCTGAAATTAAAAACCCAAGGAAATCCGCACTAATCATCTCAAATTCCTGGTCTTTTTCCAAGCAGCATTACACAAATCCAATAACGATCGTGACACAAATGTCACAATCCAGGCTTTATTGACAATTCAACTTCGGCTTGTCTACGAGATTACAATCACCTCCCGGGACAAAATTAATCCACGCAGTGTCCTTGGGCACTTCCCCTTGATATAGAATCACCCTGTGTCTACCAGGCTTAATCCTGTTAGAACCTCTCGAATAGGTCCTGCCTCCTATCGAAACCCGATCTCCCCTGGACAATGATATGGATACATTCACCCAGCCAGGCAGATAACCCCTCACATTGCGGGTCCTGCCCGGTTGAATTTCAATCGTCCTGCTGAACATCGGGCCTTTTTCATCCTGTGAGCATTCAACTGTATAAGAACCCACAGGCAGTTTTATTTTTCGTTTCGGATCCGGTGATCTACCAACCGGACGGCCATCCACCCTTGCATTACACCAGGGTGTAATTCCGAGAGTCAAAAACCCGTAGTCCGGAGTTCCTCGGGGTTCATCCTTGGACGGCTGCTCCTTGGTCGACCCTTGCTCGTCCTTTTTTTCTCCGTTGCTTTTCAACTCATCATCAGGGAGTGTTTTACTTGCGCTTGTTTCATCTTTTGTCTTTTGAACACGGTCTTTTTCCGTTCGACCGCGGATATCCTTTCGACGGGGAGCCTTTTCCGGTCCGGCCAGAATCTCTTTTCCGTTCGTGGGCGCCCCCGAAAAACCCCGGCCGTCATTTCCTTCCATTTGAAGTCTCTCGGCTTCTTTCGCATCCGGATCCTCATCAACTCGCTTGCCCCCAGGTTCGGATGATATTTCATTCTCGAAAAAAGCCGATTCATCGCTTTTTGCTGTTGCATCCGGAAGGGAATCTTTTGACAAAACATCCCGGGGTTCCGACGTGGATCTAGGCGCAGATTCTAAAAACACAGTGACCGCCAAGAAAGCTACAGTCCCTATTAGGGCCGCCCCTACAAAAAAAAGAGCGGCCATTTTCCATTTTTTCCAGGCACTCAGCTCATCAAGCAGTTTTTTGGCTTCTGCATTGTCCGGATCCGCGGCCAAGACCCTGTCACAGAAAGCGAGCGCCAAGGCAGGGATATCGGCCTTTCTCGCCCTTTCCATTGTTGCAGCCAAAACGGTTTTTTCCAGTCGTTCTAGGTGATTGCCGGGATGACGCAAGTATTCTCCCAGTTCCTCATCCTGGTCTTTGATTCCGCCTTGCGAAGCCATTTCACGAAGTTCTTCTGCAAGTTCTTCCATGGAACCATACCGATCCTCCGGTCTCACAGAAAGACACCTGTTTATGATCCGATCCATTTCAGGACCCAGGTCATGACGAACCTGCAGAGGCGGTGAAAATTTTCCTTGCAAGATCGCGGAAACCGTACTCAAGGCATTCGCGCCACTGAAGGGAAGCCGTCCTGTGACAACACGATAAAGCACCACGCCCAAGGAAAAAATGTCGCTCGACGGTCCCAAGACTCCGCCTTGAGCCTGTTCCGGCGACATGAACGCTGGAGACCCCATGACCGCTCCGGTTGCGGTCATGGTTTCATCTCCTTGAAGTCGAGCGATACCGAAATCAGTTAATACAAGCCTTCCATCAGAATCTACAAGGATGTTTTCAGGTTTGATGTCCCTATGGATAATTCCAGTCTTGTGCGCTTTGCCGAGAGCCTCTGCAATGCAAGCTCCAATGATCGCTGTTATCTCCGGCAAAGGCGGACCGTTGATTTCCAGAAATTCCCCGAGATTCGGACCGTTTATCAACTCGCACACCAGATAAGGAGTGCCGCCCGTATCCGAACCATCGGAATAATCATACACTTCAACAATGTTGTTATGCTTGAGCCTGGCAACGGCCTTGGCTTCCCTCCTGAATCTTTTTAACCCTTCTTCTTTGTATGCAAGTATGGGGTGCATGACTTTCAGGGCCACTTCCCTATCCAAACCCGGATCTCTGGCGCGGTAAACAGAAGCCATACCACCACAGCCCAACTCTTCCAACAATTCGTAACGGCCTAACGTCTGGTTCGGTAACAAAATATTCCCTGAATCCGAAAACCTGTTTTTTTTCACTCAAGCTTTGCAGAAACAACCCTGCCAAGGTATTGTACCTCTGGAGGTTCCAATATAAAGAGAAACCTTCAAAAGGTGAAATCTTTGCTGATTTCAGGTAAAAACGGCAGAGTCATATCGGCAGAGTTCTAACAGAAAGAATACACAAGACTTGCCGCAAACCCAGAGATAAAATAGAATAATAACAATGTCCCCGGATCCCAGAAAAAGACAAAGGCGCGGCCCTCCAAGTGACAATCGAGGAGCCCCGCATAGCAGTAGCGATCACAACGCGCCAAGACCAGCGCCCACACCGAGGCCTGCTCCCGCGCCGAGACCTGCGCCCGCGCCGAGACCTGCGCCCGCGCC
>SLPX01000056.1 GCA_007131745.1 Myxococcales bacterium
TCTTTAACAAAAGGGGAAAAAAAGCACCTTTTTGAAAATATAGTGTTTACGAGTGTAAAATAAAAAAAAACTGTGGAAAAAAAGAAGAGAAAAAAACAATTTATCAACACCTTTCAAAAAACTGAAAAACCCCGAAAAGATCTCATGGGTGGAAGTAATGATACTATTCATACACTTCTTTTTCATTGTATTCGGCGATATAGTTGAATTTTCCTTATAAAAGCGGCTGGAAATGGGGAATTTCAAGTATGCTAAAGAAAAAAAATTGAGTTTTTCCTAAGATGATTGAAGTTTTCTCCTGAGAATTGAAACAATAGATCTCGTATTTGGATCTTCTTTTTCAAGATTTTTCATTTTTTTAACGGCAGACATAACAGTAGTGTGATCTTTTCCGCCAAATAAAGAACCTATTTCAGGAAAACTTTGAGAAGTCAGTTCACGAGTAAGATACATCGCAATTTGTCTTGGATAAGCAATTGATTTATGACGCTTTTTCCCCTTTATCTCCTCTGTTTTGACATCAAAATGATCTGCAACTTTTTTGATGATAACATCTGCCGAAAGAACAAAATCTGATCTGTCTATAACGTTTCTCAATGTTTTTTCAGCAAATTCGATGGTTATCTCTTTCTTGTGGAGATTAGAAAGAGCGGATAGACGGATTAAAGCTCCTTCCAACTCCCTTACATTTGTCTTTATGTTGGAAGCCAAGAAATGGGCGACATTGTCTTGAAGAAGAATGTTGTCATCTTGAGCTTTCTTTTTGATTATTTCAACTCTGGTTTCAAATTCAGGACTTTGTATGTCGGCTATCAATCCCCATTGAAATCTATTTCTCAGGCGATCTTCAAGGCCGGGTATTTCGTGTGGAAACTGATCAGAAGTCAAAACTATTTGTCTGCGGTTTTCAAACAATACATTAAATGTGTGAAAGAATTCTTCTTGTGTTCTGTCTTTACCGGCTATGAATTGAATGTCGTCTACAAGTAAAATATCGCAATCGTGACGGTATTTTTTTCTGAACCTTTCTATCTTATTGGATTTAATGTGATTTATATATTCCACCATAAAACGTTCGCTTGTAATAAACTGGATGTTCCAGGATGGATTTTCACAAAAAACCTGATTTCCGATGGCGCTCAAAAGATGTGTTTTACCCAGGCCAACGCCCCCGTATATGAAGAGAGGATTGTATTTTTTTGAAGGATATTTTGAGACAGCTCTACTTGCTGCTTCGGCCAACTGATTAGATGGGCCTACAACAAAAGAATCGAAAGTGTATTTATCGTTGATCTTCGGTTTATTGGGAGATCCAGGGACAGGTGGAATTTTCTTGTATGAATCCATTTCGGGATTGTTGTCATTACTGGAAACTGAATTGTTTTCACCGAAGACGTTTTTTTCTTCAGAAGAGTTGCAAATAGGGCTGTAAGAGTCAGAATTTGTTTTATCGGAAAGAGATATTTTTATCCTGTAAGGTTTTTGACCGGCTGTTTCAAATGAATTCAAGATAACATTAAGAAAATTGTCTTGGACCCACTCCTTTATGTAACGGTTGGGAGCTTCGAGTATGACGTTGTTGTCCTTGATATCAATACAACGGAGAGGAAGAAACCATTTCTCGAAATTCGAAGGATTGATCTTGGGCCTTATGATTTCCAGAACATTTTTCCAAAGATCTTCAAGAGAAGAGGGAGGTTGAGTGAAATATAAGGCATCGGACATAAACATACCCACAAGTTATCCACAGCATGAAGATAACAGTAAAAAACAGGTGTTTGAAGAACTTGGCAAGAAGTAATCCGAAAAGCTCTTTAAACAAGATTTTCGGGCTTCCAATAAAAAACATTGTTAACAGAGGGTTTCTGGTGATTCAAGGAAGAAAAGGGGACGTGAACTATAACTATATGAAAAAACAGAAAAATAAGTTTTGGAAGAATAGAGATAAAAAGAGAAGGAGAAAATGAATTTCTGTTGGGAAAGTGTAGGTTGGTGAGATCAAAAACGAAAAGACGTTATTTTGATCGTACGTAATTTTTGAGCCTTTGTATAAAGGGCTTTCAGTGATACGAAACTCTGTAGAAACGGTCTGGAAGGTGTTTGGGGTTTTGTGGATTAAAACAAGAAAACGATCGTTTCAAGAGGCATTTGAAGAGTGGACGAGAGAACGAGAGAAAGAAAAGAGGGGAGAAAGACCTTGACAGGGAATGAGACGGGATGTAACAAGTCGGAATCTCGAATCCCGCCGTTGAGCAAAGGGCGTGGAAGAGAAAACACTTGGTTGATTTGGATGAAAAAGGAGCAAGGAGGCCATGAAAAGGACCTTTCAGCCCCACAATAAGAAAAGAAGTAGAAAACACGGGTTTAGGAAAAGAATGCAAACCCGTTCGGGGAGAAATGTTTTAAGAAGGCGAAGAAAGAGGGGAAGGTGGAAATTGACGGTGGATGTACCCAAAAAATAGGACCCATTTTTCAGTCATTCCTGCATAATGACCGTTTCCCGTTATGGATTGTCGAGGAAGGAGAGAATTCTTAAAAGAAAGGATTTTCTTCTTGCTCAAGAGAAAGGTTGCAGGTTTGTAACCGACACGATAATTGTTTTAAAGCGGTTGAATGGGAAAGACTATAGTCGCATCGGCATAACAGCCAGTCGAAAGGTGGGCAAGGCTGTAGAAAGAAACAGGGTCAAGAGGTGGGCCAGAGAAGCTTTTCGATGCATCAAGTGGGAGTTGGAAGAAGCCATAGATCTTGTAATCATTGCAAGGAAAGCAGCTCTCAGTGCTGGGATGAAGAGAATGAGGGAAGATCTGGAGAAAGCGATCTCAAGATCAAGGAAGAAGAATTTGACGAAGCGAAAAAGAGGGGAGTAGACAAAGAAGTCAAAAAATTCAGTTTTTTGGCCCTTTTCTTGATCAGGATCTATCAAAAATATATCTCTCCTCTAACCCCGCCGGCTTGTCGTTTTTATCCAACGTGTTCTGAATATGCTATAGAAGCAATCAAGAAATATGGGGTTGTTTTGGGTGTTTGGAAAGCCCTGAGGCGTTTGTGCAAATGTCATCCGTTTAATAACGGAGGGATAGATTTTCCTTAAACAGGGTAATTAGAAGAAAAAAAGAGGGTCTTTAGTGGATACAAAAAGATTATTGGCAGCAATGGTAGTAAGTCTAGGTCTTCTTGTGGCTTGGATTTTTTTATTTGGGGATGGGGGGAAAGAAGAAGAAAAAGGTTCTGATAGAAAATCAGCGCTACAGGAAAAGGAAAAGGGAGAAACAGGTGAGGTGAAAGATCCAGAGGGGGAGTTGAAAGATCCAGAGGGGGAAGTAGCAGAGGTGGATAGTGAGGAGAAAAGACCCGTTTTGAGGAAGCACGAAGACAAAAAAGGTCTTCAAAAAGATAAAAGATTGGAGAGATTAACGACAATCGACGGAAAAGTCTTCAAGGCGGTCTTCAGTTCATCAGGTGGGGTCTTGAGAAGTTTTGAGTTGAAGAAAGAACAGTACAGGGAAGGAAGGGGAGAAGAAATAATTCAAGTGGACCTGGTGAGAACAAAAGAGGTCGAAAACTTGCCTCTGAAAGTCACTTTTCACGAAAGTAGTTTCGATGTGTTGGAGCCTCAACAATGGAAGCCGGTAAAAAGGAAAGACAAAGGATGGATAGAGGTAGGTGAAAATGAGGAGCACAAGAAATCCATTGGCGACAAGATAGAGGTGGCATATCGAAAAGAGCTGACCGGACAAGGGGTTGTCTTAACAAAACTGTTCACTTTGTATAATACAAAAGAATATCATTTCCACATGGAAGTGTGGGTGGAAAACTTAATAGAAGAAAGACAAAGAGTGAGGATGACGGTAGCCATCCCTACCATGGATTTCGGAGAAAAAGCACAGAGCTTCTTTCAACCAATTTCACTTCAAAGGGAAGCCATTTGCCATGTAAACGGAGAAGTCAAGGTTAGAACATTTGATCAGATAAGGGGAGAAGGAGCAAAAGGTTGTGCAGGAGGAGGATGCGGAGGATGTTCATGCAGGAGAACACCGGCTGAAAGCAATTCCTTTGCAGGAAATGTTCAATGGGGGGGGATAGATGAGACATATTTTTTGCTGGCCGTAGCTCCTGTAGGATTTGAAGGTTCTTCACAATGTCGTTTCGGGGCGATAAAAACTCCAAGAGGAGGACTTGTTTGGACTGATTTGAATTTTCCGGAAGAAGTCTTGGAATCAAGAGAAACGCTGAAGAGACGGTTTGTGGTTTATGCCGGTCCAAAGGATGTAGATTTGTTGGCAGCGGCGGGAGAGGGAAGAACCATTCGTTTCGATGAATCCGTGGACTTTGGAATTCTTTGGTTTCTTGGAAAACCCATGCTGTTCCTGATGAGGTTTTTCTATCGATTTGTGGGAAACTGGGGAATTGCCATCATCTTGATTACTATTTTGATTAAGCTGGCAACGCTTTATTGGAACAACAAGAGCATGCGTTCCATGAAGGAGATGCAGAAGCTAAAGCCGCTTATGGATGAACTGAAGAAGAAATACGGGGAGGATAAACAGCGGTATCAGCAAGAAATGGCAAAACTGTGGAAAAGACACAAGATAAATCCGCTTGGAGGTTGTCTTCCCATGGTCTTTCAGATGCCCATATATATAGCCTGGTACCAGGCGCTGATGGCAGCTGTTGAGTTGTATAGGGCCCCTTATTTCGGTTGGATACAAGATCTTACGGCGCCCGATCCATACTACATAATGCCACTTGTAATGGGGGCGGCAATGTTCGCACAGCAAAAAATGTCGCCGGCTACATCCGATAATCCTCAAGCCAAAATGATGATGTACATGATGCCGGGGATGTTTACTTTCTTTATGTTGTTTCTGCCATCAGGGTTGACTCTGTACATTTTGGTGAATGTGGTTTTGTCATTGCTTCACCAGTGGTATTTGAATCATTCTCAATGAATAGAGCAAGGGAAGATCAGGACACCATAGTCGCGATTTCAACACCGATTGGAAGGGGGGCTGTCGGGATTGTTAGAATATCGGGGGATGATTCTAAAGGGATATTGGAAAGAACAATTCCAGGACTGAAGGGGAAGATAAGAAAAAAGAGAACCTTGTTTGGGTGGGTTGAAGATCCGGTGAATAGAAAAAGGATCGACAAGGCAGTAGTATTGTTTTTCAAAGGTCCGGAAAGTTATACCGGAGAAGATGTAGTAGAAATCCACGGACATGGAGGAAGAAAGAACATAAAGAGAATACTTGAGGTAGTGATAAAAAACGGCGCGAGAATGGCTGAGCCTGGGGAATTTACATTCAGAGCTTTCATGAACGGCAAGATGGATCTTTGTGAGGCGGAAGCTGTTGCGGAGATCATAGATGCCAAATCCAGGAAGGCATGTGATATTGCTGTTGCACACCTTTCGGGAGTGCTTGGGGATAGAATTGGGACCCTGATGGATGGCTTGAAAAAAATCTTGGTAGAGTTGGAAGTTTCCATGGATTTTCCAGAGGAAGAACTGGAATTGGCAAGGGTGGAAATACAAGTTGAACAACTTCAAACGATAAAAAAAGATCTGGAAAAGCTTTTAGAGAGTTACAGAAAAGGAAAGCTGTTCAAAGAGGGATATAAAGTAGGTATTGCCGGTAAGACAAATGTGGGAAAATCAAGTTTGCTAAACGTTTTGCTGGGAAGAAACCGGGCTATTGTGGATGAAAAACCGGGAACAACGAGAGATTTTTTGGAAGAGACACTGGAACTGGATGGGGTTTTGATCCGGATAATCGATACCGCGGGATGGAGAAGGAATTCAGAAGAAATAGAAAAAGCCGGCCAGGAAATGGCGAAAAGAGTATTGAAAAAAGCCGATATGATCATCTGTTTGGCTGATGCGTCGACAGGCGTGGACGAAGAAGATATGGAGGTGTGGAATATTTTTTCGGAAAACCCGAAAATTGCGGTCTGGAACAAGGTGGATCTGGTTGAAGAAAACAGAATAGATAAAAAAGAACCTTGGGGGGAAAATGGGATGATGATATCCGCTAAAGAAAGAACCGGCATAGATGGACTGGAAAGGGAAATAGTGAAAAGATTGACAGAGGAAGATGAAGGAACTGAGGAGAGTTTGATTATAACCGAGGAAAGGCAAAAAGAATGTTTTGAGAAAGCGAAAGCCGCGGTTGAAAATGTTTTGAGGGGTTTTGATCAGGGAGCCCCGGGTGAAGTTTTGGCGATAGATTTGAGGGAATCCATGGCGGAAATCGGAAAAATTATGGGAAAAAACCTTGATGAAGAAATAATAGAAGAGATTTTTTCAAGATTCTGTATAGGAAAATAGTGTTTGGAAGGAAAGAATCCGGGGTCAGGAATAATTTGAGCCAAAGAAGTGGGGGATATCAACAACTAGGCGGATTTTCATGTTTGAAAGGCTTAAAAGAGGAAAGAAAGTCAAGATCCAGGTTTTCTTGGGCAGCTTTGGAAAGGAAATCCGGATCATGACGAAAAGATTCAGGAATGAAAGGAAACAATCCGAGAAAAGGAGTCTTTGTGAAGAAAGAAATGGAATGAGGATTGGAAGACTCCTCGATTGAGGTTTTCTGAGAAACTCGGTTTAAAACGAATCCTTTTACAGGAATGTTTCTTCGTTCCAGTTCAGAAAGCGTCAGAAGAGTGTGATTGACTGTTCCAAGAGTTGATCTGCCCACCAGAAGAACAGAAATATTCAAAGATTCCAAGAGGTCGGCAAAAAGCCAGTCATCCGTATATGGAACCAGCAAACCTCCTGCTCCTTCCATCAACACCAGATCATAAGAAGAAGAGAGCGAGAAAAGGATATCAGAGATGGAATCTCTTGAAATGGAAACACCGTCTATTTTGGAAGCTTCTGAAGGAGAAAGGGGCTGTGAAAGACGGTAGGGAACTATTTTTTCGAGAGGTTCGGGACAGCGGGAACATTGTTGAAGTAGAAAACCATCAGATGGATTAGTGTCGGAAAAGTTAATGAGACCGGATTCCGCGGGTTTGAAAACTCCAACAGAAAGACCGGATTTATAGAAAAAGGAACAAATGGATGAACCAATAATTGTCTTTCCGACACCGGTATCGGTTCCAATGATACATAAAACGTTGTTTAGAGACATGATGGCAACTCATTTGAAAATGTTTTTAAAATCGGGTTTGTTTTTCATGGAGGAAAATGCATCCACGACATGGTCTAAATGAATGGAGTCATGCACAGCTGACGGGACTATTCGAAGAAGACTCTTGCCTGGAGGAACAGTTGGAGGGCGAAAAGGAAGAATGAAAAGTCCTCTGTCGAGTAGAAATTTGGAAGCATTTACTGAAACAGCAGGATCTCCAACCCGAATGGAAATGATATGTGAATAGCAGTTTACACGAAGACCGAGATCCAAAAGGCTCGAGTGTAGAGATTGAACATTTGAAAACAAACGTTTTCGAAGTTTGTCTCCGGTGGAAGAGGAGATCAGGTCAAGAGCGACGGAAGCTGCCGAAGAAAGAGGGGGAGGAGGAGCTGTTGTGAAAATGAAACTACGTCCTTTGTTGACGATAAGATCTCTGAAAAGTCTGGAACAGGATATCAATCCGCCGGAGAGACCGAAAGCTTTGCTCAGGGTAGAGATCTGGATATGTGGATGGATCGGGAGAGAGGAACACAAGCCGGATCCACCGGGACCCATAACACCGGTGGAGTGAGCTTCGTCGACGACAAAAAGAAAACAGTATTTTTCACAAAGAGAGGATATCTTCGAAAGTGGAGCAATCGCACCGTCGGTGCTGAAAACAGAATCGGTGACAACTAGTTTTTTAGAATCAGGGGGGGAGGATGAGAGAAGTTCTTCAAGATGGCACGTATCGAGATGACGATAGATACTTATACGAGCTCCAGAAAGACGGCAACCGTCGATGATGGAAGCATGATTGCGCTCATCGGAAAAAATGTAAGTATCCGAGTCCGGAAAAACTGTCAGGGCGGCAAGGTTAGCAAGAAAGCCGGAAGAAAAGAGAAGAGAACTTTCCATTCCTTTGAAAATGGAAAAACTATCTTCAAATAAAAGATGGGGCTCATGAGAACCTGAGACAAGGCGGGAAGAAGAAGAACCTAAACCATAAATGGAAGCAGAGTTGCAAAAGGAAGAAAGAATATCAGGATGAAGAGAAAGACCGAGGTAATCGTTACCGGCAAAAGAGACAAGAGAGCCGGAGGGAGTTTCCAAAACGGGACCATGACGAGAAATAACTGGAAAAAGAGAACGAAAAAGGCCTGATGAAGAAAGAGAAGAAAGAAGAGAGGAAGCTTCGTTGTGAAAAGGAGTGGACATGAAAAAAGTGATAGAAGAGGGGAAAAGAGTTGTCAACCAGTAGAAGAGGGAGAGGGGAAAAGAAAAAAATGAAATGTTTCACGTGAAACATTTTTTGACGAGATAGTTGATCCCAAGAATGATGTTTCACGTGAAACATCATTCATCCAGGATCTCTTTTCTTATGCCAAGCAAGACTCTTTTCCTTCCTTGATCCAGTTCATAGAAAAGTTTCTTCTCTGCTTTCTTTGTAAAAAGATCTGCTTGATTCAAGCTCAGCATCAACCAGAGAATGCCATCTCTTTGAAGGATTTTCATGCCGGTTTGCACCCATTTTTCAGGAGAAAAAACTGCTCTCGAAACAGCATCGCTGTATTTGGGTTTGTTTCTGAACTCTTCTATTCTTTCTTCGAAGATTTCTATGTTTTCAAGGTGGAGCCTTCTTTTGACTTCTCTCAAAAATACAGCTTTCTTGATTTTTGGCTCCAGCAAAGTGGCCTTCACGTCTTTTCTTAAGACGGCAACCACCATTCCCGGAAAACCTCCGCCGCTCCCCACATCTATCAAGTCACCATTTTTTCTGATGCCGGCAGCCAGCGGCAATGAATCCTCGAAATGCCGCCTTACCAAGTGATCGACTTCTTTCCTTGAATAGAGGTTGACGGTTTGATTCCACTTTTCAACCAGGTTTTTGTAGATCGCCAATTTTTCCAATGTGTTGGGTTCACACACCAAGCCGTAATTTTTGCATTTGTTTTTGAATTCGTTCCATTCTTCATAGACCATTGATCTTGTCTGTCTTGTAGGTTTGATCCAATAATGCTACCGCTGTTTCAGAAACCCGGGCTAATATTATCATCTATGTGAATTGAGGTAAAAGCTTTCGTTCTGTCCACGCGAATGATCCGACGCACAGCAAAAAGATGTCGATCATGATCTGAATCGACCGGGTTGATATTGTATCGCTTGTAAGCTACATTGTCCGTGTTTTTGTAAACCTATTGCTTTGTATATTTTATCGACCCTGTTATGCTATCTACTCCGACGGGGTAAAAGTACTATATATGAGGAACCTGACTTTGTTCAGGAACAATTGAACAGAGTGAATCGTGGCCAAAAGAAATCTTCTTCTAGTTGACGGTGATCCAAAAAGTCTTCGTGTTCTCGAGGTCAGTCTCAAGAAAACCGGCTATATTGTAACTACGGCTGAAAACGGCGCCGACGCTCTTGAAAAGGTAGCAATGTCTCCGCCGGATCTCATAATTTCAGATATAAAAATGGAAGGAATGGATGGGTTTGAGTTTTGTCGGCGACTGAAGGAAAAAGAAGAATGGAAAGAGATTCCATTTATTTTTCTAACCGCGGAACGATCCATTGAAGACAAAATCCATGGTTTGGAATTCGGAGTTGAGGATTATCTGACAAAGCCGATTTACATAAAAGAGATTGTAACAAGGGTGAAAATCCTTCTTCAGAAGAAGGATCGAAAGAGCTTGGAAAAACGTGATTCCAGAACACTGTTTGAAGGTTCTTTATCCGACATGACGGTAGTGGACTTGATCCAGACTATCGAAATTGGACGAAAATCCGGTTTGATTCAATTCGTGGGTGAGGACAGCTATAAGGCGGCTATCTATTTTAGAAATGGACGAGTAATAGATGCGGAACTGGGAAGACTCCAGGGACAAAACGCTGTGTATCGTCTTCTTGTCTGGTCTGAAGGTAGGTTTCAAGTCGAGTTTAAAACCATCAGAAGAAGAGATACGATTAATATGTCCAGTCAGGCGCTTCTCCTGGAGGGAATGCGACGTCTAGATGAATGGGGACGTCTTTTAGAACAACTGCCGTCTTTGGATACGGTTTTCGAGGTTGATTATGCAGAATTAGCGGAACGCTTGAGTGAAATTCCTGATGAGATTAATTCAATTTTGAGACTTTTTGACGGGGTTAGAACACTGATTCAGGTTGTTGATGGAAGTGATTTTGATGATCTTGAAGCTTTGAACATTATCAGCAAACTTTATTTTGAAGGGTTGATATATGACGTAAATGTGTCCCATTCGACGCAGTCCGTTCAAGAAGAACCTCCTCCGAATCTGGAAGGTTGGCTCAGGGATCCAATTGCAGCGGCCGCTGCTTTAAGAGACAGCAAGATAATCCGAAAAAATCGGAAGAGATCGGTTTCTGAAAAAACCGGAGAAAATATTTTTAAACGGCCGAGAAGAATAACGCAAAGGGGAATCGGAGCCGCCAAGGAGCCTCCATCTTTGGAAAGTTTTTCCGATGAAACGGTTGATATCAAGAAGAAGGTGAAAGCAGAGGATGAAGACCTGGGAATGTCTCAGGAAGATCACTTGAAAAAAAGACAAGAGAAAGCACAGCTAGATTTCAAAAAAGAAATGAATCTTTCAACGGTTGGAACCGACAGTGCAGAGGGAAGGGTTCTACCTTATAGGTTGTTGAGAAAACATACGGTGAAAAGTGATAATACCGCGGCCGGAAACGACGACAAAAAGTCCCCGGTTTCGGAAAACCAAGACCTTCCAGGTAGGCGGGAACAAGAAAAAGATTGGACCAAGGAAGAGACCGCGCCATCCATTCCTTCAAGATTGTTGGTATCAGACAATGCTTTCGAATTGAGTGAATCCGCACAGGAACAAGGTGAAGAAAGCCCCCGAAAAGAAGAAAAGGATACAGCACCCCAAAAAAACAGAGTGTTGGATATTGAAGAACACCGAAAAGTCGATAAAGACATTCCTCCCCTTGTTCTGCCTTCTGATTCAGAGATGAAGATATCTGAAGATTCAAGGCTTGTTACATCCATTCCACCGCTTCCGTCACCGGTATGGGAGAAAGGTTCGGAGACTTCGGAAGATGAGCACATTTCCGCGGACTCGCCGGCTCTTTCCGGTGAAATGGATTCATTGGATAAAATAGATACAAGCCCGGAAGATAGATCCGATGAAGATGAAAAAGTTGTTTTGGAACCTCACCTGATGGCCCAAAGATCCAGGCATGGAGAAATTGAAACATCCAAATCAGTACAGGCAGCTGAAAATTCCGATGATAAAGCTTTAGATCGGCTTGAACAGAAATCTCCAGGAATTGAGGAGGAGAAATCCGAGACGACAAAAGGTGAAGATGTTTCCCCTCCCCCGGAAGAGCTGTATCCAGCATATGAAGAAACAGAAAAAATAACCCGGGTCGATACATTTGATCTGGAAAAGAAAGTTTTTGAAGCAGACAAAGAAGAACAATCACCTGACGAGGACATTGGTTATTCCCGGTTCAAAAGAGCAGCATTGACGGGGACAATTCTTGCGGTTATAGGGGCGTTGTTTTTAGGATACTTACTTTATCAGCGTTTCAGCGGACCGAAAGATCAACCGATAGACATAGCCGGAGAAGCGAAAAAGCAGGACCCTGAGCCAAAGACAACAGATGGGGTTGTTTCGGGTGAAGTGTTTTTTGAAGAAGAGCAAGAAGAAGAAGAGGTCGTTTCCGAAGAAGTGTCTCACCGGCAAAAGGATGGAGAGAGAGTAGAAGAGCTGAAAAGCTTTTTAGAAGAAGGAAAAGCCGAAGACGCAATTAAGATGGCCGAGGAAATTGAAAACGGGGAAACTATTCCCAAAGAAGTGAAGGAGAAACTGGAGCAGATATACATTAAGAGAACAAGATCCGCTCTTGATTCGAGCAATTATTCAGAAGTAACGGAATTCGGTAAAAAAGCGCTGGCAATAAATCCCGCATTAACCGACATGTGGTTTTATTGCGGATATGCGTATAACGAGAGAAACGAAAGGGATCGGGCAACCGAACATTTTGAAAAATATCTGAATCTATGTCCGAATTGCAAATATTCCAATTGGGCCCGCAAGTACCTTGAACAATGACTTTCAATTATATTCTTGGAGTTGAATCATCATGTGATGAAACAGCGGCTTCGGTGATAAAGGGGGAGAGAAAAATCCTCTCCAATGTAGTCGCTTCACAGATAGACGTACATGCTTGCTTTGGGGGAGTTGTTCCGGAGTTGGCGTCAAGGCACCATGTTGTAAACTTGGTTCCTGTGATAAATGAAGCCATGGACAAAGCCATGAAGCTGGACCCGGAATTCAAAGGCATATCCGGACTGAGCGGAGTAGCAGTGTCTTACGGTCCTGGTCTTGTGGGTTCCTTGATGATGGGTTTGCAGGCAGCCAAGGGTCTTTGTTTTTATACTGGTCTGCCGTTATTGGGCGTGAATCATTTGGAAGCCCATCTTGAAGCAATATATGCGGTGGAGATCAAGAGAAGAGAAGACCTGGAAAAAGAACCCACTCCAGTGGTTGAGTGTCCTCATGTAGCACTGCTTGTCTCTGGAGGACACACATTGCTTATACATGTGATGAAGAGGGGAAGTTATGTCTTATTGGGAGGGACGAGAGATGACGCTGCCGGCGAGGCCTATGACAAGGTAGCGAAAATGTTGGGATTGGGGTATCCCGGCGGTGTAGTAATCGACAAACTGGCTGTACAGGGAGATCCAAAGGCCATTCATTTTCCAAGGGCTATGTCCGGGCGAAAATATTTGGATTTCAGTTTCAGCGGACTCAAGACGGCCGTGAGGAGTTACATCAAGAAAAAGGGGGCACCTGAAGGAAACAGCGAACTGGCGGATTTTTGTGCGAGTTTTCAGGAATCAGTGGTGGATGCGCTTCTCGAGAAAGCGACTTACGCCATGGAGAGAACATGTTGTAAAACTCTTGTTTTGTCAGGAGGAGTGGCGGCAAACAGCAGGCTTAGGGCGAAGAGTAATACCCTGGCTTTTGAAAGAGGATGGCAAGTAAAAGTTCCGGCCACAAATCTTTGCACGGATAACGCAGCTATGGTGGCTGTCGCTGGTTCAAGAGTCTTTCATGAAGGAAAAGTATCTGGAATGAGCCTGGATGCGGTTTGTAGGGTTCTACCGGGTTTTTGCAGGTAAAAAGGATAGTTCTTCATGTGTGGTGACCTGGAATATTTGCCTCATCCCAAAAAGCTTCTGGCTGAAAGCAATAAAAGAGCGCGGCGATCATTGGGGCAGAATTTTTTGGTTAACAGGGATTTGTTGAAAAAAATAGCAGTCTATGTTTCCACCGGCGGCAGTCCTACAGTGCTGGAAGTCGGACCGGGCCTTGGCCATTTGACGATTCTTTTGTGTTGTTTTTATAAACATGTGATTGCAATAGAAAAAGATGAAGGGTTGGCGGCTGATCTTCGGAGGAGACTAAACGAAAGGTCGAACCTGGAGGTAATAGCTGGTGACGCCACCGAAATATCTATAGGAGAACGTTTGAAACATCATTCGGAAGGGTATGATGTCGTTGGAAATCTGCCGTTTTATTGTGCAACAGAGATTTTATTTCATTTTCTTGAAGAAGATAAACCGGCCGAAAGAATGGTTTTCATGTTTCAGAAAGAAGTCGCTAGACGAATTTTAGCAAAGCCGGGTTCAAAAGAATATGGGGCTTTGACCGTGGCCTGCAATTCTCTTTCTTCACCAAAGGTTTTGTTTCCGGTAAGCGCGGGATCTTTTTACCCAAAGCCGGATGTTGATGGAGTAGTTCTGACGTTTAGTCCGAAAAAGGAAAGGCTTTCATCCGAAAAACGGTCCTGCCTGAGAGAGATTCTACAAGCCGGATTTTCCGGCAGAAGAAAAAAGCTGAGAAACGCTTTCAAAAAAAGGGGTCTTTGGGAAGAGCTGATCCTGTGTGAAAAAACGGATCTGGAGAGGCTGGGATCAGCCCGTCCGGACGCAATCAGTCCGGAAGATTATTTTATGCTTGCCGATGTGTTGTCAAAAGCGCGGAGCCGCTAATCTTGAACACAAGAGATAATAAAAAATCTGAATGGTGGATGTTGCTCCTAGCGCATCATTATGAGGAAGATCTGGATCATTGCTACAAATTAACAACCAAGAAAAGAGATTTTTATTTATGTGCAAGATGTATAGGATTGTATCCGGCGCTTTTTTTTACAATGATTTTGGTGTTTTCCGGTGTTTTTAAAATCTCTCCCGAACGATCCTATGATTTGATGGCTATTTGCTGTGGACTGGGTATTTTTGAGTGGGGAATAGTTCGCCTTGGATTTTGGGAAGGAAAGAACTTTTTGCGCACCATCACCGGTGTGATCATTGGGATTGGAATGGGGATCGGGTTGCCGCCGTATTTTCAACGACCATTTTCCATTGGATTTTGGACGGTAGCCGGCGTGCTTGGGGGAGTGGTCGGATTGATAGAGATTGTGGCAAGATTTTCAGATTGGGAAAAATAGACCATAACGGGGGGGTAAAACGTCTTAAAAGAAGGTGATGCCCTTTGTTTCTGTACGTGGATTGGTAATTATACGGAAACAAGGGTCTGGGAAAAAAGTTAAAATGAGAGTAAAAAGAAACAGTGGAATGTGAAGCATTTGAAAAGGATCCGTTTTTTGAGTGGATTTTGAGTGGAAAATGAAGCGCTATTGCGAAGAGGATTCAAACACAACGAACGATGCGAAAATCATAGACGCGCTATATGCAAGTGAAAACGATACGCTTTCCGAAGAAACAGCCGGTCTGAAGAAAACACTGTCATTTTGGAGGGAATCTCGAGTCGATGAAACTCCTCCCGGTAGAGTGAAAGAAAAAGTGTTGAAGGAGGCGGAAAGGCGAAAAGCAGGCTGGAAAGAAATTTTTCTTCTACCGATAAGAAAGCCGGCACTCGGGGTAGGGTTTGTTGTGATATGCGTTTTGGGATCGGTGATACTTTACAATTACGGAATCAAAAGATCGGCAACCCCAAAAAAGGTACAAGAAGAATGGTCGGATCAAAAGGATGAAACACTCCTTGCCTTGCAAGACCAACAGAAAGAATCTTTCCGCAAGAGAGTTAGAACATCTGATAACGGGGAGATGGAAATCGAGACAGCTCAAAGCACGGGTGGAATACCTGCGCTTCCGGCCGAAGAAAGCGAGAGACGTGAACGCGGTTCGCTGGGGCTGGATCATACAAGGACGCGGGAGAGAGAAGAGGTTTTTGAAGAAAAAACAGTTCCCCGGGGTTTATCGGCCCGACCAGGATTTGCAGCTTCTGAACCTAAAAGTAATGGAACGGAGAAAGAGTTGGTGCAGGACAGAGAAACCCAGGAGCCGGCAGCCTTGGATGATCCGATTGATGGAGATGAGGTGGTTCAGAGTGCGGCTGATGAAGTTGTTTTTTCGGCATTCTTTAAAATGGCGGTTAAGCTTCTAGTACAAAATGAACACAAGCAGGCGGCGAAGTTTTTTGAAAAAGCATACAAAGAAGCTGCAAATGACCGGCAAAGAGACTTGATATTATTGAGATGGGCACAAAGTGAATTCGCGCTTGGACGCTCGGAAAGGGGTTCAAAGCTCATACGCGGAATCAAGAACAGGCAGAGATGGATCAAGGAGATAGAACAACTTCAAAAAGTCTCTGGAGAACCTAAGAAGCCCTGAACAAAGATCTCTTAACGGATTAAAAAAGATCGATTTGACCCTCCTTTTTTTTGCCTGACAGTTCATCCAGGATTCGCCATTTCCAAGACCGGCGGACCTCGCTCGGAAGGTTTTTGTGAACAGAATAGTAAGCTCTGAGTAAAACTTCGGTTTTTTTGTTTACATATCCTCCCCCGGCCGGATCGGCGCAAATGTTTTTGTATGAATCCAAAATAGCATTCATGGAAAGATCTCGTTCATGCTTGGCCACTATTGAAGCGGCGGAAACCAACGGTTCATTCTCATCAGCTCGATTCCTCGCTGATAAAAAAGGATATTTTCGGGCCAGGGGAGCGAATATCTTTTCTCCGTCTGCAACAGCCCATTTAACACAAGGGCCGCTTTCTAGAATATATTGAGCACATTTGATTTCCAGCAGGTTAAGACCTTGTCTTCTTGTCCATTGATCCACCGCACAGGAAGATACTTTCACAACGATCGCCAGCCCGATTTGTGTTATGGAAGCAGCAATTTCTTTTCTCTTCTTTTGGGCGGATGGAGAAGATCCAAAGCATTTTGAATCAGCAACGCCCAGGGATTCCAGTGAAGAAAGAACGTCTGTTTTTAAAAAAACGCCGGCAACGACCAACGGTCCCATTACCGCACCCCTGCCGGCCTCGTCTATGCCAAGGGCGTAATCGCCGGCATTATCCATAAGAAGAAATGGGTCGTAAGAATGCAAGATGAGTGTGGAGCGGAGTAAAGACTACCGTTTGGAAAATTGAAAGCGAGCCCTTGCGCCTCTCTGGCCGTATTTCTTTCTTTCTTTCGCCCGTGAATCCCTTGTTATGAAACCCACTCTTTTCAAAACAGTACGATGTTCAGGGTTCATTGAAGAAAGAGCTCGGCTGATACCATGGCGAAGCGCTTCAGCCTGACCGGATTTCCCCCCGCCTTTTACCGTAGCTTTGACATCGAATGTGCCTGCGACATTAACGAATTCCAGCGGCTGCATTATGATCATTTGTGAACTGACCCGGTCGAAGAATTCTTTGTACTCCATTTTGTTTACAATTATTCTACCGCTCCCGGGCTGGAGCCAAACTCTTGCAATTGCTGTTTTTCTTTTTCCGGTTGCATACCAGGAATTTTTGGAAGTTTCAGTTTCATTGGCCATTTGTCAAATCTCCGTTCTATAGGCCTTCAGTCATGGAATAAACCGTGCCGGCCGAAATCAACTTTCCTGTTTATCAGACGGCAAAAGTATATTCGGTTTTTGAGCTTCGTGAGGATGATTAGATCCCGCGTAAACCTTGAGTTTTTTGAGCTGAGATCTTCCGAGTGGGTTGCGCGGCAACATCCCCTTGACCGCGGTGACAATCACTTCCGGAGACCGTGTTTTCAACATTTCTTCGGCCGTACGTGATTTCAAATTTCCGATATACCCGCTGTGTCGATAGTATTTCTTCTGCGAAAGCTTTTTTCCCGACAAGTGGACCTTGGAAGCGTTTATTGCTATTACAAAATCTCCCGTATCCATGTGAGGAGCGAACTCAGGCTTGTTTTTGCCTCTCAAAATGGAAGCGATAAAACTGGCAGCTCGCCCCAATGTCTGGTTTTCCAAGTCGACCAGATACCATCGACGTTCGATTTCGCTCTTCTTAGGAGTATATGTTTTATGCATCATATCAACAGTTCCTTCGCTCAAAATCGTGCGCCGACAAAAACGCACCGAACCTGTCCCATAAGGGAACGAAACCTTTAATTCAATTATTTTAATATGTCAAGAGTGGGTGCGAATGAGCTGTCGGTTTTTTCAAGGGTTTTGAAGCGGCTTTTTTCCGTAACACCGAAAGAAGTGATTGTTGGCTTGTGTTCTTCATTTCACCAATAATGTCGATGGATACTGATGACCACGTACTTGTGATGATGTTCTCCGAAGCCGTCCATTCCATCGGGGGAAACATCGAACGTGGCATGTTCTCCGGCCAGTTTCGAGAAAACGAGCACATGTTCGTTTCCATCTTCGTCGATCGATATAAAATTAGCCAGATCATTGGAAAAACGGCTGGTGAGATCTTTTCTACAGATCGGACATGCAAACATCCAGCGATCGCCGTTTTTGATCTTAACGGTTTCGTCTGTTTGATAGAAATAGTCTCCCGGGTCGGGACTGAAATAAAATAAAACGTAGTCTGGATCTTTAACAGCGTCCGGAGGGTCTCCGTTTAGATCAACTCCGTGAAAAATGTCGTCTTCCACGGGTGCGCCAAGCAACGCGATTTTTCCACCCGGATTTAAAAGCTTCCTGCAATGAGGGCATCTGGTCAATCTCATTGAAATGCTCTCCTGGCTGAAATGTTTTCTACACTGGAATGACTTCCCTGTTCCAAACCTTCCGGTGGTTTACATTCGGTTTGGATTTTGTTTTTCTTTCTCCTTCTTTTAACAATCATAAATCCAACAAAAGGCAGGGCAATACAAAAAAGCAAATGATATGGGCGCAAACAGGAAGACGCGGAGGACCGAATGTAAGCGATGGAACAACCTTTGAGCATCATATTTTCTTTGCAACGGTGGCAATAACCTATGTTTTCAATATATAGGTTGTCATGAACCGGCAATTGTCCAGGGGAAGTCGACGTAAATCTAAGATCTTTAGCCATTCCAGAGGTGTCGAACCTGGCTTCGTAACGAAAAACCCAGCTTTCATTGTCGCGAATTTCCAAAATTGAGGGATTCCACTCAGCCGGAAGTTCGTAGCCGAGATCCGCTATGGCGAGACGCCCGAAAGATCTGTGAAAAAAATCGAATTGATCGATGTAATCGTAACGTTCTTCCGTTCCGTATGAGGTGGTTAAAGAAACCAAGAGTCTGTCCGGCGAAACATCAAAAAATGTGGTGGTCGCGAGACCATGTTCTTCAACGGATAGGGGCCGATCTTGGAGTGTCGCGAAAGCATGACTCGAAGGAACAAACCCGCTTTGTCGATCAAAGACGACCCAAAGAGTAAGATTCAAATGGGCGTCGGTGGATACTCCGGGCAGTGAAATGTGCAAAGGATAATAAGGAGGATAAAGGCCGGGAAGACTGAACCGTACGGGTTTCAGCGGTTTGTCAGGGTCAGCCGTATTACCCACGCGGCCGATGAAAAAGAAAGCCCCTTCGCTTTTGTAGAAATCAAGAACGGCCTCGCCGGCTTCCGGAACCACATATCCCCGGCTTTTCAGCCATTCAACGATATCATCGCCGTTGATCGAAGAGAGCAGAGAGAAATCAAGGTCTCCAACTGTATCCCGTTCCCATAAATCCATGGACGAAGCAGAGTTGAATACGGCTCCGTTGTGTTCCGATCCGTTTATCTCTTCAGAGGACCCGCAAGGCGGTATTGTGCAATAAGACACAAAAAGCGGAGCTGTAAGCATTTCCATCTGATCCAAAAAATCATGATCGGATTCCGAAACATCCGGCATGACCGGAAAAGGAACAACCCATACCCCGGCGCCTCTTCCTCGCTGAAAAAGAGGTTGAATATGCAATTCCCATATTCGGTCCCTTTCCCACAAAACCGCCCGCTGCCGGGAGGCTCTAATTTCGCCGGTGCCGGACATTGCCGAGTAAAAGAACATACCTCCGGCCGAAGAAGGCGGGGGCTTCAAAAAAAAGAAGGCAAAAAGAACAACTATCAAAGCTGTCTTTGTAACGCGTGTTTTAAGCGCGCCCATTGTCGAAAGGATGGAATCTAAAACAAAACGGGAATCTTTCACAGTGCCTGTTTGGATGCTTTGTCTCTGTTTGCGTTTCATGTATCGCATTATTGCATCAGGTGCGGCTAGTTTGGAGGTTTTTGTTTTGAAGAGAGCCTCAGGGGAACTTCCACACCGCTGGAATCCGTCTTTCCACGTTTTAGAGACGATTCGATCAAAGAAAACAGTTTCTCTGTCAATCCCTCCATATCAAGAGATATCTTTTCCAACGCATCCCTGGAGGAGAATTGTAAAGATAGAATAAGCAGTAAAACGATGATCATCGTCCCCCCAAAAACAACCAGTAGCGTCATTAGCGCTGCTTGGTACACGGTCAACGGCAGGATCAGAGACAACAAGTATCCAAGTCCATAACAAATAGCAACAAGACCAAGAACGATTCCTCCGCACAAAACAACGAGTAGCAACATGATAGCCACAGCGCCCATGACCGCCCAGAAACCACCCCCTTTATCTTCCTTTTCATATTCCTCTGTCTGCGAGCTTTCTTTACTGTCTTTGGGATCGTCTTCCTTCTTCATGACCGGCCGAAGCGTCTCCTTCTTGTTTCACCGACACTCAAACCCCAGCCACATTAGAACTCGTCCGGGACCCGCCCGGGAAGGCTGTCCGGACCCGGTTGTTTTTTCAGTCGGTCCAATTTACACGCAGATCCAAGTTTTGACAAGCCGGCCAACAGAACCCGAGAATTTTCAGTTTTCGAAACTCTTTTCCAGTTTTTCGCAGCTTTCTGCCCATTCCTTTACAGAATCCAACACAAACTTATGTTCCTCAGCCGTCATCTTCAGGAACATCTCCATCAAACGGACAAAGGCCGCCTTTCCCTCATAATCAAGTTCTCCGTAATTTTCTACGGTTTTCGCAAACTTGGGGTCCACTTCAGCGCTTTTTGCCCGGCGTTTTTTGATTCTTCCAAGCACCTCTCGCCATACAGGTTTGACTTTCTCGGGAGCCCGATCATGATGCTCCAAAACAAGCATCTTCATAGGGTTTTCCCCTGTGACGTCCCAGATTCGCATCATAGCCTTGTCTGACGGCAACGAGCGACCTTTACAGAAGTTCTCTGCTTGAGCACGTGAAACGCCTATCCGCTTTCCCAATTCAGTATAAGAAATCGGTCTGCCGGCTGTTCCTGCTTTCTTTCTGTACTTTTCAATCAGTTGTGCAATACCATCCATGTGTTTCTAACCTCTCTTACTTTTTCAAGGAAATCCATGTTTGCCGAAACCCTTTATGAATCGCAAGGAAAATCTACGACTCTATTCATGTATAACGTCTTCCATCAAATAAAATCCGGTCTTAATGCGACAAAAAATCAACCAATGATACGATAGCGCCTTGACTCTGATACATGAAAACACCAAATCAACCTTTGTAAAAAACAGTCTATCCAAAACCCAATGCCAAAAAAGCGTTCAGTTGATGCTGCTTTTGTCAAACGCTGTTATTTCGCGGCGACGCTTCTCTAATGAAGCGAATTCATCAAACAAGTTGAGTACCGCGAGGAACCAGTCAACCCATCAGCGCTTTCACGCAGAGAACATATCTCAAAAAAACCAAAATAATCAACAAAAAAAATTTGCCGAAGTGTACAGTATACTGAGTCTGAATACATTGCATGCTCAAGTTTAAACAAATCATCGAATAAGATGATTAAATTTCGCCCATTTAAACCACCGAACTTGACATTAATTCCCTACAAGGTTCAATTCTGATGGTGGACGGCAACCCATCAGCAGGAGGAAAAGGTTTGGAAAAGGCCAGGGCAATGGATCCTTTCGTTGGGATATCAGCGTATCAAGCGGAACACCGGGAAGTGTTTTTCGGACGGCGAAAAGAAACAGAGTCCCTGATGGGGTTGGTTGGAGGAGAAGATTTCCGCATCGGCGTTTTGCTTGGTGAATCCGGAGTGGGCAAGACATCTCTTATAAACGCGGGGCTGGTACCGCGGCTGGAATCGGCAGGATTGGTTCCGATCGTGCTTTCACGGGTCGAGACTCTCGAAAAAGAATTTGAATCTGCCGCCATGAACGTCGGTGCAACACCCTCGATGCCGGATGAAGATTTTGCAACGCATGTTTTTCGGACAGGACGGAGTCTTGATGGAAAAATGGTTCTCATAGTGGATAATGTTTCCGATATACTCGAAGAAGAGGATTCCAAGGGACCTTACAATCAGCTTGTGGAAACGGCACGGAGGGCCGATGTACAGCAAAACCTGACCCTGCGCCTTTTGTTATGCATTGACACGGAGAATTACCACTTGCTCACAGGATTGCAGCGCGCAGCGTGCGTGAACATTCCTCCGGCCGGCATACATAAATTGAAGAGATTCGACCGTAGTATCGCAGCGGAAGTCATAGAGCAGTCGGCTTTGGCATCAGGAGTTTATTTTGAAGCAGGACTTTCGGGATTGATGGCTCAGGACATGACATCCAGGGGGCCGGTTCTTCCCTTGATTTTGCAAGTCACACTCAACCGGGCCGTTGAGAAAAACGCCGTATTCACAAGGAGATACCTTCGGCAAGGGGGATCCTCAATTCTAACATTAGATTGGCTGAAATCACGATGTCAAAAAACCCGTTATTCTGTTGCTGTGCCGCTTCTCTCGGAAAGCGCTGACAAAAGGGAACACGAATGTGGTTGGACCGTGCTGGAAGAACTAGCTCTTGCTACGGGCCTCAATGAACAAAAAGCGGCTTCAGCCATCGATGTACTGGAACGAGAAGGCCTTTTCCAGACGAGGAAAAGAGGGGCCGTTCAGCAACACCGTTTGAGCAAAAGGTGTTTGATACCTTTGATTCATCGTCTGGATGGAGCGTACAGAGCGAAAACCGCCAAATCTGTAATGATGATCAGAAGACGACTGATATCGGGAGGCATACTGCGTCCCCACGAGACTATAGCCACCATAGGTCACAATCCCCGATCTTCGGAAGAGTCGGCGCTTCTGGCCAAAAGCAGGAAACTGAATTTTCTGGGGATGTTGTTATTTTTGGCAGCACTCGCGGGATTGTTGTTTTGGATTCAGATAAAAGCACAATCAGGTTACCGGATCGAATTAAAGGGTGCCGGTCCGATGGAGCATAGAACTATCGTTGTAAGAAGGGGGCTGCCCGGGTACTCGAGCCTGGCAGTCTATTCGCCTTCGCCGCCACTCGGAGCCGTCTTGGTGGACACGGGAATCGCCGGAGCGTCTCTTGGCCCAGGAGCTTTTGACAAGATCATGACCGACAAGCCTTCGGGAATCTGGGAAACCGGTAGTGAATCCACTCCCGGTTGGTACCTTGATATTCTAAATCATCTGGAACCGGTCATAAAAGGGAAACTGATATTTCTCGGCGGTGATGTGGAAAAGGGATATAAACTCTTTCAAAAACTCGCCTCCGACAACAAGAACCTGAGTCGGATATTGTCTTTTATTGCGTTGGCTGGAAACGGCGCTCCCCCCGAGAAGGCTCTTATCCTGGCGGGGTTGGACTCCAAAAATCGTCGTCTTGAGTCCCGCGCAATAGAAAGTGCGCTCGGCATAGCCAGGGAAAATCCCGAATCGGTTATGGATGTGCTTACTTCGAAAGAAGTAGTTTCTCGACCGGTATGCAGGAAAAGCATCCTGGAGGGCGCGGAATATCTGCCGGCAAAAACAGCGCTCGACCTGGTGCTTAACATTTTGGACAATCTGGGAGAAGACGATATTCCCGTTGCGTTGTCTATTGCAAGCCGCTTTAAAACTGGTTCTCCGGATCAGGCGGCTCTTGTTTTCGCAAACGCAGCTGGTTGTAGTTCCGCAAAACAGCAAGCTCTGGAGGGCCTCAGACGGATGGGGATGACTCATCCCAGAGAAACTGTCAGGGCGCTTGCAGGAATTCTGGTGTCCCGCACAACGGCAAGAGAAGATCTTGCAGCGGTCATGGCGGAATTTGCTTCAAAGGATTACCGCACCGCTGAAATTGAGAAAGCCGTACTAGGTCTGCTCGAAGATGAAAATCTCCAGGTGGCTGAAAAAGGAGCCGAACTGGCGTTGAGGCTTTTGGAATACAAAAGTATTGAAAATATTGTCGCCAAGATGGCAACCGTCGAACCGGACGAAAACGAATCAAACGGGCGAAGGCGAGTTTTGGCTGCGACCATTCTTCGTAGATATGCAGAAGAAAACTCCGACGTAGATATTGATCTCCTGCGTTCACTGGCTGAGGATGATAGCAATGCCGAGGTAAGGTTGGAGGCTGTGCGAGCACTTGGTTTCATTCAAGAACAAAGAGTATTTCTAACCCGAAAACTTTCTGATCGCGATATAAATGTCCGCGCGGAAGCCATGGTGGGCGTTGCTGCGCAGACAGACGGAGACAAATACAAAACGCTCCTGTTTTTTCGAAGGCTTACAAAAAAAGAACGGCTTCCGGCCAAGATAGCCCTTCCAAGAGCTGTCGCCAAGCTGATCACCTCGAACAAATACTGGCCGTTGGCCCAGGGTGAAATTTTGGCGGCTACAAGGAATCGATCCCATAGTATAAGAGTCGCGGCGGTCGATGCTCTGGCCACCATCGGGCATCTGCGGCCCAAGATTGCTTTTGGGGTGCTTAAAGAAAGAGTGGAAGACGGAAACTCCGAAGTGCGACGAAACACAGCTAGGGCCCTCGGTCGATTGGTTGGTTACGGAGGGGATAAAATCCTGAAAGAGCTTTTCAAACTCGCTGAAGACGACGATCACTCCGTAGCTGTTACAGCGCTTTCGGTTTTGGAAGAACTTCTTGTTGTTAGGCAGGAACCAGCGCAGGAAGACATTGCATCAGGAGGTTTTTCAGAAGAAACCATCAAGGAAGCAGCATTTAAGCGCTTGGAGAAAAACACAACCGACATTTTATACAAGGCGAAGGGTGACAGGAAAAGATTAGCAAAAGTCACCGGTATTCTGGCAATGCTACCGGAAAAACATCATCAAGAGGACTTGGAAACGGTATTGGCTGAAGTGTTGCGAACCGTGCAATGGAATGAAGAACGCAGAAGATTGCTTTGCTTGTCGGAAAGACTGAAACTCGTGAAACCTGTTTTGGTGGCGGTTGAAACAGGTTCACGCGAATTGAAAACAAGGGCGCTCAAAGCAGCGAGAGACATCTCTATTGAAACAATGGCCCAAGCCCTGATGACGGCGCTGCAGGATCCGGACATTGAAGTACAGAAAGTCGCTTTCAGAAAGGCTATGTCCATAAATATTGCACAGCACTCGGACCTTTTGGATCTACTGATAAAAAGAATGGAAGACCCTTCCGATCCGTTTTCTTTTAAGGCTTTGCAGGTTCTGGCCAAAAACGATTTCCAAGATCGGGCCATAAAAAAGAGAATAGGCCAAACTATTAAAACAGCGGCGTACAGTCCTTATGTAGCGATTCGTACAGCCGCTGCGGGCGCTATAGCAAAAAACCCCAAGGTTTACGAAAAAATTCTTATAAGGCTGTTGACAGACCCGGCCGTAGAAGTTCGGCGTCATGCAATCCTCGGCTATGCCGCCTGGTTGTCGAAAAAAAAGAGCGCAGATGATCTGGCGTCTTTTTTGGCGCAAAGCATGTCGTACAGGCAACTACGTTTCGCAGCCGCTGCGGCGCTTTACATGAAGAGAACGGACAAAGATGGAGAGGATGCCCGAAAAACTCTCGAAGCAGCCGCTCAATCCAAAAATCCTCTGATCAGTGTGTCTGCACGAGCAGCCCTGGCTGTTCCTGAAGGAGACGCGGGAAGATTCATGGATTTGATGGAACTGCTTTTCCTTCTGTAAAATCATTTTTCATAATAAATCTGAGGGGAAGAGAGAAAACAGGTTATTTGAAACGGATGAGCTCCCCGTGAATGATGTTAGACAGGGGAGGACGGACTACATAGAAAGTTACGGTGACTTTTGAAGCATGAGTTCTGAGTTTGGATAACATGGGCGTGAGCTTGGGAGGAACATCCACGACCACAAGCAAGTTGCCCTGTCCCTTAAACACGGCCTGAGACTCCCAAACAGCAGATATTTCAAGATCCTCCAGTTTGGCTACCTTGTCTACTGCTCCATCTCCATCCTTGATAAGAGCAGCCGACGATCTATAAGCAATCTTTCCTGGAGGATCTCGTTTAACCTTTGTTGCAGCCCGGGAATCGGGTCCTTTTCCGAATAATAAACGCGTTCCCGCAGTGGGTAAAAGGTTTCCAAGCATTCCAAACAACTTGAAAACGTCATCGGGATCTTGCCCAAAGGTTTCATCCAACTCTACGCAATGTTTTTTCGAGCATATCTCCAAGCGCGTTCCGGTGAAATCCATTCCCCCGCCGAGCATATCGAACAATTTGAGAACAGCTCCAGGATCCCCCATCAAGGAGCGGTCCAGGGTCCGGCATTTCCCGTTTTTGCATATCCGTACAGTGAGGTCGCCCCGTGATGTCGACGTAGAAGGTCGGCCGCCCGGGCCAACTATAGAAGCCTTTGTTTTGGCGGACGCTGAACCTTGTTTCCCCTTATCTTCAACAGTTTTCGATGGAGTTTCTTTTTTATTTGATGCTTTACTTTCCGGAGATACACAAACGTTGTGTTCACAAATCCTGTTGCCTTTACAGTCCGTATCCTTTTGACAACCCGGTTTTTCCCGGCATGCAACCGTCAAACCCCCAGCGAAAACAACACAAACTACAAAAATGAACAACGCTGCCTGTAAAATGCAACGTTTATTGATCACCCCGGGTTTCTTCTTCATCAAAAACAGCGGCTTTCAAGTAAATAAAGCGGTGACATCGCGGGCATTGCTCCAAGGTTTCCGCTCGATAAAGGATGTTGAACTGTTGAGGCCTGAGCGACATGTGGCAACCGGTACAAACTCCGTTGATGGCTTCGACAATCGCAGGTTGAATCCTTTCTGCGACGCGCTCAAACAATTGGAGATGTTCTGCTTCCACCTGGGAGGCAGCAGCTTCTCTTTGGGACGCCATAGCTTGTTTAGCCGCCTCGGCATCTTGAAGCTCTTTTTGCAATACCGCTTTTTGTTCGAGTACTTCTTTTTCAAGCAAAGCGAACTCTTCCTGGTGACGTTTCAGCGAAGCCCTGGATTCTTCAATGGCTTGCATAAGCCTGATAATTTCTTCCTCTCTGTCTCCCACGGCCTTTTTTGCGCTCTCCATTTGCCGTTGCATCGCTGAATATTCACGGGCGTTTTTCACCTGCTGAAGCTGATGTTTTGTTTTCTGAATTCGATCCTGTTCCTCTTTGAGGAATTGTTCTTGACGACGTTGCCACGCCAGGGTCTCTTCCATCTGAAGAGTTTCTTTTTCAAGCATGGACTTGAACTTGTTCAGCTGCTCATCCAATTCCCCGATATGCAGAGGCGCCGATTTCAAAATCTCGTTGGTTTCCATCAAATCATCGTCTACTCTTTGCAAATCAACCAACCGACGCAACTGTTCTTTCAAAATTAACCTCCTCTGGAGCAAATTCAGTGATGGGCCCACCAGGATTTGAACCTGGGACCTGCCGGTTATGAGCCGGAGGCTCTACCACTGAGCTATGGGCCCGTATTTTCCATTACCCAAAACCAAAAAATCGCCTTCGGGTTACGAGAGGCGAATCAAGCAAAAGTCGGAAAATGAACCCCGAACTCTACAAAACATCTTCGGGCTCCTTTTTGTTTCCTGGGTACGAGTTTTAAACACATACACCTCCTTGCTTGAAGGGCCGATAATAAAGAAAACGATCTTCAAGATCAATCCTTCATCAAGGATTTTTTCACTTTCTTTTTCGGATGATTTTTTCGGGAAATATTTCAGTGGTTTCAGAATAACGTTCACCGTCAAAATTCATCGAAAAACTGGTTTTTCGCTCGCTGTTTCCATGATTCGTTCGTACAGTTTTCCCGGATTCACTCCGGATTTAACCAGATTTTGAGCTTTTGCAAGTTCTATTTCCACTTTTTTCAAGATTTCATCCAGGGTAACCGTTCCATCCACAGGCTTGCCGTTGATGAACAATAGGGGTGAACTGTTCAGACCAAGCTTGCCGGCAAGAGCCAGGTCGTTTTGAAGCTGGGGCCTGTATCTGTGCTCCAACATTGCTTTCCTGTATGCTGCCACATCCACACCGACGGTTTTGACAAGTTTCTCCAGGGCACCGTGAGAGAGATCATCCTGATTCTGGTACAACATGTCATGAAAAAGCCAGAACGCTTCCGCTCCTTTCTGTGCAAAAACTGCAAGGCTTGCCTCTGCTGCATCATGAGCACGAGGATGAGAAGACGAAGGTAAATTGCGATAAAAAAGGCGAACTTCTTTTGGATACTTTTTCGTTACAACATCAAGGGAAACAGTCAGGCGGCGGCTTTGATGACACTCGAAGTCACCGAACATCACAATGGTGACAAGAGCATCCAAGGGCCCCTTGCGGGGATGGGCGGGCAAAACCTCTACTTTAAAAGTGACGTTCGGGTCCAACGACTCCTGCTTTGCCGCGGATCCTCCCTTTTCAAGGTATTTCACTTTTGTCTCACCATCACGGGTCAAATGATCATAGATGTCTTTGCGGGCTACACCCTTTTCGAGTAATTCCTCTGCCTCTTTTAATAATGCCTTGTATACCTCTTCGAACGCTTCCAGCGGAATGAAGCCGGGAATCTTTCTACCGTTTACGAAAAAGGTGGGAGTTCCTTCCACGCCGAATTTCCGGCCTATTTCTATGTTTTTTTCCACCATTGTACGGTATTTTCCGGAAGCCAGATCCTTCTCCAAAATGTTTCTGTCGGCGCCTGCTTCCTGTGCCAATTCCAAAAGACGGTTTTCGTTCATCTTTGGTTCATCAAAAACTTTTTTCTGAAAATTCCAGTAAACCAATTTACCCTTCTGCTCGTATACTGAATACGCCGCCTCCGCTGCCTTAAACGAAATACCGGTACGAGAACCAAGAGGAAAATCCCTGTACACGATACGAAGATTGTTTCCATGACGAGATAACATTTCACGCATTACTACGTGGGCTCGGGTGCAAAACCCACAGCCGAGATCCAAGAATCCTACAATCGTTACGAGCCCGTGTTCGGCTCCGACCGAAGGGGCTTTTTCCAGCGGAACGTTGTAAACAGCGTCAGGATCTTCCGCCGGAGGTTCCAGTTCCGCGGCAAGCTTTTTGAATGCATTTTCCGCACAGACGTGAAAAACACTACATGCACCGGGCCGGGCCGCGCATTTCCTGAGGGCGACAAGCAATTTTCCTTCCGGATCAGGAGGCGGGGGTGTTTGTTCGCACTGTTCTATACACATTTTTGTTACAGACTCTATTTCTTCTCCTCCGGGGTTTTCCGGATGACATCGATTGAACCTGGAACAAAACTCCCTGCAAGAAGCAGGATCTTCTCCCTGAGTGTCTCCGGATCCACCCCTCCCGGTTGATCCCACCGGTTTGGCTCGGTCACAAGCAATACCCACTGCAAGCAGGGTAGCTGTCGCTGCAATAAATCCGATTCGTCGGGATAAAATTCTCATCGCAAACCTCACGTTCCTAGCACATTCCATAAAACCCACTTTGACCATGTTTGTTTCCTCTGAAACATCTGCAACCGGTTTGAAGTTCGTCAAAAATCAAGCTCGCATCGGGTTTTAGAACCCAATACATGTTCTATGTAAAGCTCTTTCTCACCCTAAAGACCGGCTCGGTAATAACTTCCATGCTCCCAAAACGTGATTGCTCACAAGCCAACACATCGGTTATAATCTTCTTGAGGCGGGAGTATCCTTTTACAGGATGATTCTTTGTGCCTGGATTAAGGAAGAATAATGTATTTAGGTGCCCGGTCGACGGAAAAGACCATGCAGCCCAAGGAGCTTGTAAAAGCTCTTTTCTTTTCAATTTTGCCGGCGGTTTTCGTCACCGCCCTTGCTCTCTTCGGCACAAGTTGCAAACCTGGTGGGAATGACGGGATTTGCAGAATAGATACGAATCCAAGCGGGGTGGATGGTGGACTGCAATGTGGAGATCCCTTTAATTTAAATGAAACCGACTTCCAGGGAACAACGATCGGACCCGGAATTTTCGGGGTCAAAGTAGTTGAATACGTTCATGTCAATGCAGCCGGAATTGTTTCAACGGACACCATCAGCATTCTTCTTTTTCTTGCTGAAATTGATCATGATCCGGATCGAAACGACGCGTTGGTTTCGGTGCAACTGTGTCAAATCCAAATACCCAAAGTGGACATTCCGGGACAACCCGAACCAACCTCGTTTGAGGTTCTGCCCGAAATGATGCCCAACCTGCCGGTAAGAATCGTAAGGGCCGAATTGAGCGGAAACACGACCTGTGAAACATTTGTCACCGAAAAAGCGATCACTATCATCGGCGCTTGCCTGGAAAACGAGCTCGAAGATGATTTGCCTGGTCTTGAAACCTGTCCCGGGGATTTTGATACAAGTCAAAAAAACACTTATTGTGACACCCGTTCGGCTTGCAGTTATGACGTGGATCTGGATGAATTCCCGGCAGCTACCCTTGAAGCGCAAAACCTACCCGGGCTGGACGTAGACCTTGTATTCGCCAATATGCGGTCATGGGTGTCGATGAACGGCATGGTGGCGACCTCCGACCTCATATTGGGAATCGCTGAGTTCGACCTCGTAGTCAATCCGATCGGTTGTTTGATTACGCCGCTCGGCGGCGGAGCGCCCCGTCTTTGCAACAAGGAAGAACTCAAGGTGGTTACCAGGGTAAACCCTGATATCACCCAAACACCCGGACAGGATTCGACTTTCATGGCTGTGCGACTGGACTCGGGAGCTACTTGTCAGGACGTCATCGACAAAGAACTGGAGATCTTCGGACGCTAAACGTATTCTCGCATTGACCGCTCATTCGTGCATTCTAGAAAGGTCACGCTGCCTGGGGTCTAATGGTGCCGACAGGCCGGATTTCCATTTCGGGATCGAGTTCCTGGAAAGACAAAACCGGAACATGGGGCAATTCCACTTCCATCAGTTTTTTGACGTAACGTCTTATTTCCATGCGTGTCAACACAACCGGCTCTGATCCCGATTCCAGCGCTGGTGACAATGTGGTTTTCATGGCATCCAAAATCTCGCGGCTTAATTCCGGTTCCAGAGCGAGATAACTCCCCGAACCAGTTTGTTTAACCGCTTCTAAAAGAGTTTCTTCAATCATGGGATCCAGAAGGTGTACTGCAAGATATTCTCTTCCCTTTCTGTAGGCATGGGTGATTTGACGTTTCAGCGCCATTCTTGAATATTCTGTCAAGAGAACCGGATCTTTTTCCGTCTTGGTCCACACGGCGAGGCTTTCCAGGATGTCGTCCAGCGCTCTTACACAGATTCCTTCATCGACCAACCGTTTCAATATTTCCGATAAAAGATCGATGGAAATCTTCTTTGGCACTAATTCAGCAACCAAGTCAGGGTGAGTTTGCTCAAGAGCGTCAAGCAGACTACGTGTTTGTTGGATCCCCATCAAAATCGAAGCATTGTCCATAACAGTACCTTCAACGTGGACAGCTATTACTTCTTCGCCTTGCCAGTACGTTGCTTCGCCGGCATCCAAGATAGCTTTCTCAGACTCTTCCACCCAGCAACAACTTCCGTGCGGTCCACGGCCCCGCCAGGGTTCAGGATTCAAGCCGAGCGAGGAAACGGACCTGGCCGAGCCCGCCACTAAAAGTCGGTTGGGCACGACTACACCGAATGCAGCGGGAACTTCTTTTATGGAAATGCGGTACTCCCAATCGCCAAGGTCCGCGCCTTCCCTGACTCGGATAGGGGCAAGAGGCAGGCCCAGGCGGATAAAAATTCTTTCCCTCGCTCCAGGCAACAGCTCCGAACTCAATCTGCTTTCTTCGCTGCGCAAGAAACCGGCGAGAGCCGGGCCCGCATCTAACACTACTCCTTCTGAAAGACCTCTTGCGGGACGATGATCATCATCTCCTGCTCGAAGCCTTTCGTCCCTGTGTTCAACCCCCAGATCAAAACCCCAATCGGAATCATCATATGACGTTGAAGAAACCGTTCGGCTTCTTCCGACACCCCATGCCACGATTCCGCACAGTGACCCCAGCACCAGGAACGGAAAAACGGGTAACCCGGGAATCGCGGCCAACACCAGCATCAAAATGGCTGCAATACCAATCGCCCTGGGTTGTGCCAGAACCTGTGCGCCGATATCGGTTCCCAGGTGCGTCGAGTCGTCTTCGGATGCTACTCGTGTCACTATCATTCCAGCGGAAGTGGATATAATAAGTGCGGGAATTTGTGATACCAGGCCGTCGCCGATCGTAAGAATAGAATAAGTTGCAAGTGCATCGGTCCAGGACATTCCCATCTGTGAAACTCCAATGATGAGACCCGCTATGATGTTGATAAGGGTAATGAGAATTCCCGCGATGGCGTCGCCCTTAACGAATTTCATCGCTCCGTCCATGGAGCCGTACATCTGCGATTCTCTTTCAAGGTCTTGGCGCCTTGCTCTGGCCGCTGCCTGGTCGATCAAACCGGAACGGAGATCAGCATCTATTGCCATTTGTTTTCCCGGCATGGCGTCAAGAGTAAACCTCGCTGCAACTTCCGCGACTCTTTCCGACCCCTTGGCAATGACTACAAATTGGATGAGCGTGAGAATCAAAAAGATCACGGCGCCGACCACCATGTTGCCCGAAACCACGAAATCACCGAAACTCTGTATCACAGTACCCGCGTCGGCTTGTAAAAGTATGAGCCGGGTCGACGATACGTTGAGCGCCAGCCGGTAGAGAGTCGTTACCAGGAGAATCGTGGGAAACGTTGCAATTCGTAACGGATTAACAACGTATATGGCCGTGAGAAGCAGAATAACGGATGCTGCTATGTTGGCACTGATCAAAATATCGAGCAGCCAGGTCGGCATCGGCACTATCATCATGCCCACAACTGCCACCACCAGCACGGCCAAAGCTATGTCTGCATGCCTGACAAGCGTTGTTTTTAAATCGTGAGGTTCCCCTCGAAAATCCCCGTCCGGAAAAACCATTTGTCTTCCTTTGTCTCCCTTTGGAGCCCGTTCGGATTCTTCTTTCAAGAATCAAAAACGACACCGGCAATATTTGAAACAATCTTTTCGAGTTGTCAATTGCTTCACCCGGCTGTTTTTCTAATGGTCTGCACAGCTTGAAACCAATCCGATACCAACCGGTTGCAAAGGGAGGATCCGGGGCTTTTATCTGAGACGATGAGCTGTTATAAGAACACGGAAGGCCGGCATGAAGGCGGCATGGAACAGTCAAGGAGAATCGATAAATAAATGCAGAAACAAAGACGTATTTTTCCACAGCAGATTTATCCGGTAGCGGTTTTTGTTGTTTTCGGAGCAATAGTTTTGTTTTCAGTCTTGGGAATGGTTTTGTTCCCGGGCAATCCGGTTCTAAAAGCAGGCCCGGCGAAATTGCCACGCGTCACCTTGAGACAAATCACCACGCCGGCTCGCAACCACAAAAGAGCAAGTAAAAAATTTGAAGAACTGTTCATGGATTTCAGAAAAGGGAAAAAAATATTGGAAACAGCGCCTTTGGCAAAAGAAAAGGATCTCTACGACACGCGGGTTCTGAAACTCCGGAATGTTCGAACACATCCGTCCAATCCTGGGATTGTTTTTAAGATAAATGTAGAAGGTCCTTCTGGTGAACCTGTCTCGGCGATATTCAAACCGTTTCAAGCTCGTTATCGTGATGGGTTCAACGAACTGGCTGCATGTAAAACAGGAGAATATCTGGGAGTTCATCAACCAGCATGCGGTGAAAGAACGCTAACCAGAAACCAACTTTCTCATGCACTCAAGAAAATCCCTGCCAGGTATCAAAACATGCTGCAATGGGAAGACGATAAGCTCAGGGGATTCGTGCGCCTCTGGGCGCACGGGTTCAGACCGGCTATCGGCCGACTTGCTCCTTCAAGGGACAACATGTTGGCCATGGCGCGACAGATTCGACCGGAGGGAATCTGCAACAACCATCAGATATGTTTGAACATGAGCGATGTCCTGATCCTGGATTTCATGATCTCCAACAATGATCGGCAATACAATATCGGCACTGTACTTACATCCGAAAACAATATGCTTCTTTTTCCCATTGATTTCGGAGATGGTTTCACCGGAGACGCGGAGGCCATGAAAAGGAAGATATGGTATAGGCGGGCTTTCTTCTCTCTTGTCCGTTTCAGAAAGACGCTTATTGAATCCATAAGAAGACTTGATCGCAGAACAGTCGAAAGACTGACTTCGGATTCGAAAGGTTCTCCACTGGTCAGCCCTTTTCACCGGGATCGGATGCTTGAAAAGAGGGCAGCTGTATTGAAGAGAGTAGGTGAATTGGAAGAAAAATTGGGAGATCAGATCTTTTTTTGAGGGTTTTTCCTATCTACCCGGGGTGATCTACCCGAACCTTTTCCTGATTACTTGCAACTGAATTACACTGATTCACATCTTCTGGGTTTCGGTATGAATTTTGCTTGTCCATTGCAACCAACGTTGACGCTTCGCGGTGAATGCGCCGGAAAGCCGCGGTTTTTGAAAATGCTGGCCCAGCTTAGATATTGAAATCATTGATTATTTGAGCTGCCAGGATAGAGCGGGTGAAAACGAACGAAAAGAAAACGGCGCCTTGACTTGCCGGTTTGTGTTGTTTTTTTTCACACTGTGAACATGGAAAGACACTATCGGCAAAAACTTGCTGATTTTGTAGAAATCCGGAGACTTGACATAACACCCGGGAGCCGAATAGAAGGTCAACGCTGCTACCCGAATCGTAAAACCGGACGCCCGAACGGATGTGGGCCTTGCCGGACGCCTCTAAAACACGGAGTGCCTCAATGAATACAACGCGTGCCATACTTCTTGCAGCAGGACGAGGATCAAGACTCGTAGATGGGGGTCCGATTCCAAAGCCATTAGTGCCGGTTGGAGGAGAACCGCTTCTTACACGAATTCTTCGGACTTTGAACAGTGAAGGAGTAAATGAAGCAGTCGTGGTAACGGGTTACAAAGGTGACCTGATCGAAAAAGCCATACGGTCCTGGAAGCATCCGGGGAAAATGGATATCCACTTTGTTGAAAATGAAGACTGGCGAAAATCCAATGGAGTATCGGTTCTCAAAGCTAAAGACTTTGTTGATGGACATACATTTCTTTCGATGTCGGATCACCTTTTTTCCCCCGGACTTGTGCGATCTTTACAGAACAAGCCATTAAGCCGGGATTCATCTATGCTGGGTGTAGACAGAAAGATTGACAGGGTCTTTGATCTCGACGATGCCACAAAGGTTTTATTAAACGGCATTGGAATTTTAAACATCGGAAAACAGATCACGGATTTCGACGCGATAGATACAGGGCTTTTCAAAATTTCGCCGTCGCTTATAGATTCTCTTTATGATGTCTATTCCCAAAAAGGGGATTGCTCTTTGTCCGATGGAGTAGAAGATCTTGCCCGCAGGGGACTCATGGAATACTGCGATGTGGGGGATGCTTTTTGGGTGGATGTTGATACTCCTGAAGCCATGCGTTACGCGGAAATCATGCTGCGGCTGCTCGGAGATAATTTCGAAGGGCGAACATTGCCCACTCCTGCAGTTAGGCAACCATACCCCGGAGATGTTGCCACGGCCGTTCTTTAGACATACCGAAATTGTTATTCAAATACATAGAAACCGCAGCATCTTGAACGGGGTTTTGAGGAACTTGTCGTTTGCTTTACATACGTACAATCCGATGATAGAAAGTTTGCTGTCTTAAGCTTCGAATCAGAAAAGATGAGAAAGCATAAATCGGCCGATAAAAGAGGAGGAACACCCATGAAAAACCTGCCGCAAATCTACATATGGTTGCTTATGGGTCTTGTAGCAACTATGGTGGCCGGATGCAGGCAAAAAGAAGGCAAACCCTGCCAGACAAATTCTGATTGTGAAAAAGGGCTGACCTGCTGTTATGATCCTTATACCGGGGTTGGTACATGTCGGGAAAGTTGCGAATGGCCTGACGCCGGACCGGCGGATGCCACCATTGACGCTCATTTGGAGCTGGACGCGGTCATTGAAGAAGACGCATGGATCGAAGAAGATGCATGGATCGAAGAAGATGCATGGATCGAAGAAGATGCATGGATCGAAGAAGACGCATGGATCGAAGAAGACGCATGGATCGAAGAAGACGCTGAAGTAGATGCAAACGGCGGCTGACAAGGATAGCAGACGTTCCGCTCTCGGCTGGACGACGATGATTACAAGTTAAAAGTGTCCTTATCAAACCCGGTCGGAATGTGTAGACGGAAATTCCATAACGAAACCGGCTCCCCCCAAATGCGAGTTTTCTACA
>SLPX01000297.1 GCA_007131745.1 Myxococcales bacterium
ATGAACCTCCCATCGGGGATCACATCTTTGCCGCCTCGGTTTACCGCCACTATCAGGGAATTCTCGGGCATCCGGATGTCCTTGAGCGCAACATTGTTGACTGAACTCCCTTCATCCACCGTGTATTCAATTACCTCTGCCTGACCGTGGAAAATCGAGTGGATTGTTTTTACGTTGCCCCCCCGCATGAACTTCAAGATCGCATCGACCGAAGACATCTTGGGACACACCGGAACATCAACACCCAGGGATGCCGCCATCGGCAAATAGTTCGCCCCGTGAACAACGGCAATGGATCGCTCCACCCCGCGCGACTTGGCGTATATGCCGGAAAGAATGTTGAGTTCCTGATTATCGGTCGTGGTTATTATTATTTCGTGCTTATGCAACTCCTCCTCTTCAAATACTGATTCATCCGATACGTTTCCGTGAATAACCGTAGCCTCGGGAAACCGTTCCGCAGCACGCTGGCAAACTCGGTAATCGTTATCCAGTATTTTGATCTTCCGGCCCTCTGATATAAGATACTCCGTTACATACCCGCTCAACCGGCCCCCACCCACTACCAAGATATTGCCGAGTTTTTTCTTTATAAAGCCAACCCTGAGAAAGATTCTTTCCATTACATCGCGGGGCGCTACGAGCTGAAGACAATCGTTTTCTTCTATCACGGTGTTTCCGAGAGGTATGATTACATCATTGCCGCGAAGAATCCCTGCAATGATAAATTCTTCCTTCAACCTTTTTCGCACCGTGTTGACTGGTTTGTTCCTGAAATACCTATCCTGCTCGTCGACGACCACGGATCGAAGCTGAAAGTCGGTCCGCTCGAATCTGATGACTTCTCCGGTTGCGCCGTGGACAGCGGAATCGGCCATGGCCCGAGCGGCTTCGATTTCGGGGTTTACCAGAAAGTCCACACCCATCAGAAGGTTGCGCATTATTCGGTGGTCGGTATACGCCACATTCCGAACCCGCGCTATTTTCACCGGGTTCTCATAAATGGCCGACACCAGAAAACACGCCACCATGTTTATTTCATCGGACTTGGTGACCGCTATGAAAAAACCCGCGTCTTCCATGCCGGCCCGGCTCAATGTATCGGGATCATTGATCTCCCCCTTGACGGTAAGGCAATCCAGTCGGCCGGCCGCGTATGCAGCGGCTTCGACGTCATTGTCGATGATCACTATGTCATGATTCTGTTTCGCCAATATCTCGGCGAGATGGAATCCTATGGAGCCGACTCCGGCAATTACCACTTTCATGGATAAGAACCTATATCAAAAAGCCACAGACAATCCAGCACTTGATGTTGATATTTTGAAAACGATGCTCGAAAACGAAGGGAAACCTAAAAAGAGAAAATCACAAAGGGAGAAGCCCATCTTGAAAAGGGATCATTTTCTTCCCTGCCCCTCCACCTTGAAAGGTGTACGCCACAGGTAGATGGTATGGTGTGAACTGTAGCCGTCCGGACGCACGCTGGTCTGGTAAGCGGGTTTTACACCCCTCATATCAAAGTCGTGAGACACGATCCTGGAACCGGGTTTTAACTTCTGCAACTGCGGTATAAGCCTCACGTTCAGCTCGGGCAACAAGTAAAGAGTCACAACAGAGGCTGGAGAAAGGTCGACCGTGAAGATATCACGCTGTTCGATTGTAACCAGGTGCTCCACGCCGGCCGCCTTGACGTTGGCCCGCGCTTCCTCTATCCGCTTCGGATCCAGGTCAAAACCCTTCGCTTTGACGCCGTACTTCTTGGCCGCGGTGACGACTATTCTTCCGTCTCCGCAACCCAGGTCATAAACCACATCCCCCTTCTTCACCTTCGCAAGTTCCAACATCTTTTCCACTACCGGCTGAGGCGTCGGCACATACACCACGTCCAGATCGGGCGCATCTTCGTAACCCTCATCGTCATCCAAGCCATGAGAATCGTAAACATCGTCTTCGACATGGGCTTCACCAACCCCTTCCTCGGCTTCCTCTCCCACTGCGGGGTCGGCTTTTTCATCGTCCGCGACCTGAGCTTCGGCGGGACGGGTCTCCGGTGATCTTGCGCTTCGACTGCAAGCTGTAAAAGCACAAACACCGTAAATCATCAACAACGCGTACAAAACATTTTTCATTTGAATCGTTTCCTTTATTATTGCGAAGCTATGAAAGAGACTTCGCCGTTGAAAAATCTGCGACTTCCAATCTCCAAATCCCTGATACCCCGACACGCCCGCTCCGCCGCGTTAAAGTGTTTCGCAGAGTAGTTTACACACCGAAGATGTTCAAGAAATATTTTTTTAGTCGTTTTGACGGCTCAGCCCACCCCGTTCAAATATCAACCTGTCTCCGCTCTTTTCCGGGGAAACCTGGATGAGATCCCCGGCGCCGAAATCAGCCTTGAGCAATCGTTCCGCCATCGGGTCGACTAGATGTTTCTGAATCGACCTCTTGAGCGGCCTCGCGCCGAACGCGGGGTCGTAACCCCTTTCCGCGAGGAAAGAAACTGCTTCGGGCGATATTGTCATTCTCAATTCACGCTCCGCGAGAAGACGCTCCAGCCTGTTCAGTTGAATGCGGACAATTCCTTCCATGTGCTTCTTTTCCAGGGACTTGAAAACCAGCACTTCATCAATGCGGTTTAAAAATTCAGGCCTGAACGAAACCTTCAAAGCCTCCCTGAGAGCTTTTTCCATGTCAAAATCTTTTGCGCCCGTTTCACGCATTTCGGCAGCAAGATGACTCCCTACGTTGGATGTCATGCACAGCACCGTGTTCCGGAAATCCACGGTTCTTCCGTGGCCGTCGGTCAATCGACCGTCGTCCATGATCTGAAGCAAAATGTTGAACACGTCCGGGTGTGCTTTCTCCATCTCGTCGAACAATACGACCGAGTAAGGTTTCCGCCTGACGGCCTCGGTCAACTGACCTCCCTCGTCGTAACCCACATACCCCGGAGGAGCGCCAATCAACCTGGCCACGGAGTGCCGTTCCCCGTATTCACTCATGTCCAGTCGCACCATCTGTGATTCATCAGCGAAAAGAAAATCCGCAAGAGATCTTGCCAACTCGGTCTTTCCTACTCCCGTGGGCCCGAGAAACAAAAACGAACCCAGTGGCCGGTCGGGATCCTGCAAGCCGGCCCTGGACCTCCTGATGGACGCTGCAACCGCTTCAACGGCTTCATCCTGTCCGACCAACCTCTCCTTGATCCGGTCCTCCATTTTGAGCAACCTCTCCTGCTCGCCTTCAAGCATCTTCGCAACAGGTATGCCCGTCCACTTGCTCACCACTTTCGCGATATCCTCGTCAGTAACTTCTTCCCGCAAGAACGACCCGTTTTCCTGGACCCGGCTCAACTCTTCCCTGGCCGCGGTTACGGATTCATCCAACTCTCTGAGTTTTCCGTACAGCAACTCGGCGGCCCGGTCCAGGTCGCCCCGCTTCTGGGCCAACTCGGCCTGGGTTTTTGTCTCGTCGATTTCCGCCTGCAAGCCGTGGATCTTGTGAATGATATCCTTTTCCTTCTGCCAAACGGCTTTCATGGATTCGCATTCTTCCTTGATGTCGGCCAACTGGGATTTCAGCTCTTCCGCCCTCTTCTTCGCCGCCTTTCCTTTTTCCCTCTTCATCGCCTGCAGTTCTATCTCAAGCCTGGTCACCGTACGCTGCAGCGAATCTATATCCGCGGGCAAAGACTCGACTTCCATCTTGAGCCTGCTGGCCGCCTCGTCCATCAGGTCGATCGCCTTGTCAGGGAGAAATCGATCCGAAATGTACCTGTGGCTGAGCTTTGCAGCTGCTATCAACGCTGCGTCCTGGATTCGAATCCCGTGATGAACCTCGTACTTTTCCTTTATCCCGCGCAGTATAGCTATGGTGTCTTCCACCGTCGGCTCTCCCACCAATACCGGCTGGAATCTCCGCTCGAGCGCCTTGTCCTTTTCCACGTATTTCCTGTATTCATCCAAGGTGGTAGCCGCAATACACCGCAATTCACCCCGCGCAAGCGCGGGTTTGAGCATGTTCGAAGCGTCCACCGCGCCCTGAGCGGCTCCCGCTCCGACCAGCGTGTGCATTTCATCAATAAACAGAATTATCTTGCCGTCGGAAGCGGTGATCTCTTTCAAAACAGCTTTCAGCCGGTCTTCGAATTCGCCCCGGTACTTGGCCCCCGCTATAAGCGCTGCGAGGTCGAGCGAGAGTAATCGTTTGTCCCTGAGCGTCTCGGGAACATCCTTGTCCGCGATTCTCTGAGCTATCCCCTCTGCTATCGCTGTTTTTCCCACTCCTGCTTCGCCGATGAGCACCGGATTGTTCTTTGTCCGGCGGCTCAACACCTGCATGGCCCGCCTGATCTCGTCCTCCCTTCCGATAACCGGATCCAGCTTTCCCTTGCGCGCCTTTTCGGTCAAATCATCGCAATACCTCTTCAAGACGTCGTATTTCCCTTCAGGATCCTGGTCGGTCACCCTTACCGATCCCCGTACCTCCCCCAATGCCTGCATGACCGAATCTTTGGACAACCCGGCATTTCTCAAAACCCTGCTCGCTTCGCCGAAATCCTTTGACAAAAAAGCCAGAAAAACATGCTCCGTGGAAACATACTCATCTTTGAAATTGTCCGCCTGCTTGAACGCCTCGGCAAGCAAATCCTTTGTGCGTGAACCGATGTATCCCTCCAGGGCGGCCCCTTCCACCTTGGGTTGTCTTTCCACGAACTGAATCAATTCCTGCACCACAGCCTCCGGCTGCACTCCGACCTTCAGCATCAATGGAGCAACGATTCCGTCCTGCTGCCGGACAAGAGACACAAGTACATGCTCGGGTGTGAGTTCCTGGTGTTTCAACCCCGCCGCGAATTCCTGCGCATCCGCGAGCGCCTCTCTTGTCTTGATCGTCAATTTATCCGTTCTCATTCATATCCTCCCTTGCACGTATTCCGACTTTTTCCACGCAGCGAGCCTCTTAAAACCGAAAGGGAATACGTCTATTTCTTCAACATTTCCAACAAGTTCCATTTCCCAACTTAACCACACAAGCATCCCGGTCAAGCCTGACTCCACGCAACCTACTGAAAACAATCCGCTATTTCAGATCCGTTCGGCGGTTTGTCCACTACCGCAAACACAGGCTCGTTCGATCCCGTCCGCCGCGTATAGAACGAGCCGCACCCGGGCCGGAACTGCAGTTCTCTTCTTGACAATGATGGAATAAACTTATTGGGACTATCGGCAATGTGACCCTTTTCTGCGCAAGTACGGCAGAGAAACTTTGAAGTTGTGTTGATTACGCTGGAATGCCGGCGCCGGCAAAATATGGCGCTCAGAAAAATATGAGGGACGACAAATTTTTCAAATCGTGTTGAGTCAGGGTTATAACCCTTCAATTGGCGGGAGTTGGCGATTAGCAGGATCTGACGTTTGGCGTAATTGTGGTTCGGCATGGCGCCATGTCAGGTGTGGAGTGCCTCGATGAACTCATCGGGCGAGATCCCAGCTTGTTTGAGCAGGCCGGTCAATGTGCCGATTTTTAATTCCCGATGGTCAGGCACGACACAACCAGACGAACCACGACGCATGACGATGTGACTACCTCGTTGACGGACAACTACAAAACTCAAGTGATGAAGTGCACGTACGACGTCGGCACCGGAAACGACAGGTAATCTAGCCATGCGCCGAAACCTGGAAGGTCGTCAGTAATGGCCGTCCGCTGATGGAGAGCGGAAATTCCTCTAAATAGAGTTCGGTGGCTTCCCGAAGATTCTCCAACGCTTCTTCCACGGTTTCACCTTGCGTAGTCGTTCCGGTTTCCGGATTGAATGCAACATAGCCCCCTTCCGGGGCGGGACTCAAGACGGCTGATAATTCCATAAATATCTCCTTCGGTTCGCTCAAGGTCCGCTCGATGGGAATGCATTAGGGCTCTGGTGACAATAATCTTTAAGTTCGGCCGCCTCGACGCCCTCGGTGCGACAATCCTATTATCATCAGAGCATGACTCAAATTATAGGGAAAACAAGAGGAATTTTTCAATGAAAATCAGAGAATCGTAGATTGTTTCCGAATACGGCTGAGGGTTTCCTCGATTCCATGAACACGTCATGATGCGGCGACTTGATCGTCTGTATCTCGGACGATGTGTGGGGACGGAGTTAACATGCTCACATTGACCGCCAGTGGGTAGGAGAGACGAAGTCGCGGCCTGCATTCCTGCAGGGAGAGCAAGCCCCATCGTTTCAACCGTTTGTTGGGCAAGCGCCAGTTGTCATGATAGCATCTGCGCTTGTATTTAAACCCGCGCATCCGCATCCGAACCCAGCTTTCGAGGAGGCGAAAGGTCGCCATGACCTGCGCTACCACGAAATAATTTGCCCAACCTCGCAGGACTGGATTCAAGTCTGCGAGGACGGCTTCGACATTCCTGCCTTGCCATCGACGGGTATGAGAACGGACGCGAGTTTTCGTCAACCATACCAAACCGCAATTCACCTCCCGCAATTCCGCTGCGTGAAGGTTACCCCATGTCTACGTCATGATTAGAATTGCCCGGGTCGAAAAGAGGGTCTGGCATGTTTTGAATTTGCCGTTATAATTGTCGGATTCATGTGCGGCGTATACGGAATATGGTCATCTAAATCCAACCCTCTGGAACTACGCGAGCGTCTCCAAGCCATGGGAGACCAGCTTTTTCATCGCGGTCCCGACAACCGCGCGGAGCGGTTTTTTCAAGGCGTTTGGGGTTCCGTGGGAATCGGATTCACGCGGCTGGCCATTTTGGATGTACACGGTGAAAATCCTCCTCTTGTTTCGCCTGAAGATGGAGTCACCATCGCCGTGAACGGACAAATCTATAATTATCTCGAACTCAAGTCGGAAATGAAGGGGCAAAGATTCATCACCAAAGGAGACATTGAAACCGCGATGCATCTTTACCGCCGACGGGGCAAGGATTTTTTGAATTCGCTCAACGGTATGTTCGCGGGTGTGATATTCGACCCGTTGAAAGAATCGCTCTTGCTTTTCAGGGATCGATTCGGAATCAAGCCCTTGTATTATTCCTTTGAAAACGACGAACTGGTTTTTGCAAGTGAAATCCGCGCTCTGGCTGCAGGAAAGAAAACGAAACCCGAGTTGAACCGGGAAATGCTGCCTTCGTTTTTCACCTATAGACATGTACCCGGCGAAGATACTCTTTTTCAAGACATTCACCGAATTACCCCCGCATCTTTCTTGGAGATTGATCTGCGCTCAGGCAAGACGACAAAGGGGCGATACTGGAACTATCTCGAACATGCCGAAAAAAGCGGAAAGCTGGATGAAAGTGAAGCGTCCGAGCTTTTCCTGGAACTGTTCAAAGACGCAGTGAAGATTCGTCTGAGGTCGGATGTGGAGGTTGGATGCTTGTTGAGCGGAGGCATGGATTCCTCTGCTGTGGCATCGATCGCCGCTATGAACAACCCGTCGGTGAAGCTTTTCACCATCAGTTTGGATGGAGAGGACTATGACGAGTCCGGCGATGTATCGGATTTTCTGAACAACCGGCCCGATCTTTTCAATGCAGTACACCACGTCATGGCGCATTGCTCCACGAACACGCTGGGTTCCCTGCCGGGAATAATCGAATCAGTCGAAGAACCCTTGGGTCTCGCTGCCATGATACCCACGAATGAAGTTTGCAGCCTGGCGTCCAAACACGTAAAAACAGTTCTCACCGGTGAAGGCGCGGACGAGATTTTTTGCGGTTACAGAAAATTCTCCGTGGAATGCGCGGCCCTAAGGTACACCAAGGCCAAGGCGGATGAACGCAAGCATCTTGAAACACTTTACCCTGAGCTGCACGGCTGCATTTCGTCGCTCAACCACCCTCCCGAAAGAAGATACGCAAGCTCTGAAATGCTTTTCAATGACCTCCAGCTCGAGCGATTGCTGGGAAGCCCATCGATCGGACCCCCGTCTCTGCCGGTATCTGCGCTGCCCGTATTTCCGAAAGGGGATTTCGAACCTCTCGACCTAAGCGTGGCGATGGAACTCAACACCAGGCTTCCCGACTACGTGGCGCTCAGACTGGACAAGATCTCCATGCGCCACTCCCTTGAAACGAGAACCCCCTTCCTGGATTATCGCCTGGCCCAATTGGCGGCGCGTATCCCGGCCGGATCCAAAGTCGATCTGAACGCGGGCCAAGGAAAACAAATATGCAGAAAAGCTCTCTCTTCTGCATCCATCCTGGATTTCACAACTGCAGCGCGCCGAAAAAAACCCTTCACCATGAACATAGCTGGTGCGCTTTGCTTTCTTCTAAAAAACAGGTTTAGCGGTCGTAATGGAGACACGTTGAACAAATCCGGAATGCACATCGAATGCAGATCCTCGCGGAAAACGGCCCAACCGGACGAACTCCTGTCCTTGGTTTTCGGCGCCGGCGATCCAGCGACAGGCCTTGTACACAAGCAGGGGATCCTGGATCCGGAATTCGTCCTTGAATTGACAACAAGAGTCGCGGCAGAGGGTGTCACCCCGGAAACCCTTGTTTCGGATGCAGACCGAGTTTTTGCAATCCTGGTGTTCACCCTATGGCACGAGGAGTTTTTATGACCGAAACTCATCCTTGCGACCATCAGAACACTTTGTTTTTGCAGGATATACCGGAAATGCCGGACAAAAGTGTTCTGGAGATTTCCAAGCTCATGCTGGAAACTCTTTCAGCCCGACTCTCGCAACGCAGCTCGGAGGCCAAGCGCACATTCGGCTTTGAGTATGAATTTCTGCCGCATCGCGTTCTTCACATGAGGGACATGGAAAACCTGATAAACTTTTTCCACACTCACGGTTTCAAAGACCATGGAGGCTGGCTTGAACGCGGATTGCTCGGCGTTACTTTTGAACCCGGCGGCCAGGTCGAATACCAGAGTCCTCCGCTTCCCTCTGGGCACGGACCTTTGTTCGAAGAAACATTGGCCCGAATCGCAGAGCTGAATCACGACATTGAAAAGAAACTGGGAATCAGGTACATAGCCGTCCCCTACATGGAAGGCCGGCAAAAAGCCCCTTTGCTGCTCACCTCTCCCAGGTACAAAAAAATGCATGAAAGATTTGCTGCATGCGACCGGCGGGGACTGGAAATGATGAAAGGCACCGCTGCGATTCACCTTCACGTTGCGGTTTTAAAGATCCAGGAACTGCCTGTCTTGTATCGCCTTCTTTGTGAAATGAGCCACATGGAAATGATGAGGATGTCTTCGGACAGAAGAAACATATGGGATCAAACAGACCCATCCCGATGCGGCCTCCCAGTTTGCATGGAAAAGTGCGACACCCCGCTTTCTCTTCTCTACGGCCTGGTCGGGTTCGCCATGAACGCGGTTGACCTGGAAACCCGAAAACCATTCCGATACACGGCCGAAAATGAAAACCCAACAGATCATTTCAAAAGATTCCTGGATCACTTTACGACAATATTCACCGATGTCCGGTTGAACATGAAGGGGGGGACGCTGGAGCTCAGAACACTCGACAGCAAGCCCATGGACGAATTCAGGAAATCATGGACGACATTTACGGCAATGATCGAGGCGCGCATGTCCATGGGCCGATGAACTCCATCCTGTTTTTTTGAATAATCTCTCGGATAGTACAGGCGAAAATCTTGCGCCGGACCGGGTTTGAGGGTTATCTTCCAATAAAGAAGACAAATAAAGAAGACAAATGACGGAAACACTGAAAAAAAGATCCGCTCCGCCGAAACTCGAAACGGAAAGCCGCGCCTTCGTGGTCCGCATGGTTGATTACCGTGATTCGGATCGAATCGTGACGCTTTTCACCGAAGAAACCGGCAAGGTTTCCGCTTTTGCGAGAGGCGCCAGGAAGAGTCGCAAACGTTTTGGAGCGGCCCTGTCTCCCTATATGCTGGGGCACGTAAGACTCTGCGGTTCGCCCAATTCAGGCAAAATGTTTACCCTTTCGGAAATCAATCCGGTGGAACGCTTTTCCTCCATCGGCAAGGATGTGGTGAAACTTGCGCTGGCCGGGTACTTTGCGGAACTCTGCCGGGAAACAATACCGGACTCCAACCCCGAACCGGCGATATTCGACCTTTTGCTGAAAGCATACCGAATCCTGGATACAACGCGCCCGACCAAGGCATTTGTGCGCGCGTTTGAACTCCATCTCCTGGCCGGACTGGGAATGTCACCGCGGCTGGAACGTTGCGGCGGACCCACTCCTGAAATCCACTGCGAAGCGGTGTTGGATCCCGTATACATTCACGGAATCGAACCCGAGGTTGCGGAAACAACAGGCCACGGAAACCCTTCAAGCGAAAAAATATTCGCTTTCGACCTGACACTCGGGGGCGCGCTTTGTCCTTCCTGCTCAAAAGGGGCAAGAACCGGAAAAATCTCGGGTACGAGCCTGTTTTACATGAAAAAGATGTTGAATTCGGATCTTGATGAAACAACACAAGCTGAAATGGAAATACCCGTTTCCGTTAACGTGGAAATCAGGCAGGCGCTGGGTCCTGCGCTGATCGAATTGGCCGGCAAACCGCTCAAGACGATGACGTTTATCGATAAGCTGCGACGTTGGGAAACTCCCGGACAGAGGAGATCAACCGAAGAAGATACGGGAGAATGTCGAAATGACTGACAAGCCGTCGAGCGCGAAGGGACCTGTATCGCTGAAAATACTCGTCTCTGCTTTCATCGTGTTGATAACCTTCCCTGCGTTTGACGGAATCGCTCAAGGCAAACGTGAACGAATCCGCTTGACGAACCGCTCTCTTCCGGGAGGAGGCGCTCGAAGATTCCCGAAGGATAAAAGAGCATTGAAACGTCCGGCGCCATGCCTTGTGAGCGATCCGGCTCAGGCAGACCGATGCAAAGAACTCTCGTCAAAAAAGGATCGGATACTCTGTATCAAGGAAATCCGATCAAAACATCCCAGACCCGAACCTTGCCCTGCGGACGTCCAAGCGTTATCCGCGCCCAAGCCGCCCCGGCCTGCCGGGCCGAGCGAAATCAGGATACGTGAAACCGGCCCGGATGACTTCCGCGTGGACAAACGCGGCCACACCGGGCGACTGCTTCTCAGGGGCCGCGGCTCGAAAGTCACCGCGGGGAAATCCAAAAAACCGCAGGCGTACGGCAATCATGCTCGTTTGCCCCAGTTGCAGAGAGAGATTCCCGTTTTGGTCAACCTGATGAATCTGCACACCCGCGAAGTTTTGCCGCTGCTTCACTTCCAAATGCCTCCCAGAGAAGTTGCCCAGGAATTTTTGATGTGCCGGTGGACCCGCAGAACCCGGCACATGGATATCGACGTGCTTAGAACAATACTGGATACGGCCATGATCTTCAGGGAATCCGTCATCGAAGTCGTATCCGGATTCCGGCATCCGAAATTCAATGAAATGCTTCGCAAAAAAGGTCGCAACGTGGCCCGGCGCAGTCGCCATACAACAGGTCAGGCCGTTGATTTCCGGCTGCCCGGAATAGAAGTGGAAACGCTGAGGGAGTACCTCCTGTCTCTCAAATTCGGAGGCGTCGGCATTTACACGGGGTCCGGGTTTCTTCACCTGGACAGCGGCCCTGTGCGGACCTGGTCCGGTGGATAGAGGAAATCCTTTTGCCGAAAAAGCAAGATTCAGCCGATAAGGGTCATTCGAAACCGCCCGCGGATCAGGGTGGGAAAATCAAGAAAATACTTTATGCCGCAACGATCCCGGTACGTCTTTTTTCCGGGCCCGTGCTGGGTTTTTGCATCGGATACCTTCTTGACCGATGGATTGGCACATCCCCATTATTCACGATAATATTCATGATCCTGGGCTTTGCGGCAAGCGTCAAACACCTCCTGGATACGGCCAAGTGACAGGCCGGCCCGAAGCGCCCCGGATCACTTTTGGAGCGATGTTTCCATCTCGTCTCAAATCAAGGCGTTGTTGTAGCTCCGACTCTTTCCACGTTGTGGATCGGACGGGTCCACCCTTTTGCATCTGGAAACACCTCATTGACACAGGGGGATCACAAGTGTTCAACGATTTCAAGTTAATCGGGTCGTTTGTTTCTGCGAAGCCAGCTTTAGGGCGGCATAACATCTACATCTGGTAGAGCCGTCTCGAAATCCTGAAATGCGGCGCGCGTGATTTTTGTTTCATAAAGGTTGAGACTCGCAAGCGAAGTCAAGTTCTTGAGATGCGCCAGTCCCGCGTCCGTGATTTGTGTACCCCCAAGTTCGAGATACTCCAGCGCAGTCATGTTCTTGAGATGCGCAAGACCCGCGTCCGTGATTTGTGTACCCCCAAGTTCGAGACGCTCCAGCGCAGTCATGTTCCTGAGATGCGCCAGACCCACGCCCGTGATTTGTGTACTCCCAAGTTGGAGACCCTCCATCGAAATCAAGTTCTGGAGATGCGCCAGACCCGCGTCCGTGATTTGTGTGCCACTAAGGGTGAGACTCTTCAGCGCAGTCAAGTTCTTGAGATGGGCCAGACCCGCGTCCGTGATTTGCCCAGGAAGGACTAGCCTCTTCAGCGCAGTCAAGTTCTGGAGATGCGCCAGACCCGCGTCTGTGATTTGTGTTCCTCGAAGGTTGAGACTCTCCAGCGCAGTCATGTTCTTGAGATGCGCCAGACCCGCGTTCGTGACTCGTGTATTGTATAGTTGGAGACTCTCCAGCGAATTCAAGTTCTTGAGATGAGCCAGACCAGCGTCGGTGATTTGTGTACTCCCAAGGCAGAAACTCTCCAGCGAATTCAAGTTCTTTAGATGCGCCAGACCCGCGTCCGTGATTTTTGTTTCCCGAAGTTCGAGACGCTCCAGCGCAGTCATGTTCTTGAGATGCGCAAGACCCGCGTCCGTGATTGTTGTAAAACGAAGGTCGAGACTCTCCAGCGCAGTCAAGTTCTTGAGATGCGCCAGACCCGCGTCCGTGATATTTGTACCGAAAAGATTGAGACTCTCCAGCGAAGTCAAGTTCTTGAGATGCGCCAGACCCGCGTCCGTGATCTGTCTAGGAAGTTTGAGACTCTTCATCGCAGTCAAGTTCTTGAGATGCGCCAGACCCGCGTCCGTGATATTTGTACCGAAAAGATTGAGACTCTCCAGCGAAGTCAAGTTCTTGAGATG
>SLPX01000273.1 GCA_007131745.1 Myxococcales bacterium
GTCCTTTTCAACAGCGGGCGGAGCGTCCAAGAGAAGTTCTTGGTAGATCCTTAGAGCGCGACTTGACTTGCCCGCGGATTCAAGGGAGCGAGCTATCCAGTATCGGGTTAAACGAACCGGAGTTGTTCCTCCCACAGCACCAAACTGTTCCATCACTCTTTACGGCACAGGTGTGTTCTTTCCCACCCGATATCCCGGCAACACCCGTAAGCCCCTCCACCTCAACCGGAACGTTGCTGTCGTCATTTGTCCCGTCACCAAGCTGGCCGTAGTTGTTCCTCCCCCAACACCAGGCCGTGCCGTCACTCCGTACTCCACACTTGTGATTCTCTTCACCCGCTCCATCAGAGATTGACACCCACTTCCAACAGTCGGATGCGTCGAAATCCGCGCAGTCCGCCATGCACGCCAGAGCGCCGTAGTAAAACCCCTGCGATTCGCATGTTTCTCCCGCGATGTTTTCGCCGTCACATGCTTCTTCGCCGTTGATTTCTCCGTCTCCGCAGTAGCCCGAACACCCGGACAAGATGAATCCTGAACAATCATCAAAACAAACCAATTCGCCGTAATAAAAACCTTGTGTTTGGCAGGTTTCTCCTCCCATACTCGAACCGTCGCATACCTCGTCGCCGTTGATTTCTCCGTCGCCGCAATAGCCCCCTGCGCATTCCGAAGTATCGAAGCCGGAACAATCGTCAAAGCAAGAAAGAACACCTCCTTCGTGGTAACCCAATGTATGACAGGTTTCTCCCTGTAGATTCGAGCCGTCGCATATCTCGTCGCCATTGACGGTCTCATCCCCGCAAAAGCCCGAACATCCTGAAGTGTCGAAATCCGAGCAGTCGTCACGACATGCAAGGACCCCGAGATAAAACCCCAGCGACTCACATGTTTCTCCTGCGAGATCCTCACCGTCACACACCTCGTCGCCTTCCCTCACATCATCGCCGCAAAACGAGCCTGATTCGCAGCCTCTTGTGTCAAAAACACAGTTCGCGCTGCATCCAAGGACGCCTTCGCCCACTCCCAGGCTCTCGCATGTTTCCCCCCCCATGTCCACACCATCGCAGTCCTCTCCGGGATCCCTTATGGAGTCTCCGCATTGGGGAATAACGCAGATTCCATTTCGACAGACGGTACCCGGTATTGAGCCTGTGTAGCTGCACGGCTCGTAATCTTCTTTTTCTCGGCACGCGGCGATCTGGCCCGGCAAAACGCACTGTTTAGTGGGATCGTGGCAGACCTCACCGGGGGGACACACGGCCCCCCATGAACAATGATCCGCTTTCGACCCCGGACATCCCGGAATGGACGAAAGCATCAATGCGATAACGACTGAAGACAAAGTGTTCAAGTCGACTTTTGTCATCTGAATTCTCCCGAGTTCATCAGTTTTTCCACGCCACTGTTTGAACAGGATCCCATATACCTGTCAGCAGAATGAAATGCTTTCTTGGCCCAAACGAAAAACTCAAACAGTGTTATGCAATGCTTTTCAGTGAGTTTGATTACATATCTATCTGATCATAGAAGAAATGGGAGCAAGTGGTCAAGCTATTTACTTGCGACTTAAAAGAGCTTTTCAAGAAGAACGCGGATAAAGCTGAAACCGGGAGTCAGCATCCCGGATGATGCATTCGCTGTCAGAATCGGATTAGTGCAGGTAAGAATCCGGCGCCGGCTTCGGTGGGGGCATGAGGCCCTCGTTGAGCAACCACTGGTCAATGATCTGGTAGATTTCAGCAATCTCCTGCTCGGAACGGCCATTAGAGCGCATCCAATCCTCGAACAGATGTTCTCCAGCCAAAATGCGTGTGAATAAATCCATCAGCTCGCTTTTGGAAAGGTCCAGACACGCCAGTTTTTCTTGCGGCGTGGCCGGCAGAATCCCTTGAGCGATCAACTCAAGAATCCGACCACGGTGTTTGTGCACCAGATATTCCAAGCACTGATTCACCTCGGTTTGGCGGGTGGTGGTAAATTGCCGCTGCTCCATTTGTTCGTTGAGAGACGATTTCACCCTGGCGACACCACCCGACGTCAGCCAGCTACGGAGATCATCAGATGCACTGCCAACATGACGAAAGCGGTCATTTTTGAGAACGTCGAGCGTATACTCGAATGTGTTACAAATCAGCTCACGCCATCCATCGCGTTCCAGATACTCGATTAAAGACATTGATGTGAATCCTTGCCCGTTTTGCTATTAACAATAGGATATACAAATCCACTCTTCAAGAAGAAACGCAACGGACGTGCTTTTGTCAGCCGGGAAAATTCTTTTCGGTTTCTATAACAAGTGATCAGCCGCGCTGACGGCTATCGAATCCACCGTGTACGACCAAATGTTTCCACAACTCACCGCGGCAAGGGTTGGGATGCAAAAAAAACCTGCCGGCCAAGGAATCTCCATGTGCGCGAAAAGTCTCTAGCCATGCACTTCCTGTAACCAGAATTTGCAGGCGCTCAGGTTTGGTACAGAATTGATTGAACCTCTTTGCCCTTTCCGAGAATGGTTTTCAATCCAGCTCAAGAACGAATTTTTTTGGGTCTTCAGGATGAACCCGCACATGAGTGCTGAAACCGGGAGTCAAAATCCCGGATGATGCATTGCTTACAAGGAGTTCAGTAACAGCCTCGTAAGGCGCTCGGCCCTCGACCGTGATTTTCATGGTAAGCGCATACTCCGGAACATTGTTGATCCGAACACCTGTGCGTGTCGCAGAAACCAACGTAGCCGTGCCCTGTATGCCGTCAATACGTATGAAAGCGGCTTGCTTTTCTTTTCGCCTGCCTTTAAACCCGATGGCAAACAAAACAAGTCCCGGAATCGCCATCATGACCAAACTGCCCGGGCCTGAATCCGTGACAATAAAATAAACCCCCACCAGGCTGCCCAGCAAAAGCAAAAGTCCAATACCAAACAGCAAGGTGCCGTGTCCTCCCATTACGGAGTATTCAAGCTGTTTTGCTGCTTTTCGGGTGTGCCGCTCTTCCGCCTTGGCATGAGAAAGCTCGCAGACCCTCCATCGGTACATCGATTTGATGATGCTTCTGATAGAAGCACGTCCGGTAGCCCTGCCTTCGCCCATGTATACTTCGAGTTCGGAAACCGCCCCCTCTATGTTGCCCATGCGTTCTATAGCGTTTGCCCTCAAAACAACCGCCACGCCGTCCATGAAATCGGCTATCTGCGGTTGTCAAGCACCTAACGCGATAAAATGCGGAAAAAGAAAAAGCGACCTGGCAACGAGGAGGAGAGGATCGAAACATGGGGGAAGGGGAGAAAATGTATTGAAAAGAATGGCGCAAGGATGATGCGGAAAGGGTGGAGAAGGTAGAGATAGGTGAGCGACGGCGACAAATGCTTTTCACGACGAAGAGAGCTAAAGATTAAGGGATGGGGATAGACGTCATGTTGGATGCAAGCCCAAGGTCATTTCGTCATCGGAGTTCGACGAC
>SLPX01000367.1 GCA_007131745.1 Myxococcales bacterium
CGTGTTTTTTCGATGAAGACATTGCAACCTTTCAACTTTTTTCGGCTTGCTTCAATGTGTTTCGACCCTTTTTTGCTTGAGACGGTTTGCTTGTTGTTGTTGTTTTCGAGTCTTGATCTTGATTTTGAACCGTTTGCCCTGTTATCGGACCGCGGGTGAAAGAGTTGCGGGAATATTTGCTGAATCTTTGTAAGAAAAGGTGGGAATATGCGACCCCCGGGGCGGGGGACCGGGAAGCGGAATTATGCCGAGTGGGGGACAAGCGGGGGTTGTGAAACCGAATGACCCGCCGTCCCGTTCAGAACCATCCAATTCTTGCAAATCTCACACAGCTTTTGATGTATCCGGCCGGCTCGCCGGAGGATGCGGGGTGGTTCGCTGTTGGCGCCACGGGGAGTGTTTAACCTTGCCCTACATGGCGGATGCCTCGGTGGCATTCACAAGCGTGGGGTGTTTGAGGTGGATTACTTTCCGGGCGGTGATCGGATCAGTTTCCGAGCGGTGCGTCCGCGGAGATTGCAAGTTCCAAAACGGATGCTATTGGTAATAAATAAGAGAATACAAGGAGTTTTTATGAAAATACACGAACTGCTTCTCCGCCGGGTGCGCAACGCACAAAGTGACCATGGCTCATCCAGGCGGAAATTCTTGAAAGAATTGGGGCTCTTTACGGCCGGTGCGGGGCTGTTGTGGTCGGGTTGCCACCAGATAGGGGGCGTGGCTCAAGACTCTGAAGCACACAACCCTTCGATAATAGACGGTGGCGGAACAGTAAGCGCAGACGCAAACCAAATAGATGATCCGCGCCCACTGATGGACCAGAATCCACCGGCAAATACCCAGTCGGCTACCTTTGCGCTTGGGTGATTTTGGGGCCCCGACGCCCAGTTTGGGTGTCTCCCAGCAACGGTCAGGATAATGGTGGGATATGCCGGAGGCAGCACGAGTAATCCGACCTATCAGAGTATCGGCGACCACGCCGAGGTTGTCCGGATGGACTACGACCCTGAAAAGATGAGCTACAAAGAGCTCCTGTCTTTATTTTGGTCGGCCCATGATCCGACGAACCCGCCTTACTCACGGCAGTACATGTCTGCAATTCTTTATCACAACGAAAGCCAGCAGCGCCTCGCAGAAGCGAGCATGGAGGAAAGGGCGGAGGTGTTGGGAAAGGAACTCTATACCGAAATCCTACCAGTGGGTACGTTTACCATGGCCGAGGACTACCACCAGAAATACCGTCTCCGTCATGCCCCCGGTTTCTTTGAAGAGTTCAACGCCATCTATCCACAAGTACAGGACCTCGTGGCCTCTACAGCCGTAGCCCGGGTCAACGGTTATCTTGCCGGATATGGAACAGAGGCTCAGTTGGATGAAGAGATATCACTCCTGGGGTTATCTCCAACCTCCCAGGAGAAGCTCCTTCAAATGGTAAAGGGTCGGACGTAGGTTAAGTGCAGAAGGGGTCAGGCAAAGGGGTGCCGCCGGAGCCCCCCCGTCTCTCCAACCAGCTCGGCTGGATTTGGTGTCAGACACTAGCAATTAAGTAAAACCATTTAGAGGGGGCTTTTTATATGGTTTACAGGCAAAACGAACCAGCCATTGGCAGCGAACACACTGTAAACACAGGGGTTTCGAGGGCATCTAAAAGCTTAATTGCTAGTGTCTGACACCATTTCTAATAATCATTTGCACAAGCCTGAATCTGAGTTGGACATGCAGCCTCGAAACAGTTCTCACACTGCTGATCAGTACCATGCTGGCATTCATGAAAACAGTTATCCCATAAGCAATCATCAAGCAGATTCGTTAAATGTACCGCTCGAGAGCTCGCTTTGCCGTAACAATCGTTAGCGCAATGAATCACGGGATGAGTAGGACAAGTCGCAGCGTTCCCGCTGCCGTGAACAAGCGGCGTGTCTGGACAATCGCTGCGACATGTGATCAGGCCCAGGCAACTGTATGTTCCTCTTGGATTCCAGTCACATGCAGCCATCTCGCTGGAGCAAAAGTGATCGGCGCAAGCATCGCAAGAATCACTTTGACCGTCGGTGCAAACGTTTGAGCATCTCCACGACAAACACGAATTAATGGCAGCGATCTTCTTCTTTGCGTCCTCGGTTGCAATCGCTTCACAGGCTGCAATACATGATTGGTCCCCAAACCGGCAACAGGATACGCAATAATACAGACCCATGCACGAAAACCCATCTTCATCACTACCGCCACTGAAGTTCCAGCATCCGGCCGATCCAAGCACGACAGCAATGCAAGCCAAATAGAAAACCCGGCCGGGGAGAATTGAACGGGCAAGAAACCCTCGCAAAGAGTGTTGTTTCTTGTTTCTATTTTTTGCGCTCATTTCCAGTGCTCCTGTCGTAACGATAAAAGCCCAGTTCGATGTGGAGTTTCAGTTTCTCCCATAACGCCAACTTCCCTGGACTCCGAACATCACACCGTTCGAGGAAGGCGAGAACAAAGGGCTCCAGCTTAGGCTACTCTGGTCCGGCTCTTTATCTTCATTTGTGTTTTTCCCGCTTTCCCGCAATGGCACTTCTTTGCCGCCCGACTTTATAAACATCACAATTCCGGTTATGGCCAAAGCGGCAGTCAGGGCCGCTACTCCATGACATGCGTAGTAGGCCACCCCATGCCATTTGTTAGAAGTCGTGTCGCCTCCCTCGTACCTCGACCATAGTGCGAATGCCCCGCCTTCGGCGATGATGGCAAGGATACCCGATGCAATGCCCACCCCTAACCAACCCCGGTTCCTTGGAGTGTATTCAACTTCCAGATCACTTGTGACTACCGGCACTTGAGGGGATTCCGCGGTGGGCGGCTCCTCGGTTGGGCGTGTATCAGGGTCACGCGGCCGAAGCTGAGGTGTTACAGGGTGTGGTTCTACCGTTGGTACGGGGTCCGGTTTTACCGGTCGTCCGAGGTCGGGTTCTACCGTTGGTACAGGGTCCGGTTTTACCGGTCGTCCGAGGTCGGGTTCTACCGTTGGCACGGGGTCCGGTTTCGCCGTTGGCACGGGGTCCGGTTTCGCCGGAGGTACGGGGTCGGGTTGCTTTTTAACCTTTGCCTCCAGTTCTTCTATAATCGTTTCCACGGCCTCGCGGTTGGGGGCATCAGGCAAAGTTTTAAGGTATTCGCGATAATGGGAAAGGGCTTCGCTGTACAATTCCAGCATTCGATAAGCTTGAGCCATGTTGAATTGTATAAGCGCTTCTCTTTTAGTTTCTCCCCCTGCGCGCCTGATCCATTGCAAGGACTCTTTGTACTTTTCGATGCACCTGCGATGTTCACCCTTTTCACACAAGTTCCTTGCCTGCACGAAGGCTTTTCTGGCCTTTTCCATCCGCCCTTTTTTGTCGGGTTTCGAGTCCGCGAATGCTTCCTGAGCGCCGAAGTTGAGCAGGAGGAAAATCGCCATGAATGCA
>SLPX01000205.1 GCA_007131745.1 Myxococcales bacterium
CTTCGTTATTCCCGCACCCTGCAAAAGAGAGAGCTTGGATACAAATGAACATCAATACGGCGTAATGATTTTTCATGTTTTCTTTCATCCGGATCGGTACAAAATGCGTGTGAAAACAAAATGTCGACATGACCGCCGGCCCTGCGAGCGCGTTTGTCCGGGTCTCAAAGAGAACCTGTATAGTTTTTCTCACACCTCATAACTCTTTCACAGAGTAACGTCGCGATGTTACCGCGTCCATTTCAATTGTAAAAAGTAATATTTGTGACATGAAAAATATTTGAGAACGTTTGTGAATGTTTCAAGAGTTGGGTCAACACCGGAATGGATGGTAAAAAAAAGATATGTCGGAAAAAGAAAAAACCGATGGAGAAATGAACAGCGTCATAAACGTAAAAGCTGTTTTGCTGGATATGGATGGGGTGCTCGTGAAATCTCGAGAGGCTTGGTTCAGGGCGTTTAATGAATCCGCCGGGGTGGATCGCCGAACTTTTAATTCCAAGTATTGGGGTCGTGATCTGAACAAAAACCTTGCCGAGATTGGCGCCGACAGAGCACATTTTTGTGAAGAGATTTTTCCAAAGCATGCGCTGGGCGTGGAAATGATGGAAGGGGTTGATGAAGCACTGAGACACCTTTGTGAAATAGGTGTAATTCTAGCGGTAATCACAAACACGACTGAAAATTGCACCCGTCAGATTCTTTCCAGGTTCGGCTTGGACAGTTATTTTGAGGAAGTGGTGACTTCCGACGCTGTAAGCCGGGGCAAACCCGACCCGGAGATGGTTCTTCATGCCTGCAGCGCCGTCGGTGTTGAACCGCATGAGGCGGTTGTGGTTGGGGATTCCGCAGAAGACATGATCGCCGGCAAGCGAGCGGGTTGTTACACGGTGGGGCTCAAAGTGGATGGCGATCGTCACATCAAAAACTTGGGAGAGCTTCCGGAAATGATCACTGCAACTCCCAAAGACTCGCGCTGATCAAAGCTCTCCTTTTCAGTCACTGGCCGGTGGACCGAGGTCGATTTCAGCCTGTTCCAACAAAAAGCCCCAGTCCCGTGGTATTTCCACCTCCCGGGATACCAACCGCTCGGGGCAGCATCCCACCTGCAGCCACATCATGTGGCCCGACTGTTCTCCGCCCGCGACTACGATCTCAATCCCGCTTGGATTCACTGATATCGGCATAGGAAATTCGAGATTGCTTGGGTCCGGTACCCACCACGCATCTATGAGGGGTGTTATATGATGTTCAGGCACTTTCGAGTTTTCCCACAGATACTCTTGAACATCATATTTGGACCATCCTTCATCCACCAACCCTTGTGCCGTACCCGGCCCAATCAAGAGGATACCGGCTGATCCGTCTTCATTGTAGGGCGTTGGATCGAACCAATAATTGCCATTTGGGATGCTCATGGCCCCGGCCGCGCGATTCAGTGATGCAAGCACGGCATCCTGAGTTCCAGCTTCGCCTCCCGGTACATTCGTAGTGCTCGAGACGGAGTACACGGTGACCACGTTTTTACCTCGCTCGAACCCTTGTTCTTCAGCAAGAGACTGCCAGCCTTCAGGCAAAGCATCTTCATTTTCAGCAAATACCAAGCCGGTAAACCGAGCCGGTCCTCCGAAAATCGACATACTAGTGTTCCCCGGCACAGCGCCGCCCATGTTTTGCAACACAAACCTCAACGCTCTACCTATTGCCGCCCCTGCCGTCCGATTCGGATCCGGACCCAAGCAACCGTATCCACTGCTCAGACGAATATCGGAAGCGATCGGTCCATGGACCAAGACCACGGGGTAGACAGAACAGGTCGTCGTGTTCATTCGCTCATGATGAAGTCTCGGATCCACCAAGGCTTCAACAACCGCTATGAATACAGGCATATATTCAGGCCGGCCTCCAGCCATATGCATCAAAACGGCGAGAGATTCCACTGTTGCGACACCTCCTCGCGGCATTATGTGCCCTATGTTTTCTTCTCGCGACCGGTCAGTGCCGGTCAGCATTCGTTCAACCGCCGTTGCTGTCGGTGGGTTGACTGGCAGACCATCCGACCAGAGATTGCGTACAAACAGATTATTCATTTCTTTTACCGCGCTCTCGCGGTCTTCAGCGACTATAGTAATTAGTTCAGGAGTAAAAATGCCGGTTTCCCGGATCTCCGGCTCCCAGTATGTCAGGCCTTCGACCAGAGCGTCCATATTCTCATCGATGGGCTCGAGGCTGCCACCGGGCCAAAACATCGCTTCGGGATACATCACCTGTGCCGCCTCTGAAGAGAACCCCATGCTGGCAAAAGAATTTGCGACTACGTCGGCAAACCCGTAGCGAGTAACTGTTACAGTAGGAATACCTAAGCTTTCAACGTGTGCAGCAGCACGGCCGCACTCTAAAGCACAAGAGCCTCAAGCTGCATTGCCGACAATAGCGGCGTCACATCCTTTCTCTTCAACTGCTGCTTCTACATCATCTAAGTGCAGACGATAAATATCCGGCAACTCATCCGAAGGGACAATAAGGGCATCCGGGTGACTATAAGAAAGGTTTTCGGCTATCCGGGGCATTGTGCGTTCCGCTTCCCACAAAAAATCCGATAGCAAGCATATAGTATATCCATCCAGTGATGGCAGCCGCTCAGCGTGCAGGTGGATAATCTCTGTTGCGCCTGACGGGTCATACACATTCATCGTGTATTCACCATCCAAATCATTACTATGTCCATCCGTTTCACATGACGGCAGGAAAACAACTCCCGTCAAACACAATAAGATAACCGCAGTTTTTTTAAGGTAATCGGTTTTCGAACTCACAAGTAATTGCATAATGTTTCTCCTTTTTCTTGATAGAAGTCTCTAAACGGGTACAGTGCCGATTCTTTTCTTCCCTTTGCTGTTTCCGCTATTGGGTATCGTTGTTTTGCGTTTCCGGGAGTTCCTCTTTTGGCAACAACTCTTCTCTCCGGCGCTCTTCTTCACTCAGTTCATCTTCAGGATCCTCATTTCGCTCTTCCAGTTCAGGTTGTGGATTTTGAGTCACTTCTTGCAGAAACCGCAGACCCAAATCTTCCGGTTTTACAGTTAAATCACGGTATTTTGGCGGGCCTCCCGGATCCGGTGGAGTCGCCGGTCGGGCCCCCTTCGCCGCTTCGAAGCTGCCCTGTGACGCGCCGGTGGTTTCATCAAAAAACGGTTCTCTTTCTGAACCGTCTGTTTCATCTTTCCGCGATCGTCTCATTTCCACTTCCCTGTCGGAACTGGTCCGGGGTTTATTAGGCTTTTCATTTCTTCTTTTCTTCTTTGTGTTTGTCGGTTTCTCTTCTTGAACCATTGTTCTTTTCTTTCCCACAATTGTACCAATCATTGAGGTTGCACTCTTCTTCCTTGATCCTGTCGATATGCAAGAATCGAATTAATCGCTTCTTTATAGCCGTCATATCTTTCATTCGGACATTCAGAGCAAAATACGTGCCGGAAGAGAAAGAGATTCGATATGGCGTTAACAGAAGGAAAAGGAGACAAGAAAACCAGGAGTGATTAGATGTTTACAAACTGGGAAATGTTTTTTTCAATCGGTAAGTGTTCTTCAGTAAAACCTGCAGAAAGAGGATTCAGAAAAAAAAAGCGGAAAATTCCCATAAAAGCGGACTTTTCCTGTACCGCAAAACTGCAAATCAGAAATGCCATGAACATCCGGACAGGATCAATGGACGTATCAAAGTCGATATGATCGAGCTTGCAAATATTCCGCATAAGGGTGTGGGGCTTGTGGGTAATGTTTTGGGGAATCATCGGGTTGCTGTCAGGCGAGGATGTCTTCCAGGTCTTTTTCCGGGGTGGTGATCGGTTTGAGGCCGAATGTTTCGGAGAGAACACCTAGCACGGGCGGTGTGACGAATGCGGGGAGGGAGGGTCCCAACCGGATGTTCTTTATTCCTAGGTGCAGGAGCGAGAGAAGAATGCACACGGCTTTTTGTTCGTACCATGACAGGACGAGTGAGAGGGGGAGGCCGTTTACATCGGTGTTAAAAGCGTCAGCGAGAGCGGATGCAATTTTTACAGCGGAGTATGCGTCGTTGCACTGACCTACGTCCAGCAGCCGCGGGATTCCACCGATGTCTCCGAAGTCCAACTTGTTGAAACGGAATTTTCCACATGCCAGGGTGAGGATGACGGTGTCCTTAGGGGCTTTTTGCGCTATTTCCGTGAAATAGTTCCGGCCTGATTTGGCGCCGTCACACCCGCCGATGAGCAGGAAGTGGCGGATGTCGCTGTTTTTTACCGCTTCGATCACTTGAGGAGCGACTCCCAGGACCGCGTTGCGGCCGAAGCCTACCAGGATTGTCTTGTCTTCGCCGTCGTTTTCGAACCCGTTTTCAGCGAGTGCGGCCTTGATGAGCGGGGCGAAGTCCCTGTTTTGAATGTGGGTGACACCGGGCCACGCGGTCAGGCCGCAGGTGAAAATCCTGTTCTTGTATGAATCCCTGGGTTTTTGGATGCAGTTGGTCGTCATGAGTATTGCGCCGGGAAAGTTATCGAACTCTTCGGCCTGGTCCTGCCACGCTCCTCCGTAGTTGCCGACGAGGTGGGTATACTCTTTTAGCCCCGGGTATCCGTGGGCCGGGAGCATTTCTCCGTGTGTGTATATGTTGATCCCTGTTCCTTGTGTTTGTTTCAGGAGTTCTTCGAGGTCTTTCAGATCATGACCCGATACCAGGATTGCTTTTCCTTTCAACGGTTCTATGCGGACGGGGGTCGGGCGGGGGTGGCCGTACGCGTCCGTGTTGGCCTTGTCCAGCAGTTCCATGACCCGCAGGTTTTTTTCCCCCACTTCGAGAGCTTTTGCAGTCAGGCTTTGAATGTCGTGATTTCCTTCGGCCAGGTAGTCCAGGGTTTCATGAAAGAAAGCGTAGAGAACAGGATCTTCTTGGCCCAGGATCCGCGCGTGATGAGCGTACGCGGCCGAACCCTTCAAACCGTAAGTGATGAGTTCTTCCAGTCCGGTAACGTCCTGGCCGGCCTTGTCCATCCTGGCCTTAATGCTCATGTTTTGTGCATGCGCAATGAGGCCTGCACGAGTGGTTTCAGGCGTCCATGCTGCCGGACCTTCCAGGACTTCAACATCTTTTTCCTGTTTCCGCGCTTCGGTTTCGTATTGAGCGCGAACTTCTTCTCTCAGGGTTACTCCTTGCTTGATAAGCTTTTCCAGCCGGTCGGGGTCGAAATTAACGTTGGTGACGGTGGTGAAAAGAGCTTCGACCACGAAGTGGTCAACGTTGATGTTTTTTTCGCCAAGTTCATTCGCACGATGAGCGTAGCGGGCCACGCCTTTTGCCGTGTAGAAAAGGAGATCCTGAAGCGCCGCGGTATGGGGATCTTTGCCGCAGACGCCGAATTTTTCACATCCCTTGCCTCCGGCGGTTTGTTCACACTGATAGCAAAACATTGTCATGTTCATTCCTCCTTGAGTTGATTCTGATTTTGTTTGTTCCGTTTTTTTGATACGGGCTTGAAGTCGGCAAGAGTGGTTTCACCGAACTTTTTGGCCGTGAGTTTATAGACTTCTTGTAAAAGGTTTCCGAGTACACAACCGCCCGGTTGACACATTCGACGGGGGAGAAGGCAGAAATTGGACGGAAGTGGGCCTTCAATGGCTTCGTAGATATCCAGGAACGAGATGTCTTCAGGTTTTTTTTTCAGGAAAAACCCTCCTTTCGGCCCCTTCCTGGATGCAGTGAGTTCTGCTTTGTTCAATCTTTGCATGACTTTTGCGAGGTGGTTTTCGGAAACCGACAGTTTTTCCGCGATTTCACCGACCGCGGCGGGTTTTCCGGGTTCCATGCCGGCGAGGTGAATCATGGCGTGCAGACCCAGAGCCGCGGCTTCGGAAATTTTCAATATGCTGTCCATTTGACCCTCTTTTTGGTATCGGAAATATTTCCAATGTTTAATCAATGCTTGATGCTCGGTTTTTCAAGCGGAAATCTTCCCTTCATCCCCGAACTTCAAGTCTTGTGTGTCGAGTATTTCGCCGGAGATGCCGACCTTGATAAGCCTTAATATGGTATTGCTCTGGGCGGCCGAGAGCGCGGCTTCCACGATTCGTACAAGGCCTGTGCAGCAGGGAACTTCCATGAAGGGAACCACCACTTCGGGAATATTGTGCATCGAAAACATGGCAGTGAGCTTTTCCACGTATTGCTGGATGTCGCTATCCAGTTTCGGACATGCCATGACCGCGATTCGGCCTTTTAGAAACCTGCGGTGAAAGTCGGGAACCGCGAACGGAACGCAGTCTGCAGAAAGGAGGAGTCTCGCCCCATTGAGATAAGGTGCTTGCAAAGGCAGAAGGCGAAGCTGAACCGGCCAGTTCGAGAGCATGGAAGGTTCGGGTTGTGCGGGCGTTTTTTCGGTGGACTCCGATTTTGTCGGGTCTTGTATTTTTGTAGTTGTTATCGGCGGTCCGATTGTAGCCGGTTGAAGCTTCATCGCCCTTGCGCCCGGACATCCATTCGCGCACGATCTGGATTCAATGTCTTCCAACCCGGATTTTTTGGCCTGCTCCACCGCGTCCGGATCAAATGCGTCGGCCTCTCTTTCTTCGATGGTAATAGCGTCTTCGGGTCACTCTCCGATACAGTCTCCAAGCCCGTCGCAGTAACTTTCATCCACAAGCACTGCTTTACCGTCGATGATGCGTATCGCGCCCTCGTGGCACGCGTCGACACACAGCCCGCAGCCGTTACACTTTTCCTGATCGATTTTTATGATCTTTCTCCGGTAGCGTTTCATTGGAAATCTCCTGTTTTGATTAAAATCAGCATTTCGGTACTTGAATACCGGAATAACAGGGGGGTGTCAAGTGGTTTTTTGAAAAAGATGGAAAATTTTTCTATAGAGAGGGTTTCCAAGGTTTGCCGTGGAAAGGAGAAACCCTTACTTGACCCTGCATCCATGCGGAAGCTAGGATTCGGATTTGTCGGAGCAAAAAATTAGAACGATGACAAATGATTTGCGGAGCAGGAAAACTGGAAATCGATAAAAGGGAGAAAGCAATGCAGGGAGATAACATTTCGGAAATAAGATTTGTTTATGAGCCCAGAGTTTACCTTGTGGGAAGACCTGGACTGAATTTGGATGGATTGGCCGGTTTTTTCGAAGACGAGGGAGTGAATTTTTTGATCAGGGGTGAACCGGTAAACGGGGACGGAGAGAAGCATTCGAGGACATGGAATGTTGACACCGACAACGCTGCTGAACTGCTTTGCATGACGGCCGGAAAAATATGTTATGACGCGTACGGAAAGGGAAGAAACGAGATAAGCCCCTATCTTGCGAATATCATAAAGCTTGGTCACGGGTCGGTGCTGGAGCATGCTAACTGGAATTTCATCATAGCAGGGGTGTCGCGTGTTTTTTCACATGAGCACGTGAGGCATCGCGCCGGGGTGGCGATATCGCAGCGGTCTCAACGATACGTCAAAGAAGATGACGCTGGACAGATTTCCCAGCCCATAGTGGAGGCAAATCCAGAGGCGAAGAAGATCTGGATGGACGCGATAGAAAAGGCGCAGGAAAGCTATGACAAGCTGATAAAGATCCTGAGCGCGGATCTGAAAGAGCTGATACCCGAATCGACTCTCCGGATAAAGACGGTAAGGAGCGCGGCGCGTGGGATCATGCCGAATTCCACCGAGACATACCTGTTTTGGAGCGCGAACGCTCGCACCTTGAGACACTATATCGAATTGCGATCCTCGGAACACGCGGAGATAGAGATCCGACGGGTGGCCATCCAAATATTGGATATAATGCGCAAGGAGGCGCCGAATATTTTCGGAGACTATGAAACGAGAGAGTTGCCCGATGGAACTTTGGAGGCTTTTACGCCCAACAAAAAGGTTTGATTTCGGAAGGGGTCGGCCCGATGGTTTTTACATGAGTGTGAAGGAGCGGATCATGAAAATGAAAAAAATGGCAATGGTGAAACGAGCGGCCGTGGTTTGCGGGTCGGCGATGGAACGGATGGAGTTTTTGGGGAGAAGTTTCGTGCGGCACCGCTCAGCTTTTTGTTTTGCATTGGTTTGGTGCTTGTTTTTTCTGAACGGGGGATGTGGAGATTCGGGGTCGGGTGATAAGGTTGATGCACATGTACCGGACGATGGCGATACAGAGTGGATGGATTCGTCCCCACAACCTGATGATGCAAGAGTGGATGGAGGGGTTATCGGTTCATGCATACAGGATCTTTGCGTGGATCCGGAATCAGGTGACGATGAAGACGGCGACGGTTCTGCTCAGAACCCCTACCGAACCATTACGCGCGCGCTCCAGGATGCGTCTTCGGGGATGTCGATAGGTGTATGGCCGGGCAAGCTGGACATATCGAACGGCGAGGAGTTTCCGTTGAATTTGCCGGGGGATATGGTTTTGATAGCGATTGTTCCGAGTGAGGATGCCAACATAGTGGGCGGATCTCCCGCTATTGACATGGGCGGGGGCGATGTTGTCCGCGGATTCACTATTAAACCGGTAGGAGCAGCGATTCGGATTTCCCGGCCCGGAAATGTTTTGCTGGAGAATAACGTGATCCAGGCGGCTTCTCTTCCTGGTGTTGAGATTGAAATGTCGGAAGTTGTTTTGACCGCTGATTCCAACTGGTTTGTAGGTTCTGTTTTTGGTGGGACAGCGATCGATGCGCGGCAGGGGGCGACACTCGTTTTAGACGGCAATGCATACAGCGGGGATTTCGGGTACGGTGTCAGGGTAGGGGATGGAGGCGTTGCAGAGTTTGCAAGCGAGTATTTCCTCGGCATCGGCACAGCGATCGAAGCCACGGGTGATGTCGAGGTTGTGGTTCGCAATTCCACCATGGAACTCGGTTCTTTCGGGTTTGTGGCCGGTGAGGGAACGGAGAACGCGCTTTTGGATCTCGGCACTGTTGACAATCCCGGGGGTAATTTTCTGGTGAGAAACGACAATGCCGATCTGTGCGTGATCTCGGAAGCGGTTGTATATGCGGTGGGAAACACATGGGACAACGACCCACCGGAACAGGGCGTGGAATGCGAAGGAGGAATTGACATAGGGGTTGTTTCAGGGGGAAACGTGATCTTGGAATAGGCTTTTGAGTCAGCCCTTAGAACGGCCTTGATTGTACGGAACATGCTGCTCGCACTTTGGAAAGATGATTGGAGTTTTGGATCATGAATGGATTACGCGTTGCAATGGTCGGTGCGACGGGCGCTGTGGGAAAGGAACTTGTTGAAATCCTGCACGAGCGTTCTTTTCCCATAAAGGAATTGCGATTGCTCGCTTCAAAACGTTCCGCGGGGAAGAAGGTCGAAACTCCGTTCGGGGTTTTGTCGGTGGAAGAAGCCGGTGAAGAAACTTTTGTCGGCCTGGACCTGGTATTTTTCAGCGCCGGGGGTGGAGTGTCGCAAAGGCTGGCGCCGGTTGCTGTCAAAGGGGGAGCACTGGTCATAGATAACAGCTCGGCTTTCAGAATGGATCCCGATGTGCCGCTGATCATACCCGAGGTGAACGCCGCGGATGCAGCCGGGCACAAAGGCATTCTGGCCAATCCCAACTGTACCACCATCATCGTTTTGACCGCTCTCAAGCCTTTGCATGATGCGCTTAGAATCGAAAGGATTGTGGTTTCAACTTACCAGGCAGCGTCGGGCGCTGGAGCGAAAGGGATAGCGGCATTGAAGCGGGAGTCCGCCGCGGTTTTGGAAGGTTTGGATGTGAATCCATCGATCTTTCCCTACGGGGATGCTTCCACCCATTATCCGCTGGCGTTCAATCTTATTCCTCATGTAGATGTGTTCGATGAAGGTGGTTATACGAAAGAAGAGTGGAAGATGGTCAATGAAAGCCGGAAGATACTTTCACTTCCGGAATTGCGGATATCCGTCACGAACGTGAGAGTGCCGGTTTTTCGATGCCACGCAGCGGCTTTGAATGTGGAGGTCAAGGAAGAAGCGGATGAGACTCGGGTGAAGGGTATTTTGGCCCATGCTCCGGGGTTGGAACTCGTTGACGATCCCGATAATTTCAAATATCCAATGCCCGTGATCTCGACCGGAAGAAATGAAATTTCCGTGGGACGCGTGAGACGTGACCCTTCGGTGAAAAGAGGCTGGAACTTGTGGGTGGTGGGAGATCAGATCCGCAAGGGAGCTGCACTGAACGCTGTCCAGATCGCGGAGTACATGTACTGTAAATGATTTTCAGCCGGCCCGGACGGCATCGGCAAGGAGTCGTGTAATTGAAAATCTTGGTTCAGAAATTCGGGGGCAGTTCGTTGCGGGATGAGGAAAACCGGGAACGAGCGGCTTTAAGAGTGAGAAACGCAAAGAATGATGGTTTTTCGGTGGTGGTAGTGGTTTCCGCGATGGGGCGGGCGCCGGACCCTTATGCGACGGATACGTTGATTGGGTTGCTGGATGGATCCGCAGCCTGCATGATGGCGGCGACGCCCGAGATGGATTTGCTTCTCTCCTGTGGTGAAATCATTTCAGCCGTGGTCTTTGCAGGGGTATTGCGAAAGGCGGGATATGACAGTTGCGCGATGTCGGGTGCGCAGGCAGGAATATTGACAGGGTCTGATTTCGGCGAGGCTCACATTCGAAGGATCAGGCCCGACATGATTATTGAACGATTGAGGATGGGGCAAATCGTTGTTGTGGCGGGCTTCCAGGGAGTGACGGATACCGGTTGCGTGACCACCCTGGGACGGGGCGGGAGCGATATTACGGCTGCTGCGCTGGGTTGTGCCTTGGAAGCTGAAAGGGTTGAAGTGTTCACCGATGTAAACGGCATAATGACGGCTGATCCCCGGATTGTTCCGGGGGCTACATGTGTTGAACGACTCACCTACCGGGAAGTGTGCGAAATGGCTCATCTGGGGGCAAGGGTCATCCATCCGAGGGCGGCTGAAATTGCCGTTGAAGGCGGCGTACCCCTGTGGATAAAGAACGCTTTTTCCGATGACCCCGGAACCCTCATAGCGGATCGCCTGAAGCTGGTTGAGGGGGTGCCGATAAAAGGGGATGCAGTGGTGTCGGGAATTGCTCACATCTCCGATCTTGCACAGGTCAAGGTTTCAACGGTTGGTTTGTCCGCGGCGAAACGCCTGGAGGTGCTCAAAGCGCTTGCCGAAGCGGGGATCAGCTTGGACTTGATCAACGTATCTCCGAGTGAAATGTGTTTTACGATCAAGGAAACCCGGACGGAAAAAGCCAGAGAATTATTTCGACGATTCGAGCTGGATGTTGGGATTGAAAAGGGATTTGCAAAGGTATCCGCGGTGGGGGCCGGTATGAGAGGAGTTCCGGGAGTAATGGCCGCGATTGTAGGAAGCCTTACTGATGCCGGAATAGAGATTTATCAATCTGCTGACTCGCATACAAGCATATCATGCCTCGTAAAGAGCGAGGCCTTGTGTTCGGCTGCGGTGGCCCTCCACGATTGTTTTGGACTATCCCGCTGAAAATCCGGAACCGGCATTGTTTTCGAAGATGGCTTATTCGGAAAACACTTGTGCGGTGAAAACTTCGATCTTGGTGTCCGGAAGCTTGTATGCATCCGCGGGCAGGCCGGCTTTTCGGCAGACTTCCTGCAGAAAGATCGTGGGGCCCCATCCGTATTCGACCGGAACCTGGGGCAGCAAAACTCCGCTTTGACGTCCCCTGGTGATAAATACGCCGTGGACTCCAACCTGGACATCATCGGCCGCGACTTCTTTCAATCCCGACAACACGGAGATTTCGATGGTGAGACTGTCGGTTTCATCCTCGACCACGGGTGGAAAGCGGGGGTCTTGCGTTGCCGCGGCGACCGTCATCTCCTGGATGGTTTTGTAAAGCGGTTTATCCGCGGCGAAGGTGCCTATGCATCCTCTCAGGCTGCCTTCTTCTGTCTTGAGAGTTACAAAAGCAGCGGAGTTTTGCAGCAGTATGAACGAATGGGGTTTGCCGGGTGGAATCATTCCGGAGAGAAGATATTCATCAAGCGTGGCCCTCGAAATTCTTAGTAGTTCGCTTTTATGGTGTTCGCTTAAATGAAGTTCATTCATTTGTCATGTCCTCGTAGACCGCTGTAATTGATTGATCAGATTCATCGGGATCGATCACTGTTCCCAGCAGTTTGCCCGGGTCTACACTGTCGTTGTCTTTGTTGAACTGAAAATGAAGGTGAGGACCAGTGGATCGCCCGGTTGATCCGATGAGGCCCAGTGGGGCGCCCTTGTCCAGAACCATATCTTCCCACACGAGTATTTCTTCTAGATGTGCATAAAGGCTTTGATATCCTCCCGGGTGTGAGATGATCACGGTTTTCCCGGTGATTGGCAGATCTCCGGCAAATTCCACGATACCGGGTCCGGTGGACATGACAGGCGTACCCCTGGGCGCGGCCAAGTCCACCCCCTTGTGAAACAGGACGCTTCCCACGATTGGATGCATCCGATGACCGTACGGAGATGTGATATCAAGATCTTCCATGGGCCATCTAAAGACAAAGGGTTCATCCAGTTCGCTCGTGTATTCAATTTTTGCGATATTTCCGAGCTTTTTCAAAGGGGGAGGTTCTTCAATTCTCCTTGAAAAGCTTTGTTTAGTGGTGAGTTCCACTTTTTCCACGGCCCAGATTTCTTTTTCTTTTTCGCGTCTGCAACTTCCACAACCGTTGAATAAACAAAGTGTGGCGGCGAAAAGGAGCCGGCAGTATTTTTGCAGTGGATATCCGATCGACATTCCAAGCGCATGCTTTCTGAAGGGCATTTTGGTTTCTTCTCATCAGCCCAGACCAATCCATACCACGAACAGGCTCCATCCGCCAGCCCGGTTTCCGGGGAATTGTGTTTTGCAATCGATATGCTTGAGCAGATCGATTCTGCTGCCGGGAAAACGGCGGGCGCAATTCCGAAAAGTGGAAATTTTCTAAGCGGCCACCTTGAAAACATTGAGTTTTTCAGTGGTCTCACCCAGTTCACCGGTGAAAATGTCATCCCAACGGTCGGAAGCCCACGCAC
>SLPX01000053.1 GCA_007131745.1 Myxococcales bacterium
AGGGATTTTGAGTTGCAACGATGATTGCACTTTCAATACGAGTGGTTGTTACAGTTATGAATGTGGAAACGGGGTTATCGACCCGGGCGAGCAGTGCGACGGGGCGGATCTGGGCGGCGCCACATGCGTTTCGCTGGGATATGATGGAGGGATTTTGAGTTGCAACGATGATTGCACTTTCAATACGAGTGGTTGTTACAGTTATGAATGTGGAAACGGGGTTATTGAGCCGGGCGAGCAGTGCGACGGGGCGGATCTGGGCGGGGCTACGTGCGAATCCCTGGGATACGGTGCAGGGGTATTGGGATGCAACGATGATTGCACTTTTGATACTTCGGGCTGCTACCATTTCTGTGTTCCCGATTGGCCGCTTAACTGCGGCGGGTGGGATTCATGGAGCACCGAGTGGGGTGGGTCGACTCAGCTCGTGGACTCTTATTCATGCGTCGGGTGGAATGAAAGCGGTCGAGAATACACTTATTATTTCGATGCCGTGGAAGACAACCATGTTACGGTCGTGCTTTCTTCATCGAACCCGAACCTGGATGTTTTCGTGATCGACGGGACGGACGGTTGCGACCCCATGAATTGTATAGCGTACGGCTCCACTTCGGCGACGTTTCTCGCTGAAGCCGGCCGTACTTATTACATAGTGGTTGATGGGCGGAACGGAGCGTCGGGCAACTACTCGATCAACATGTATTGCGGTACATGTGGAAACGGGATATTGGAATACGGAGAGGAATGCGATGAGGGTTTGAACAACGAGGATCGGTACGGACTCGTTGTCTGGCAGGACAGCGGTTTGTTTTTGCCCGTGCAACCCGTTCAGAGGTGGACGAGCGCAGTGAATTTTTATTCCTATGTGTTCGGCAGCGGTCATACCGGTTACGAAGCGGCCGGACGTTCGGTGGCTTTCCTTTACCGGGATTACAACACCGGGATCATGAGTTTGTTTTTTATTCACGGCGTCAGCTACAATGCAACGGGCGAGGTTCAGCCGGTGTCGGAAGTTGAGTTCGAAGTCATTGGTTTGCCGGAGGGTACATCTCTCGGGTTGTCCGACGATCCGGGCGAGTTTTACCAAGACAGCCCGACATCATATTATGGGGATTGGTGGTTTTGGATGAACACCGATGGCGGAATTATACAAGGTATATCGTTTCCGGACAGCTGGGATATCGTGGTTCGCCCGACCTGGAAAAGCGGTATAACGGAGTGGGTATGGGTTGATCAGAACAGTCATCTGCATCAGCTTGATATGTCACGTGATCTGTTTATCAGCGCGGATGATGTTCCGGTATTATGTCGCACGGATTGCACAATTCCGCGCTGTGGCGACGGCATTCTGGATCCGGGCGAAATGTGCGACGACGGGAACAACATAGACGGGGATGGTTGTTCCGCGGACTGCATGTCCATGCCTTGATTCGATGATGAGCCGGAAAAGCGGCGATGTGCAGGAATCATGGAAAGCAAACCGGTTCAGAAGTGGGATAGGATAATTCTTCACGCTGATATGGACGCTTTTTTCGCATCCGTGGAGCAGCGTGACAACCCGGATTTGGCGGGGCTGCCCGTGGTAGTGGGCGGGTTGGGAAAAAGAGGGGTGGTGGCGGCCGCGAGTTACGAGGCGCGGGAGTATTCCATAAAGAGCGCGATGCCGATGGTGGAAGCGCGGCGTCGTTGTCCTGATGCAGTTTTTTTGGCCCCCCGATTTTCACGCTACAAAGATGCCTCGGCTGGAATCATGACGGTTTTGGGCGAATTTTCGCCTCTCGTTGAACCTTTGGGTTTGGATGAGGCCTTTCTGGACATGACCGGTTCGGAGAATATTTTCGGAGATCCTTTGAGGATGGCGCGGATGATAAAGGTAAGGGTGCGTGAGGAGACCGATCTAACGGTGTCCGTGGGCGCTTCGAATACCAAGTTCACCGCCAAGACGGCGTCGGATCATCACAAGCCCGACGGGATCACCATTGTTCCTCCGGACGAAGTTAAGGATTTTCTCAGCCCCTTGCCGTTGTCCAAACTTTGGGGTGTCGGTCCCAAGACGGTTGATAAACTCGTGAGACTTGGATTCAAGACTATAGGCGATGTGGCGTCCGCGGACGCGGAGATTCTAAGGGAAGGACTGGGGGCTTTGGGAAGCGTTATTTGCGACCTTGCGCGTGGGATCGATCCAAGAAAAGTGGAACCACAAAGGGACCGCAAGAGCGTTGGAGCGGAGTTCACACTGGAAAGCGATGTAAAGGGAGCTGCAGCGATTCGGCCCCATTTGCGCCGTGCAGCGGATGAAACGGCGCGCCGGTTGAGAGAGAAAGGACTGAGAGCCCACGGCGTCCGGGTAAAGCTCAAGACCAGGGGTTTCAAGCTCTACACCCGGCAGGCGGCTCTCCGAAAACCGACCGATTCAGCCGACGACTTGTTTTCGGCCGGGGTGGGTCTGCTGGATGAATTCAACTTGAAGAGTCCCATGAGATTGGTAGGACTGGCGGCGTTCGATCTATTGTCCGCCGGGGAACCGGTTCAGGGAGAACTTTTTTCATCAGGTGGGGAGAAACGCAAATTGGAGCAGACAATGGATACATTGCGTGAGAAATTCGGGGAAAACGCGATCAAAAGGGGAAGAGAATTCGGAAAGAAAACGCATTGACCCTAACAAGCGGGGGAACGTTAAATTGTTTCTATGTTTCCGAACCGGGCGTTTACTTCAATCCAGGGAAACACGTGACGGTCCTTGGGGAAATGATAGACCATTCTTTCATGATCTCTATCCGTGGTTATGAACTCGGTGGTATATAAAAGAGGCGACCAGTGGTGTGTCCGCTGAACCAGGCTTCCTATATCACAAAGCTCCAGCACGCGACCCATGGGAGACAATACCCACACAGGGTGGCCGACCGCTTCCCATGTCGTGACTTGCGTATCATGATCCGCGCTCTGGATCTGTTTTGTCAGGACGTTGCTCAGAAACTCGAGCGCTTCCGGAAGAAACTCATCTTCCACGATGCCCCTTACGGTCGTGGTGGGTACGTCGTAACGGAATTGCCCATCCCTGGCCAGGGGCTGAACACCAACGTGCGAAAGGGAATGAGCGCCGCCCAGTGTATGTACGACCAGCCTGGAGTCCAGCAGGAGACGTATGTTTTTCAACGCGGATTCCACTGCTTTTCTGGATAGTACGGCTTGGTAATGTTTCAGAAATTTATCTCCTTCGGTCATTGCGCGCAGAAATTTCATGTCTCCGCATGTTCCGTGGGCCGAGCCGTTCATCGCGGAAAAAAGCAGGTGTCGACATCGCAGTTCTCCCACCAGTTTCTGCTGTGCCGGAGTTCCGCCCAGGAGGCGGGATTCCGCTTGGAGCCCGTTGGCACAGCCCTGGCTGTAGCCTATGTAACCCCACGGGGTGTGAACTGTTTTCAGAGCGTCTTCAACCCGGGCGGCGTTGTACTCCAGGGAACGCGCAGTCCGGGTGTCGGCGCGGATAACCTTGATGGACCGCTGTTCCTCCAGCCTGGAATATGCGTCTTTCAATTCGAGTCCTTTGGCGCCTTCGGTGATGACACCCATGCAGCTTATGATGGTGAAATTATAGTTGCCCGAAGGAGGATCAATGGACAATCGCACAAGGGGGTCCGCTTTCAAGCGTCTCCTGTCCGGCTCGAAATGGTATAGCGCTTCGATGACACGGTCGATCAGCGCCTGCTCATTTTTGAAAGTTTCTCTTGATTCTTCGAATGAGTCCCTCGTTGATTTCGGATCAAAACCCCCGGTGGCTTTTTTGTTTGATCTTTTTGTCATTCGCTCCAACCATTGGGGGGTTTTGTCGATATTGGCTTGTATGTTTCTCACCACGGAGAGGACCATCAGAGCTTCGTAGTTGCGGCTCCAGAATTCCTTGAACCATTTTGCATGAAAAGCAGCGCTGTCATGTCGCATCAGAGCGGCGCATTCAGCGAATGCTTTTTTATATGCCTGTTTGGCTTTGCGGACACCCCGAGGCCGGCTTCCTTTGAAATTGCATTTTAGGGCGATGTTTTCGGCTTCTTCTACAGCGCGCCTTGCCTTGGCTGCAAGAGAGTCTTCATCTATAACTTCCATCGCATCTAATGTCACCGGATGCCGATGAATCTGAAGAACTTCCTTCAATGCGAGATAGGGTTCGGCTTTGCGTATAATTTCACGAGCTGTTCGAGCCACGGCCTCATAGTGGCTCTCCCGTGCAAATCGGCCTCCTGCCAGGTGATCGTCGAGTCTGGGCATTGGAATGCCGAGTCTCTTTTCCAGGAAATTCTCCATGTGGAGCGTTTCTCGCAGCCTGGTTTGGTCCCATTGCAGAAGCGCGAAGAGAATGTTGGTTAGTGCACGGGGACTTCTTGATGACATCTCTACGAGTACTTCAGCCAAAAAAGTCTCCGGTTGTCTGCGGATATAGTCCATCAGCAGACGACCGTTGATCTGTGCAGTCCGCCCCTGCCAGAAAGACGCAAGACCCGACTGGAGCAGAACAGCGGTTTCCTCAGGACCTAGTAAACCGTTTGCAAGTCGATAGGTTCCTGTTTTGAGGGCAGGCCTTCCGGTTGGTGTGCCGGTATCTGTTTTAGCGTACCTTTTCCGCGTGGCTTCTCCGATGAAAAAAGATATCGCCCAGGCTTGAGGAGCGAAAGCAATTCCTCCATAAGCCTCGGATATCATCCGAGTTCTTTTTTTGAGTTCCCTCACGGTTTTCAAGATACGTCGATGTCGTTCATCCCAGTCGTTTCTTGTTTTCAGCAAATACGTTACTCCCTCCAGCGTGAGATAGGGAGCGATAAGCGAGATCATTTCGGAGAATTCGCATGATAGCCGATCAGGCGACTCGGCTTTTTCATAAATCTCAGCCGCAGTCGGGAACCGTTTGAACATTTCTTTATAACGCGAAAGGTCCGCCAGAGGGGTTTCCGGTTCGGCCGTCATGGGCGCCAGGGGTTCTGTTGGTGCGAGAAGGTTGGCCGAGATCCGGAGGATGCGATCGAGTTCGAATTCAAAATCATGATCCGGTAGGTGAAAGCTCAAAATTCTTTTGACCCGTGGAATGTCAAGTCCGTTTCCTTCAACTACCTGAAGAATAATGCGGTGGATTTTTTCTGTGAGATTATTGATTTGTTGTTTTTTGCTCTTGCCGGAAGATTTTCCGATTTTGACAGTGGCGCCTGCTCTCATGATTTCAGCGAGCTCGACAATGCTTTTTGCGATTACCAAGGCCATGCGGTTTGCCGGAAGAACATCTTTTATTTCATCGATTTTTTCAGATTTCAGGATCTTTCTGACCCGGCGCGCCCACTCCTTTGTTTTTTCCAGGAACTTGCGAGCGTCCTGCGAAAAAAGACACAGTGTGCCGAGGACCTTGTCCATGGCTTCATCGTTATCCAGGATTTCCAGCCATTTGTCCGGTTCCGCGCCCGGGTTTACCAAAGCATTGAAGAAATGTGCATCGTACAAACCTTTTTCACGCCCCAGGATTCGGACTCCGCCTGCCTGGCTTATGTCAATGGTGAAATCGCCCTGCCGGAGTTCTGGAACGAAGATTTCTATTTCGCGCAAAATCTCACCATCGTTGCTCGTTGGTTTGCAGCTAAGCAGCGGGGATTCGCCTCCAAAATCCCAGGAGAATTGAAATTTGCATTGTCCGAGCCCTGTTGTGGCCATGGTGGCTTCGGATATCGAGAACGAAAACCCGGACGGAGAGGGCAAGCGAAGGGTCCGGCGACCCAGTTCCATACCGCATCTTTCAAGTATGATTCTTGCGATGCCTGATTTGACGTCCATTTCCAGCATGGCGCCTTTGGGAGTGGCGACATTCGCGCTCGCCGTGAAATCCATTTTTCCTCGGGCCGATACTTCGAGCAAACCTTCTTCTATATCAAGTTCCGGAAAATCTTCTATTTGGGCGGACATTTTCAATTCCGTAGCCGCGCTTCCTTCCAGGTCGATTTGAATGAAACCCTCCGGTGTGTTTTGCAGTTTTCCGTTTAAACAGCCGCCCTCAAGTACGGGCTTGATACAGATCAATCCGTCGTCAATTACGCTTCCGGGAGCAAGCGACAATTCGGTTGAGAATGATGCTTCCGTACGGTCCCATATCAATGATTGGGGTTCAGCTCCGGTCCGAAACACCAGGTGCCCGCCGAGTGCAAGAGAGGATGCATTGAAAAGGAGCGCTATTCTGCCTTTTGCAAGAGGGTGAGAACTGCCGGCTGCAACCGAAAGCGAAGTGAGTCTTGATTCGGGATGAACGTCGATACTGGTTTCAAGCTCAAGGGAGTCGTGTGGCCATGAGCCGTCAAATGCCGCTTTGATCAATTGTTTTACGGTGTTTTCCCCGTTTTTTTCCTTTGCCACCGCTTCAACCTTTGCACTCAATCTGTTTTTTCGGTCGCTTATCGTGAGTTGTTCAACGCTAAGGTTCACCATGCCGGGTTGCAAACCGGCCGCCAAATCTCCCTCCAGAGTCAGGCTTTCATCCAGTTGAGCCGCAAGGTCCAGGAGACCTTCATTCGTGGTGGGAAAAGAAAGGGAGATGATCGGCGAACGGCCTTGTATACGAAATGTGCCGTCGATTCTCTTCAATGCCGGGGATGCTTTTAGAGCCAAATCCTCCCAAAATGATTTATCTACATCCATTTGAGCCGACGCCAAAGGCGAATGGCCGAGCAGGTTTTCCAGCAACGCGTGCGGAGCGGGAAGAATAACCCTTGGAAGCACAATGTCACGGAATCTCCGCACAATTGATTTGCCGTAAATCACCTTGCCGCTAAACGAAATCTCAAGCACCCATCGGCCGCTCCACCACGCAGGGCGTGCCTTTATTCGATCCAGCTCTATTGTCGGCTGATTGCCGGGATCTTGTTTGAAATCCTTTATCCATGCTTCAAGGTCTTTGGTAAATTCGTCGAAATCCCTTCCTACAAGTTTCCTTCCAATGAACTCCCTTCCGAGTTCCCCGGCACTTCTGGAAAGAGAAGAAAACAAACCCTTGATTGCCTGGGACACCTTGTCGGCATCCGGATAAACGGAATCAATGGTTCCTTGAAGCATCTTCACCCAATTCTTGCCGATACGTTCGATATTTTCCGCTGTTCGTCCATGAACAATAGTGGTCATTCCCTTTTTCACGGCCCGGACCCTGTGATCTCTGAAAAGGCGTGGAAGTCGCCCGAGCACCGTCAATATGTTCGGAAGGATCAGGCTTTTGGAAAAGCCGATGTTGAGCGAGGTGACGAGGGTTTTGGACCTTGCTCCTTCGATAGCATGCGCGGGCGTTCCCGGCGGAGTATCAAATGCATCCTTTCCGGCAGCCACACTGATTGAGCAGATGCAGTTCGCCGGGATTTCGATCATGAACGGTTCGCCTCCGCCCGACGGCCCCAATGGAAGCTCATACAATCCTTCGGCAAGTTCGGCATGTACATTCGAGTCAAGCTGCTCGATTAGATCGCCGCTTATATGTTTCAGAAAAACCTCAAGCTTGGCCGGAGGGGCCAGTGGAGTAAAATCATCATCCGGGTCGTCGCCCTTTACTAGTTTTACGTGTATGCGGCTGCTTCCGTCGTTCTCTCCTTCCAGGAGTTTCCATGAATCGTTATTGTCTTTGTTTTTATGGTGGTTTTCTTTACGGGAGTAATTTTCCATTCGGTTTTCCTGGCGTTTTTTGTCCGGATTCTATTGTATTTCAACAACATGGTAAATGAATTCGTATTGGGTTCCGAAAACGAAATGTTTTTGAGCAGACCTTTGAATTCATCGGATTAATTCGGATCCTTTGCTATATATGAATTGAGATCGGCTGTTCGGTCGATATGATGCACTAAAAATGAGAACCAAAAACAGGAGGTTAGTACATGGATTATTTTACTGCGGCACGCATGGAGCAATGGTTGGATGTTTATATTCTGCCGTTCGGGAAAAACCTGATATTGGCGATTGTCATTTTTCTGGTCGGCCGGTTTCTGGCAAAGTTGATATCCAGAGGTGTCGGTCATTTGTTGACCCGTTCCAAGGCCGACAAATCCCTTTCAAAATTCCTTTCCGACATTGCCTACGCGTTTCTTCTCGCCGTCGTGATCATCGCGGCGTTGGAAAGGTTGGGTGTTAAAACAACTGCTGCAATAGCGATTTTGGGTGCTGCAGGTCTAGCCATCGGGTTGGCGATGCAAAAATCCCTGGGCAACTTCGCTGCGGGCGTAATGTTATTGGTTTTTCGCCCTTTCAAGGTTGATGACTGGGTTTCGATCGGGGGGGATGTGGGACGAATAGATTCAGTTAAGCTTTTCTATACCGTGATGATAACAGGCGACAACCGTCAACTTGTCATTCCGAACGGGAATGTATACAGCGGCAAGATTGAAAATCTCACCGTTCGGGGTACCCGCAGGATCGACATGGTTTTCGGTATTTCATACGATGATGATATTAAGAAGGCGAAAAAGGTCATGGAGGAGATCGTTCGGGCTGATGAACGGGTACTCGAGGATCCTCCTCCCTTGGTTGCTGTCAGTGAGTTGGGGGATTCAAGTGTCGATTTTGTGGTAAGGCCTTGGGTGAAGGCTTCCGACTATTGGCCCGTAAAATTTGCGATGAACGAAAACATAAAATATGCACTGGAGGAAAACGGTTGTACGATACCGTTTCCACAGAGAGATGTTCATATTCACAACGAGAAACCGGCCGTAAAAGCAGCTTGATATCAAGGCGGTTGCGCAGCGAGACCGAGGCCTTCTGTTTTCGCAACCGCCGAAACCGCGGAATGCATGTGCCAAATCAGGGGATTGGGAAAACTGATGGTTCTTGTACAAGAATCTGTTTGTTACAGGGCGGTTATTTTATGCCTGCGGTGTCTCGCATAAACTGCACTCGTTCGTAGGCGGCGGGATTTTCGCTTGCGCACTGGCTCAGTTTTCCTCTGAAGTCTTCTATGCAGGTGAAGTTGTGATGTTCCATCCACTCTTGGAGTTCACGGGTCATCACCGATACGTATCCTATGCCGTTTTTATACAACGCGGAACAGACCTGAACCGTCGACGCTCCGGCCAGGATCAACTTGATGACTCCGGATGCATCAAAAACTCCCCCGGTCGCGCCCAGATCGCAACAGACCCTGTTGGTCATTATGGAAATCCAGCGCAGGCGAAGGCTCAAATCCGCTGTTCGGTTCGTGAAATCGGATGATTGCAGTTCTATTTTTTCAATATCGAAGTCCAAGCCGTAGTAGCGGTTGAACAGCACAAGAGCGTCGGCTCCTTTTCTCGACAAGTTTCTGAGCGTACGAGCAAGGGACGAGAAGAAAAATCCGAGCTTCAATGCGATCGGCAGCTTCGTGTTTTTTCTGACCTCCATCAAAACGTCGTAATAGACATTTTCGTACTTTTTAGCCCTTATGTCGGGGTTTGACGGCAAAACGTGCAGGTTGAGTTCCAGTCCGTCGGCTCCGGCATTCTCCATTCTCTTTGCAAAATCCATCCATCCTTTCGCCGAAGTGCAATGAACGCTGGCCATGACCGGGATCGAAAGATTCTTCTTTGCCTCGGATATCAGATCCAGGTAATTCACCATTGCGTCTTCCTGGCCGTAACGGGTGATGTAGTCCATGGCCTGCGAGTGCCAGAACGGAGAACCGCTCTTACTTACAAGACCGTGTACTTTTCTGCGTATTTCTTCTTCGAAAATGGATTTGAGCACAACGGCTCCGGCTCCGGCGTCATCAGCTGCCTTCAAGCCTTCAAGATCGCTTGTGAGCCTCGAACTAGCAACGATGATAGGGTTTTTCAGGGTTATTCCCATGTATTTTGTTGAAATGTCGGTCATGGAAGACCTCCTTAAATTGGAGCGAACGTTCGGCTGAAATCCTTTTCAACGGCACCGCCGTTCCGATAGTCATCGGCCTTGTTTCTCCGCAACACTACCAGAATTAAAAGGAAAAAAAAGCCCTGATCGTGATCAGCGGGGAACCCACCATTTCATCGGCCGGGTTCCTCCGTACCACCAGGATATGATCTCTGCCGCGGGTTTTCCACGCGGCGTGTAGGAAGGATCGTCGCTTCCACCCCATCCGTACCAGTTCCAGAAATAGACGCCTTCGAGCAGGGGAGAGCCGTTCCATGTCCTTACAAAAGCTTCGTACGCTTTTCTTTGCTCTTCAAGATCAACAGGTTCCCGGGAACCTTCATCCCAGGGTCTACGCGCGGATCCCTTGCGGCTCATATAGCCGATTTCGGTGAAGACCAGTGGTCGGTCTTGTTTGTCGACCCATTTCTCAATAGTGATGCGGTGTTTCTTCCATGCGGAAGTCAGAGCGGCTAGGGTAGGGGATTCATCATCCGACAACAATTCGAAGTATCCGGACACGCCGAGTGCATCCACAAGCGGCCAAATCTTTACGTTGTAGTAATGATCCCAGTTTCCGGAATAGACAATGCTGCCGGAAAACTTCTCACGCACCGCCGCTACAATCGGCCGGAACCATTCAACATCGGTGTCTAAGCTGCTTAACTCGGAACCTATGCTCAAAGAATGGACTCCTTCCTTTTCAGCGATTGAGGCCAGACGGACCATGAGCGATGTGTAATTTTTTTGCAATTCCTCGGGATCAATGGGTTTGAGATTTCCGCGCCAGTGCTGAGGCGTGGGTCTATCCAGCACTCTCAAAATAGGAAATAGAAAAACCTCCAAACCCGCCTGTTTAGCGTTTCTTATCACCCTGATCAGCACGCGGTCTGGTGGAGTGTAACGGGGATGGCTCAGGATTTCCGTGCTGTATATGGTTTCCAGGTGGAAGTTTACAACCAGGGATACATGACTTGCCCCGATTGCTGCGATTTCTCCGAGTAAGGGTTCATAAGACCAATCCGGATCCTCGGAATACAGGCCGAGAGCAATTCCTTTTTGTGGGGGAGGGGATGGTTCGTGCAGGGAAAGCCCCGTCTTGTTAGATGCTTTGGAAGGTTTGGATGATTCGGTCTTTTTGGCGTCCTTTGTTTTTTCCGATGTTTCTTTGCATCCGGCGGACGAGAGGAATGTGAGCATAAATACCAGGGGTTTCAGCCGGAAAAAAACGAATGCATGCATGGGCGCCACGCGAAACTTTTAAAACGGAGTCCATGTGCCGGATGAACTGAAGGAGGGTTGTCCCTGCGCCGCCGGCACAACAGGCTGTGGTGCATCTCTGGGGGAAGATCTTGATGGCCTGTCTTTTTTCGTTTGTTTTCCGTCCGCTTGTTGTGGTTTTTTAGGCGGTAAGGGTGTCATTTCTATGGGGATGAACAGGAGCCTCAGCATCCGGTTTCTCCCTATTCTCTGATAGCCCACCAGTCCCCCGAGTACGTTCCAATTGATATCGCCGGGTCTGGGTCTGCCTACCTGGAAGAATGGAATGCAATGCAGATTGTACGAGTTGTCTTCCTTGCTTCGCCTGTAAATGGTGTTAAGCACGACGACGGTTCTTTGATCCGGGCGGTCAAAATACCAGAAAAGGGGAAACGCAATCGTGGTGCGGGAATCCGCCCGCCTGAAATCCCAGTACAGAGGGAACCCTATTGTTGTTGATCTTACGGGTTCTTCGGTTCTTTTCCTGCTGAAATGCCAGATGATCGGAAAAAGAACTGCCTGAGTTCTTTCCGGAGATCTTTTGTAATAAAGAGACGGAGGGAAAAGCCAAGTGGATGACTCTTCCGCGTAATTTCTTTTTCTGTAAAACAGAGGGAAAACAGCAGTGGTACGACTCTCGTAATATTCATGCTTGTCCCACCAGAAGGGAAACACCACGGTGGTTCTGCCCGTGATTCTTCGGCTGGACCAGACGAACGGGAAAACCAGGTCGACCTTGGACTCAGGTGAGTGTCTACCCCAGTAGAGCAGGGGCGGGATGAAACTAGTGACTTTTTCCAGCTCTTTGTTCTTGAAACGCCAGTAAAACGGGAAAAAGACATCGTGTCGGCGCTTTGAATCGGATCTCCATCCATAGGGTCCCACGTATCCATGGTGCGCGCCGGTGGCTTTGTCGCGGCTCAAGCCGAACAAGCCCGTGTAAAACGTAAAGCGCGTTGGATCTCTTTTGACGTGGAAAAGCGGAGCCAGCGTCAGATGTCTCATTCCCGCTGCATCCGCGCTTCCCCAAATAACCGGGAAAATTCCTCCTCCCCGTGCATGTCCGCGGCGGTGATAGAAAAACGGCCCTGCGAACATGGTGCGCTTTTTCGCTTCTCGGTCGGCAAAGTCCCAAAACAAAGGGAACCCTATGCGGTAGCTTTTTGAGCCACGGTTTCCCCAGAAAAGGAGCGGAACCAAACCCTTGTCGGATTTTTCCGGACTTTTGGAAGAATAGAATGGGCCGGCGGACAGAAAGTGAGTCTTGTTCTTATCGTCGCGAGTGTACCACAAGAGTGGAAATACATTCAGCCATGTCTTTCGATGTTTCTTGTTCCGCCGATAATGAACAAGAGGCCAAAAGCCCGCGGTGTAGGTTTCCTTTGTATTTTGAGCATAGAAGGGTGGAATCATGAAAAGGTGGCGTTCCTGTTTTTTCAGGTTCCAATAAAACGGGAAAAACACGTCCGCTTTCCAGCCCTTTTTTTGACGTAGTCTCCAGTAAAACGGAAACAATACGGTACTCTTTTCCGTTTGATCCTTGAACCTCCAATAAAAGGGAACCAGCACAGTCGCGCTCGACCCCGGTTGGGTCTGACGGATAAATGGAAATGCTATCGTTGTGGAAGATTTCGCCTTCGGGTAATTCCAGTGGAAAATCCAAGGAAGTATGGCCCAGGCTCTTCTGTTGGGGGTTCTTTGCCAGACTACAGGGCCTATGACGCCCTGGAATCTGTCGGGCCGTTTCATGAATCCGCCAAGAGGAGTTGCGAGAAATTCGCTGTTCCTGGAACGCCTGTGATGAAAAAGCGGTAGCACGGTTGTCTCTGATGAAACGTATCCATCGTCGTAGTTCCGCCTGAAAAAAACGAATGGGGCTAAACCCCAACCC
>SLPX01000083.1 GCA_007131745.1 Myxococcales bacterium
AAAAACAAAATAAAGGTTTTTATATTATTGTTAATGTGAAATTAGATCCAAATTCTATTAAAGAATTAAATAAAGAATTATATCTTAATTCTAATATTTTAAGATTTCTTTTATTAAAAACTTCAAAAAATTATGAAATTCATACTTTGGAAGAATATAAAGAATTAGAAGAAAAAGCTTTACAAGAAAAGGAAGAAAAAAACAAGAAAAAAGAAGAAAGAAGAGGAATAAGAAAAACAGAAGATACAGAAAAACCTAAAAAAGTAGAAGAAAAGCAGGAGGAAAAAAGAAAATGAGTACAAAAAAGAAAGTTCGGCTGGCCGGTATGATCGCGGTGATGATCGGCCTGGTGTTTACCTGGGCGTGCTTGAGGCGCCCCATGAAAGTGCCCGTGCCCGACACCGAAGTCGTCGAGCAGTTCGTGATGCCCCAGTCGGCGCAACGGGACGTGGACATCCTGTTCCAGATCGATAACTCCCACTCCATGGCGAGTCACCAGACCAACATCAAGGCAAACTTCCCGGTTTTGATGAACACTCTTGCAAACATGTCGGGCGGACTCCCGAACGTGCATATCGGCGTGATAACATCCGATTTGGGCGCGGGGAATTACACAAACATCCGCTATTGCGAGGAAATCGGCGGCGACCGGGGAGTGCTCGGCAAGGTGGGCAGCGTGAACCTCGGCGATCAATGCATCGGAGCCGGACAGCGCTACATCGTGGATATCGAACCGGTTGGATGTGAAATCAACAAGACCGCGGCCGGAACTTGCTCGGAACACGCGTGCACCCAGGCAAACTGCGATCAAGCGGCCAAGGCCGGTCAGAGCTTGACCCTTCACGTCAATGAACACGGCTGCCCGCGCTGCAGGAATTACACTGGAGATCTTGTCGAAGTGTTTTCCTGTTACGCAGAGGTCGGGATCCACGGCTGCGGTTTCGAGCAGCAGCTTGAAGCCACCCGAAGAGCGTTGAACCCCTCTGAAACACCAGAAAACGTGGGATTTCTGAGGGAGAGCGCGTTCCTGGCCGTGGTTGTGGTGACTGACGAAGACGACTGTTCGTCTTCAATGCCGGACGTGATGTACAACCCCGACCCCACTCAAGACAACCTGAATTCACAGCTCGGTTTTCTGCATTCGTTCAGGTGCTTTGAGTTCGGCATCAATTGTGATGTAAACGACCGGCACCCCGGGCCGCGAACCAATTGCACTCACGAGAGAAGCGACCCGAACATGATGCTCCACCCACTCGATAGGTACACATCATTCATCGAGGCGATGAAGGACCCGATGATGTTGATTGTGGGAGCTATTGCAGCCCCGGTGCCCGAAGTGATAACCGTGCAGATGGATTCTTCGAACAGGCCTGAACTACAACCTTCTTGCATCCCACCGGGCTCGCAGTACGGAGCGGATCCCGCGGTGCGAGTCAAGGCATTTGCGAATCATTTCAATTCCCTGGACGAAATGTCAACATGGGCGTACACCAGCGTCTGCAGCCCTGACTTTTCCTCTTCCTTGCAGGGTATCGCAAACAAGATCGTGGAAGGCATGGCCGAGAAGTGCCCGGTTCAGCCGTTTGCGGGTTGCCCGCAGGGCCCGCCCGGAACATTCTGTTCGCCCTGTCTGCCCAGGTGTACGATTTTCGATATCGAAGAAAGAGGCCTTGAAAACGAACAGATGATGGAAGTCGTCTGGTGCGGCCGGGTCTGCCAGGGCGGACTCTGCACTCAAGCCGACATGAATCCATGCGACTTCGACGAGCACGGGTTCTGCCACTGTCCCAGCGGCCAAGGCCCCACTTATTTCGGCGAAGACAGGCAGGTATACTGCGCGCCGCTCCTCTACCATGAAGGATCTCCGGAAATCAACCGGGATCCCAGGCTGAGAGACATTGTGCCGCGGCAGGAACCGCCCTGCAGAGGCGAAGGTTGCATCGGCAGGTCGAGCGCGTGCTGGTACATGAGCGCGAACACCACTTGTCCTTACGAGGCCGGATTCCGCATCGTAAGAGCTGAAGATCCTCCTCCCCGCACGTTCGCGGACGGACGCTGCAGCCTCATCCCGGCCACGGAAGTGCTCTGTAACGACGGGATAGACAACGACGAGGATTGCTACACCGACGAAGAAGACCCGGACTGCTGGTAAGCCGGAAGCAACCGGAAAATGACCCTTCCCCTTCCCGCTTCGATTGAATCCCGACGATCAAACCGACCATTTTCCAATGGAAAAACCTTGTGTTTTTTCTGCCGGGTGGTTCTTTGCTCGTTGTTCCTGGTTGTTTCCCCAAGTTTAGCGGCCGCGCAGTCGAAAAGAGCGGCCCGGAAAAAACCGGTCCGGACCCCTGAAGTGCGGCTGCTTGTGAGGGATTTCGTGGTCGCTCCCGGCCAACCCATGCCCCCCGCGCCTGCGAGAAGGCGACGGAGGCGATACCACCGCTTTCACAGGCAGACCACGCCACTGTTCCTGAAAAACGCGCCCAACGGAAAGAACCTGAGCCGTCTGACCGTCGGAATCCAATTGGAAGTGCTGGAAAAGAGAGGAGAATACATCAGGGTGAGGACTCTCGGGCACGCCCAGGTTGAGGGTTACGTACCGGAATCGGCCACTGGGTTGAGGGTTTTGAGAAAAACCGACATCCTGGCGTCGCCCTCGACCACACGCAAGATAGGTGAAGCTCAACCCGGGGTTTTGGTGCGGGTGGTTGCGACCAGAGGCGCATTCACCCGAGCCATGCTGATGGGACCCTGCCCTGTGCTGGTCTGGTTTAAATCCGAGGACCTCGGCGTGGCGGACGGGGAAAACCCCGACTACGGCGCGGCTCCCGCGCGAGGTGCGAACATGATCGTGACGAAAGGCCCGGTCTACGACAAGCCGGGCGGCCGCGTCATAGGAGAGGTCGTTGAAGAAGCCTCAGCCGAACGAGACCAGGTAAGCGGAAAGTGGGCGAAAATACGGCTCACGAATTTCCGCTACTACACAGTGGAGGGCTGGGTTCCAAATTCCCGGATGCTCTACGGTTACTACGGTTACTGGCGCGGAAACGGTTACAGTCAATCCAGCAGAAGTTATTCAAGCGGCGACATGACCGCGATAATGCGCCTCCCGCTCTACCTCGAAAAAGACGACGCGTATCCCACCGCTGTGCTGGAACCCGGAACATTTTTTCGCATAACCCAGGAATCCGGGGATTGGGTGACCATCCAGTACCAGGGAAATCTACAGTTCACCGCGTACGCACGCCGCGCCCCCGGCGCTTGGGCCCCCCGCTCCGGCCAACACCAACCCGTAAGAGGCACACCGATTGTGAGGTGATCAGGCAGGGAAATACCTCATTCCCTCATAACAATCCGATTATCCCCTCACGCAGTTGCGGCCGGCGTTCTTGGCTTCGTATAGCTTTTCATCAGCGCGCCTCACCAGTTCCGAAAAGGTCGTGTCTTCACCCTTTATCGTTGCAACGCCCACGCTTATGGTCACGGGGATCTCGGTGCCTTCGAAAACAAACATGTTGGATTCGGTGATTTTTCTTATCCGCTCCGCAAACCCCATCGCGCCCTCCTTTTCAGCTTCGGGGAGCACCACGCAAAACTCCTCGCCGCCGTAGCGCACAAGGAGTTCGTCTTTTCGGACCGTTGCTGCAATCCTCCTGCAGAGTTCCTTCAGAATGAAGTCGCCCGTGAGGTGGCCGTAGGTATCGTTGATATCCTTGAAATGATCGATGTCGAACATCACGAGAGAAAGCGGTCGTCCGGTTCGTGAAGAACGGGCGATTTCCCGGTTCAGGAATTCCTCGAAAAACCTCTTGTTGTGCGCGCCGGTAAGACCGTCGACTATGGTGAGCCGGTAGATTTCTTCGTAATAAGCAGCCTCAACATTCCCCCCGCTCAAAAACTTGTATATAGCGTTTCCAACCTTTACGAAATCACCATCTCTGAGCTGCGCTTCCTGAATCGCCACATCGTTGAGATAAGTGCCGTTAGTGCTCTTCAGATCCGCCACCCAGTACAAATCCCCCCGCCGTTCCACCTTGGCATGCCGGCGACTTACCGACTCCTTGTCGACCACCAGGTCCACATCCGAACCGCGGCCTATAACAGTCTCCTTTTTCTTGAGTTCGAAACGTTTTCCCATACGTGGACCGGGCGGATAGATCAGAATCAGGAAAGCTTTCTTGCCGGGTTCGGGAGAACGAACCCTTACATTGGACACCCGGGTAATCTGGGTTACAGATTCTTCTTCCTCGTGTTCACGAAACCTAGGCCGGGATTCGTTTTCCAGGCCCTTGCCCTTGTCGCCCGGGCCGTCGGCTCTCGGACCCATTTTTTACTCACCTCACAGGATATTTCGCTACACCTTACCAAAGCTCAACCGAGGTATCTACTTTTAAAAGCTACTTTTTAAGGCCGCTCTTCGGAATTGTTATGCAGGTGTATTTTTCTCCAACAACTTTAAATCCTGCGGGCTGTTTAAGCCCTGTCTAATGGCATTTTGGGTTTCCTGCTTATTTCTTTACAGCAGCAGATGTAATCCATATAACGTGATTTATTAAGCCTCTCTTCAGAGAGGAGAGAGGAAGACCCAACTCTTAGGATTTGCCTGATCGTTCACAGTGACCACAAACCTCTCATATGAATCTATCACAAGCGGCACAAAAGGAGTTTTTCATGAACGGCATACGAAAACTGATTGTACTGATTCTTTTAACAATTCCCTCCACCATGAGCTTCGCCCAGACCCGCGTGCCGATGTCGAACTGGAAAGTAGCCGATACAAGCAGCCGGAATCCCAGCAAAGTAACCGCTGCCGACATTACGCTCCGTGTGTACAGCAATGTCGTTTGGGAAAACGTAAACCTTGAGATGTCGAGCATCACGATGAAAGTGCGATCCAAGGCTCGCATGCACACCGGTCAAAATCTTTCGGTAAGCTTTCACTACGATGACGGCTTCGTGGAAGTATTGAAAGTAGAGTTTCCCGGAACGAACACACAAGTCACAACAGTAACCAAGTCTCTCAGGCTTAACAAAGGTCGACAAATCAAGAAGCTCGAGCTTGGACACGGACGCAGCGGAGGCAGGTACCACATCACTGAAATATCTTACAATCGAGCCCCTCCGACGGCCGTGTTCATCAATCAAAGTAAACTGGGCGGAGCGAAGCTGAATCAGGGAGACGCTATGCACAACAACGTCCTGGTGGTCAAAAGAGCATTGAAGAACAGACCGTTTCTCTCAAATATCCCTTCAACCAAGATGCAGCTTGTAGCGTCGGTTACCGGCTTTCGGGGATATTCCGGTTTTCTGGTCAAGAACATGAAAGAATACAGCTTGACGATATTCGCAATGGACAAGCAGGGAAATACACTGAAAACATTGCGCGTGCCCCTCACATTGGAGGTAAAGGAAGTGGATATCGACCTTGGCGATGTTGATGTCAAGTTGGTTGATCGGATAGTTTTCTCATCAGGCTACTCGGGAATCAGATTTGCCGTTAGACAGGTAAATTTCGGCGCCGGCGCACCCACGTCGAGTTCCAGGTGTGTTGGTTTAAGGCAAATAAACGATCGGTTCAGCAAGCAAATAGAAGGCTGGAAGAACCAAGGCGTGATAGGGAACCGCTATATCAAAGAGCTGGAAGCGATCCTCCGTGAACTGAAGCGACTCGAATAGCAGTTAAACCCGCTTACCGAATTCTCCTGCCGCTTGATAAACACGCTTTCATGCTTAAGCTTGCATTAAGGACACAAACTGTCCGTTTTGAAAGGTGTTCGCTTACACGCTGTTTTGCCGGATGAACGTTTTTCAAGAATGGACGTCGCTGTAAGAAAAGTTGGAATCGTTGATGAAGGTTGGATTTTGAGAACATGACGAACAAAAACATGAAAGACAATAAGATAGATAGGCAAGAGACCCGACGGGAGAACGGAACACGGTTTTCCGTTAAAGGCATGACTTGCGCGAACTGCGCGGGAAACGTTGAGCGCGCGCTGGGAAAGGTCGAGGGCGTGACTTTTGCAGCGGTCAACCTGGCGACCGAAACCGCGTTCGTAAAAGCCGGACCGGGTGTAGAACGAGAACAACTCGAACGAGCGGTTGCGGGAGCCGGGTACAAAGTTTCTTATGAGCGGGTGGAGGACCTGGACAGAAAACGGTATGAGGCTGCAAAGAGGGAACTCATACTTGGCTGGGTGGTAACCCTTCCGCTTATGGTGCTGATGGCCGTTCACATGGCGGGAGTCCACATTGCCGGGTTTACCTGGATGGAGTTGCTGGGCGCGGGGTTTGTCATTTTGACTGCGGGGAGGCGGACTTTGAAGGGCGCGTGGACCGCGGCGATTCATGGACATTCAAACATGGATACGCTGATCGTTGCAGGAGCGACCGCGTCGTGGGCCACAGCCGCGTTGCACCTGGCCGGGGTCGCCATCCATTCCTTCGGCGCTATAGGAGCGATGATCGTGACCCTTCACGTCACCGGGCGGTTTATCGAATCCCGCTTGAGGGACCGAGCGTCCAAGGCGACCAAGGCGCTGCTCTCCATTCAGGCGGAAGAAGCACGGGTTGTTGCCGAAACGGACGAAGAGAAGGTTAAGCGCGGTGGGGACGCTGAGATGAAGATCCCGATCGACGCGGTGAAAAAAGGGTTTGTTTTGAGGGTGCTCCCCGGGGAACGAATTCCCGCCGACGGGGTTGTCACGCGGGGCGGATCTTCGGTGGATGAATCCGTGATCACCGGAGAGGCAGTGCCGGTGAAAAAGAATGTAAACGACAATGTCACCGGGGGATCGATGAACCTTACCGGAACAATGGATATCCGGGTGACCCGAGTCGGAGACGATGCCTTTCTTTCGAAAATGATCCGGCTGGTGGAGGAGGCCCAGGGAACAAAGGTACCGATCCAGGCCCTGGCCGACAAAATTACAAAGTATTTCGTTCCCGGAATAATCGTCGCAGCGCTTCTGAGCGGCGTGGTTTGGTACCTGGCCGTGGATCATCTGTCGGGTCTTTTAACCTGGGCCGGAAGATACATCCCATGGGTGCTCGATTCTCGCGCTCCGCTCACTGTGGGAGTCTTTGCATTCGTGTCCACCCTGGTGATCGCATGCCCTTGCGCTCTGGGACTGGCGACTCCCATGGCGCTCATAGCGGGCACGGGCAAAGCTTCACGAGCGGGTCTGATAATCAGGAACGCTGAAGCTATTTCAACAGCAAAAGACGTGCGCACAGTGGTGCTGGACAAGACCGGGACGCTTACGGAAGGCCGGCCTCGGGTGGTGAAACACAATCTTGATGAAGAGACGGCCCGAGTCGCGGCCGCGGCCGAATTGCAGTCCAATCATCCCCTTGCAAAAGCAGTGTCCGCCATGTTTGAGGATCAACCCGAGACGGGCGACTACATGGAGATTGATCCGGCCGAAATCACAGGACTGGAAGAACGTGCCGGTGAAGGGTTGTTTTTCAAGTGGAGGGAAGAAGATTTTTTCATCGGAAAACCCGAAGACTCGGATGCTGGAGTGTACAGAACGCATCTTGAACTGGGCCGAACAGTCGTGGAAGTGCGGAGAAACAACGGACTTGCAGGATTTATTGCCATTGAGGACCCGATACGCAAAGACAGCGCTGCCGCAGTTGAAAATCTGAAGTCGCTCAACATCCGACCCGTGATGGCCACGGGAGACAACGACATCACAGCGCGGGCGGTGGCGAAAAAAGCTGGTATCGAAAGGGTGCACGCTGGGTTGCGCCCCGAGGAAAAACTGGAACTGGTGAGAAGATACGGAGCGGAAGGCAAGGTTTTGATGGTGGGCGACGGCATGAACGACGCGGCGGCCATCAAGGGCGCGGACATCGGCGTGGCCGTCGGAACCGGCGCGGACCTGGCGCTTGACAGCGCGGATATCATAATCGTCAAAGGTGGAATTCCCAAGGTATATGAAGCAATCCGCATCTCGCGAAAGACCTACAAGGTGATCAAGCAGAACCTCTTCTGGGCTTTTGCTTATAATCTCATTGCCATCCCCCTTGCAATGTCGGCCCTGCTGCATCCAGTGGTGGCAGAGGCTGCCATGGCTTTTTCCTCCATTTCCGTGGTGGCCAACTCGGGCCGCATCGCATCAAAGAACGGAAAAGGTGTCTGAAATTCGCAAATAGGTTTTTGGTCGTTCTGGACGAGCGAAGCGGTTTCGTGGCATAAAGCCGTTATGCGTTATTGCGTCCTGGGCTCAGGCTCCAATGGAAATTGTTGTGTCGTGAAACATGAATCCGCAGTGATCCTGGTGGACGCGGGGTTGGGGCCGCTTGTGCTGAAGAAACGGTTGAGTTCCATGGGAATCGCTTTGCAGGAAATCACCCACGTGCTGCTGACACATGAACACTGGGATCACACAAGGGGGCTGAGGGGACTTTGCAAGAGATCTCCCGGAATCGTGGTGGCCGGCACGCGGGGAACGCTGTCGAGGCTGGATTTGGAAATCGAGGCCGAACGCGCGGCGCTGAATCCGAAGCAGGCATACGATATCAACGGAATCACCGTGCATTCATTTCCCACATCACACGACAGCGCGGCTTCTTTGGGTTTTCGCATCGAAAGCCCGGGCGGAGTGTTGGGAGTGGCGACCGATCTCGGAACCTACGACGATTCGGTCGTGGAAGCGTTGAAAGGAGCAAACGGGCTTGTCCTGGAAGCTAACCATTGCAGCGCTATGCTGGACATGGGACCCTACCCTGCGTTCTTGAAACGGCGAGTTGCAGGAAAAACAGGGCATCTCAGCAACGCTCAGTGCAGGAGTTTATTGGAGCGCATTCTTCCTTCGAATCCCGCTGTTTCCGTGACATTCGCTCATATAAGCGCGGTGAACAACGCGGCTCATAATATATGGAAAACCCTGTCACCGCTTTTTCCGGGCGCCAAAAAACCGGCGAACTGGAATCTTGGGGATCGAAAAAAAGCGCTCGCGCCCGTGGATTGCACAACCCAGCTCTCGTTTAAGGGTTTTTAAACAGAGTATCGCGTTGAGTTTAGGACAAACATGTTCGCAGGGCCGCAGAGGCGTGTTCGGTCAAAACGCCTGCTGGGTGGCTATCATCAAGTCAAACGACCTGAACGGCTCAAGGGTATAGCAGAGGTCCACACGCAACACCGCCTTGTAGAACGGAATGAAAATACCTCTGAACCCGGCTCCGATACTCCACAACATCCCACCCGACTCCGTGGTTGCATGTTCCAGCGAACCGGCCATGGAACCCATCTCGGTAAAAGCCACACCCTGCATCCTGAGAGTCTTGCCCCTAAAAACTCTGTGAAGCTTGGATACGATGGGAAATTCCACGGGAAGCAACCCGGTGCGGTATTCGAAACTTCCCGCGACATAGGACTTACCTATAAACTGGGCGTAGCGGAAACCGCGCAGGCCGGAAAAGGAGCCGAGTACGTATTCATCAAGGAAATTTCCCCCGTGAACATACCCCCCGTGTAGACGAGCGGCCAGGTTTCCGCCGCGCGGTCCGAAACGCCAGTAACCCCGCATGTCCCAGGTCAGACGAAGGAAATCCTCGGTGGAACCCAACGCCTTGAACGCTCCCGAAGCCCAGGCGGTGAGCTTGAGTCCGTGCATCAGGTAGTCATCGTACGAGACCTTTCCCAAGGAAACCATCAACCCGGTTACGGCCCTGCGTCCTCCCGCGGGCAAAACGTCGTCCAGGGGAGAGAGTTTTGCAAACTCAACGCTGTTCCACGAAAACTTCTGCCAGAGCTTGATTTCCACCCAGGGCACAGGCTCGCTTGCAATGGAAACATCGAACCATTGCGACTGCATCGCGTAGATATATTGTGGAGATGTTCGGGGGCCGTATACCGTTCTTATGGATCTGGAAAGCCCGCCGTCGATTCCAACTTGGAGCGGCAACCCCCAGAGCCGTGGAACCGACAGGTAGAGAATCCCCGAGGGGCGGCCGTCGAAAACAATGAAGTTGGCGTCCATCATGAACATCGCTCCCAGGATGTTCACGTCATACGCTCCGAAAACCAACTGGTAGCTCCCTCCCCCTCTGACGAAATTGAAATAAGGAAGAAGCGACCACTTGTCTCGCATGTATATGATAAGCGAAACATTCTTTTCGCAGTGCTTTGCATAAACGCGCATATCGCGAAAAAGTTCTTCGTTGCGGATACGACGCATGTCTTCGTCGAAAATCTCCGCATCAAAAACCCTCCCCGCCGAAGTATCCATGAAATGATGCAACCTGGACGACCGGGTGCGACTCAAGCCTTCGAATCTTATGGAACGTACCAGCAGCCCGTGCAGGGATGAAAATGAGCGCAGCTTCCTGTACCCCGGCGGCGGCGAATAATCAGTTGCGCTCTTCTTTTCGTCGGCCCGGGTCGGAACGAATCCGGTTTTCACCCCCGCTTCTGAAAGAACTCCTTTTTGCGTTTTTTCCGCAGCGGCCGGAGAGGAAAGAATCGCGGCCCAACCCAGAACCGCAAAAAACACTGTTGGTTTCAAACTACAGCAATCCAACGATCCCTCCGATTTTCCAGAATGCGCATTGAAATCAAGAGTGTCTTTTGAAGTCAATATCCGGGCGCGCCGAATTGAAACCCGTAATATGAAGCCGCTGCGGCCGTCCAGTAGCGGCTGTTCATGTAGCGATAGGTGAAATCATTGAACTCCATGCCCGGTACGATCTGCGAAAACAAGTACCACAACATCGGCCCGGCGGGAAAACCCTGGAGATCGCCTACACCGGCCAAATCAGGAAGAGTAAAGGAATTAACGTTTCCGTCCAGGTAAAACCTCCAGAAAGGATCCCCCTTGGGATAAGTCCTGATGTAAACAACTTGGAATGATGGTTCTATCCCGCCCCCGGTCCACGTCAACCGTCTGTCGGTGAGCACCCCGCCTTCCTCGGGTGAAATCGGCAAGGGAATGGACAAGAAACCGCCCACCGTAATGGGGTCGGGAGAAAAAATATTCACGTCTCTTACAAAGACTTCCGAGTACGGATAGGTGCCGTAATTGTACGCCTGGGCCTTCAAAGAATAACTGCTGTCGCTAATGGGACCGAATGTGGGCGCGAGGTTTTCAAACCTCACCGTTTCCGTGGCATCGGTTGTCTCAGCCACCAGGACGGGCCTGATCATGAAACCGTCTCCACCCATGTCCAGGAAAAGGCTCGTTCGATAAACTACCGGACCTGATTCCTGGTCAAGCGGAGGCGGATCCTCCAACTGAACATCGAGCGACCGGCTGAGCATCATATCCACCCAAATATCCGCCTCGTAGTTCTCACCCGGCGCGGTGTTGATACCCCTGTGCACACCCAGCATGATAGGAATGAAATGTCGCGTGGTTTCATTTTCCATTCCGGCCAGTACATAGACTGCGTAGGAACCCGGCCTGGTGAAAATCGAATACGCGAAACCCGTCTCGCAGCTTGCGCCTTCCTTGATGATTCCGCCCGTGCCGGGGCTGGGAGTCGCCATGTTGACACTCGAAACCGTCTGAAAAACCTTCATCGTTCTGACATATCCGGGTTCGGGGGGTGGGAGAATGGTTCCCCAGTCACATGGATCACCCGTAGGTTCAATTCCGCTGAAATAGATCATCCCGTGAACATAGGAAAAAGAAATCCCCGGAAAACCCCCACTTCCGGGATCCGGCGGAATAATCGGAGTCATGAACGCGGTCAACTCACGCGCGTCGAAAGAAACAAAAGACACCCGCTCGTACTCGGGATGCGCGCCCGTCATCATCTGGGGCCCTGTAAGCTCGGGGTCCGAAAAAACTATCCTTCCGGCAGCGTCCGTATAACCCTGGTAGGGCGTTGACTTGGAAGACCCGAGAATAACGAAAGCCCCTTCAATGGGTTCGGTAGTGTACGCATCCAGCAGGCTGATGGAAAGCTCGCCTTGAATAGGCCCTCCTCCCATCCCTCCGTTTACAGGGTCGGAGCCGGCATAATACTCGAACCCATCGGGAACCTCCCAGGTGCTGTCCGAGCTCTTCACTCTTACCACTGCGGAACCAGCGGCTCCGGGCGGGGTCCGGCCCGTGATCATCGCTGAATTAACAACTCTTATATCCTCCAGCTCCTTATTGTTGAACGTCACCACCGAGGTCGCGTCGAAAGTGGTGTCCGTCCCTACGATCCGCACGAAAGTCCCGCCGTTCACCGTTCCAGATGGAGGATCAACGTGAAACGCGTTGTAGTGGAAGCCGTCTTCCAATAATGCAAACGCGCCCATCGGGTTCTGGATCTTTATGTCCACGTGCCCTACCGGACCAACCGGCGTCTTGCATAAAATTCGGTTTCTATCCACGACCTGGATGGTGGAATGATCCACCAGGTTTTCCCCGAACCATACCTTGGATCCCTGCTCAAAACCGGTGCCCCGCAGCGTCACCATGGTTCCACCGCCGGTCGGCCCGTTGTTCGGTTCCGCGTAACTTATGAAAAACTTGTCCTCAACGGTTACATCAGGGTCCCAGACCCGCGCATCCCTTTGCCCACTCCCCGGCCCTTCGCCGCCGGAACACGCAAGGGCAAACAAGACAAACGCCGGACAAACCCCTGTTATCAACGCAACGAGGTGTCTGCCCAGTATTTCCATCTTTCCAATCCTTTTAGTTTCTTTAGTCTTGTTAGTCTTTTTAGTCCTTTTAATCATTTTAACCATAGGCGCCCCCTTAGCCGGACTCACCCGCGTTTTCTTCTTTCAGCAAAAACCAAATCTCTAAACAATTATTCAACAACATTTCATCCCATTCATTTCGCCGCCCGGCTCGTTGTCAAAACCTGCCTGCACCAATTTCATGCGGGACACAAAACAGCATACCACACATTCACACCATCACAATAGGCGATGGACAAATCACCATCCGGCGTTTCCCGCAGCCCGGAAAAACACTGCTTCGGGATCCATCCCACGATCCCGGATCGAGCGAGCCTGTTTATT
>SLPX01000021.1 GCA_007131745.1 Myxococcales bacterium
AACTTGACCGTCCACTTTATAAGTATACAGATGTCTTCCTTCTTTCAGGCAAACCGTAACACTCCATATTTTTCCCCTGCGGGTCATGATGTTCTCCCTTTCATTCCAGTCGTTGAAATCCCCAATCAAGGATACTTCGCGCGCTGATTCTGCGTTGAATCGAAATGTCACCCATCTGCCTTTGCAATGTTCTCGCTTTTTCTTTTCCGGCTGATCCGATGAGGGAGCACCATTTGACGGACTCCAGTCAAGCGGCCGGATCTCTTCGCCGCGTTTTCCTTTTCTTGCCCAGGTTTTTTCCCATTTTATTTGAACGCCGCCCATTAACTGGAAGCGTCTATAGTATGATGTTTCTTCGGAAAAACCTATTTGGAGATGCTCAAAAGACCCGTGGGCCCATAGAGAAAACCAATCAAAAAGTGTCCACTCCACCGTTCCGCCATACCAGAGAAGAAGATCACGTCTGGGCCCCGGGGTTCCACCCCCTTGAAGGTGGAATCTCGGAAAGAGATTTGCAATGACTCCACAGGATACGGAAAGTTTCAGACGGAAGGGCAGAGTGGCGGATCCTGCTACGTGAAATCTGTGACTTTCGTGATCCTGAAAGTCTATGCTGGATTTTGTAGAAGCATATTTGTAAGCGGAATCAAATGACAGCAGGTCAAGGGGATGGACGCGTATTCCAATTTCCGCTCCGTGTTCCAGATTGAGTTTCTTTTTTTCGTTTTCTTCTCTTGCCGGGTCGGGGAAGTAGACGGCCCGAAAAAAATATCCCCCCCGAACGGAATACGTCCCGTGTTCGCGCCATGAAAAAGTTATCTTGCTTCTTCCGGATCGAAACCGCTGTTCATTGAATTTACCTCTGTCGTTGGAGATGGCCTCGATCTCCATTTCAGCGAAAAGCTTCCGGAAGATCCTGATATCGTAATTCACCGCACCCATGTTTATGAGGCTCCATTTTTCCTGCAAATAATGGCGGAAGGCCCCGGTCCATCTAAGCCTTACTGTTTGCCGATGTGTCGGCATGATTCCGTACGACAGGAAGGGAGAGAGGAAAAAGAACTGATCGGAAACAATGGGCGGCAGGCGATCTTTTGCAAGACCCGGAGGTAGAAGATAACCGGGATCTTCGGTCAGTGACCAAAAGATGTTGTCATCCCAGCCCCACCCGGTGTAGCCGCCGAAATGCAGGTTTTGTCGAGCCGGCCCTTGGGATACATCTCCGCCTGCCGGTGGCGAGGCCGTGTAGAAGAATCCTGCAAGAACGTACGGTAAGAAGGTCAGCATGCAAAAAACCGGGGAAGTTGCGTCGTTTCTTTTTCAATAAGCAGGTTCAAAGGCGGATCAGTGAATTGAAACCGCCGAACCCGTCGTTGATTCGGCCGTCCGCCCCCGGGTCATTAACCCAGTGTTTGCCGTCGACCAGGAATTTGTAGCGATAAGTCCCGGATTGCAAAGGAATCGTGATCCTCCAGGTTCCACTGTTTTCAGGATCGGTCATCACTGAGGCTTCTCTAGACCAGTTGTTGAAATCACCTACCAAGATTACGTTTTCAGCGTTGGGGGCGTGAACGACAAAGCGGACAAGGGTGGTTTCTTTATCAAGGGTCTTATCCAACCCTTCTTCTTTTTCGTGTGTTGTTCCAATGCGTGCATTTTCTTCAATATTCACACGATTGTTTTGTTTCAGAGTGTGCGTCTCCGAGTGACCCGTTTTTCTGGACGAATCGGATGAAACCGGCCTCTGCTCTTGTGGTCGTTCTGCATAACGGGCAAGGAAAAAACCTATGACCAATCCCAATAAGCACGAAAATCCAAGTCCGCAAACATAAGCCCATTTGAACGGCTTGAACCCTTCTGAGGCCGGCTGCACCGTCTGGTTCGATGTGTTCGCCGAGGAAACCGTTTGCATTCGCCGTCGTTCCATCACCTGTTCCATTATTGAATCCTTGATGGATTGGTCCATGCAAGGCTCGGGAAGCATCCTCATGTCAACCTTCAGACTTTCAATCGCTTCGAAACTGAGCCTGTATCCTGAATCCGATCGCAGCATTTCCGCGTGATACTCTTTTTCTTCCGCGCTGCATTCTCCATCCAGCACTCTTCTCATAAGTTCATCTTTTTGCATGTCGACTCCTCATTTCCGAGATCACCAAATCTACAGCGCGTTCCAGCTTTTTGCGCGCCCGGATCGTCCGAATTTTCAGGGTGGTGACGGGGAGGTCCAAGACATTCTCTATTTCACAGTAATCAAGTCCCTGGATGTCTTTCATTTCAAGGACAGTACGGTATTTCATGGGGATTTTCATGAGCGCCTGCTCGATGATGAATCTTCTTTCCTCCATGAGCCTTGTTTTTTCCGGGTTGTCCCATTTCACCGGGTGAATTCCCTCCTGGGAAGAGCAATCAATATTGAACGGCACTTCTTTTCTTTTGGAACTTTTAAAAAAATCCTTGCAGTTGTTTACTGCTATCCGTGAAAGCCACGGCCAGAAAGGCCGGAGTGTGTCAAAGGTGTGCAATTTCGTGTAAGCATCGACAAAAGTCTTCTGAGTCAAATCCTCCGCCTCGTGAGCAGCTCCCACCAGTCTTCGGCACAAAGCAAGGATCCTGGAGCCGTAACGATCCAGAAGAACACGAAAATCTTCAGGATGGCCGTTGAGGCTTGCCAGTATAATCTGCTTGTCGGTGTTTGTGTTTTCACCCATATTGTTTTCCTGTCCGGAAAAAGCCGAGACCTGTTTTTCCGGACTCTGATTCATGGGACCATTTTGATCCGGATATCCGGATCCGATTAAAACATGATCATGTTGAGGATAGCAGGGTTGGACAGCGGAATCCACCCCTCATCGAAGTGAGTGGTTGTTCACCATGTTTGTACATTTCCGGACTTTGTCTCATTTAGATCCGGAGAAAAATACATGAGGGCCGCCCATATTCTCGAGCGTCTCCCGATTGTTGAGCTGTTGGAGTCGCTGGTCATGGATGCGGTTGGATCGGTGCAAGATTGTCACCCGGCTCCTGCTCTGTTAAAATCACATTGTATATGGGAAGGTTTGTAACTTCCGCTGTCGATTGTATGGGTGAGAAAGGTGGTGCATTGTGCGAAAGAGGATGGAAATGCAGTATTTATCGGTTGTCGGGAAATTGTTTTTTGTTCTGTTTGCAGCGATTCTATTCGGGTCGTGTGCTTCGGGCTCATCACCGGGCCAAGAGTGTGAAGAGGGGTTCATTCGTTGCAAAGGAATTTGCGTTGACCCGGAGAGCAACGTTTATAACTGCGGATCCTGCGGTAATGAGTGCGGCCAGGGGGAAGTTTGTTCCGGGGGTGAATGCAGCTTGTCGTGTCCTTCGGGTCTGGAGAATTGCAACGGAAGTTGCGTGAATACTCAAAACGATTCGTCGAATTGCGGAT
>SLPX01000125.1 GCA_007131745.1 Myxococcales bacterium
AGCTGGTTTGACTATGAACGATCTGAGTGCAATTTTCCCTGTCAATCCTATGACATCGTGTCAAAAGACCTGGGGTCGGGAGTCACAAGAAGAATAAGCTCAAGTCCCGGACTGTGGGGAGGAACGACAATAAGGAATTGCAGGTGGTTGTTGTATTTTGAAAACGACAGCAGTGTATCATTTAGAGCGTATATATGGGACGTAGTGGCAGCGGGCATATTGGATGAGAACTGTAATGTCATCCCTTGTGATCCGGATAATGAAGAATGCGCGGTGTTGGAATGGAGAGGCCCGTAGTTTTCGCCAATGGGTTGTTCAGAATAAAGATCTACGACATGGAAAATTCGGGGAACCTGATTTTTGCGAGTTCTTTCCAGGCGGGTTATTCGAAACTCTTGTCTGATATGGGTTGCATTCCCTCGACTTCCAGGACCTTGTCGACACACGTTTTCAGGTTTTCCACGTCCCTGAGAATTTCGTCGGTGACTTCTCCCTTGTAGCGGTCCAAAAACGCGCCCGCGGAGGAAACAAGTTGAAACCATGCCGTGTGGCGCCGATCCAGGTTTTTCGTGATTTTCGAGAGCTTGTCTTTCATTTTTTTCTCTATGCAAACGATGTCGGTTCTGTTTGAAAAAGAATCAAGGACGCAGCCTGAGTCCGTAGAAAACCGCTCCCAGCAGAGCGCTTTTTGGGTTTACGATTACTGAGACGGGCATTCGTTCGACAACGGACCTCATTCTACCCTTTGCCAGGTATGCTTCAAGGAAATCCCCTTCCTGCAGCACGTCAAGAATCCTGGGAGGTATGCCGCCTGCCAGGAACACCCCTCCCACCGCGTTTGTTTTAAGCGCCATGTTTCCGGCTTCCGCGCCCAGGACCTTGACGAACAGTTTAAGCACTGCTTCGGCTATGAGACACTTCGGGCCGGAACCGTTTCTTGAAGCGCAGGCCGCGTCCAAAATGAGAGGTGTGATGTCTTGACCGTTTGTTCCGGCGTCCAGAATCTGTTTTCTGAATTGGTCCGGTTCTTCGTATCTCCGGCCTTCATGGAAAAAATCGTAGATGTTGGGGATGCCGAGGCCGGAAATCACACGCTCGTAGCTTACGTGTTCGTATCTTTGCAGCAGGAATCGAAGCAATTCTATTTGTTCATCATCCGCGGGAGCGAATTCGGTGTGTCCGCCTTCGCTCGCCGAGGCGATGTATCCTTCGACGAGACCTTTTCTCACTTCGTGGGAACTTATGTAGGTCAAAAAAGCTTCACCCAGCCCGGTGCCGGGCGCCACGAGGGCTATGTTTCCGCGGTTTGTTTCCCCGGTTGTAATGTTATGCGGGCTGTACAGTGAAACCGTGTCTTCTCTTTCGAGTTGGGAGACGGCCCAAGCCAAGGCTTCGAGATCGTTTAGCAAGACGACCGATTTCCATCCGAGGTTGGTTTTCAGCATCTTGGCGTCTATGGCCCACGGAAGGTTTGAAAGCTGAGCGCGGCCGTCGACCACCGGACCGGCTACGCCGAAAGAACCCTCGAGCATTTTTTCACCAAGATAACCGGGGAAGGCTCCCGCATTGCGCCAGAATTCCCGGATCATGCTTTCAAGACAGTCGAATTCATTGCTCAAAAAAGTGTGTTCGTATAATGGATCCCTTGCGCCACGTTTCGGATCCACAAGAGTCAGGATAGTCTTTGTTCCTCCGATGTCTCCGGCTACCAGCATTTTTCAGTCCTTTTCAACCACTTTCAGGTGCATGTAAACGACTCGCTGAACTCTTTTTAACCGTAAGGCTTTTCTTTTTAAAGGCATGATCTCGGATTTTCACCCGGACCCGATTCTTTTTCAAGTTTTCCAAGTGTGTGCCAGTATAAAATGCACTGCGTTTTTTTCTCAACCACCTTGTTGCACCGGTCGATCAAATGAGCAACCGCTTTTCCGGTATAGGTAGGATCAAGACGGAGTTCTTCCAGGTCAATCAATAGACGTTCGGCCTCTTTGGACGAGCGAGTGAAGTGACCGTATCCTCCGCCGAGTTGTTCACCAGCGATGTGAAGTTTGACCGAACCTTTTTTCATCGTGCGGTTTTCCAATATTTCGACAGCGGGGACGCCCAAACGGGCGAGCAGGAGAGCTGCATCCCATGCCAGGCGATATATGTTGAAACGGTTGGCTACCGCTGAACTCGTCACTCTGACGGCGTGAATGGCGCAGGTCAGACCGGCGATTTCAAGACCCAGCAGGAGACCCGCCGCGGTGGAGCAGCTTCCAAGGGCCACGACGATTACATCCGGAGCCGGTACTACACCTTGTTTCACCTGTTCGGCCAGTTCAAGGGCCGCTGAAACGTATCCCAGCACGCCCAAACTGCAGGAACCCCCTGCTGAGATGCGGTAAAGGCTTTTGTTTTCACGGTTCGCAGTTTTCAAAAGTTTGAAAACCGCCAGGGGAAAATCGTGGAAGCCGTTTGACGGGAACAAGCAGATTTGTTCCCGGGACAGGGCTCTTTTTACTTGGAGGGTGTGCATGGTCAGGGGCTGGGGAAAGGTTGCTGCATAAGTTCTCAGATCTTCGCTGGCTGCGAAACGGGCGACCGCGAGCAGGTGATGCGACCCCTCTCCACCGACGGTCCATGTTCCGTCGCATCCGCGTTGAAGACAATCCGCCAGGATGAATTCAAGCTTTCGAACCTTGTTGCCGCCATACAATCCGGCCGTTAGATCGTCGCGCTTGACCCATATTTCCCCCTTCAGCTTGGCGGATAATGCATCCAGGCGGTTTGCCGGTGTTGGAAAATCGCCGAGTTTCATTATGGGCAAACGTGTGCGAATCACCGGAAATCGATCAAGGAGAGCGTTGTACCCTTTGTATGCGTGAGATGATTGCCTCATGGGAAACCGGTTGTCGCCGGGTTGCCGAGTAGGATCGGTAGGATCCCGTGACATCGGCCGGAATCAATCCGTCATCTTGCTTTGGTCGAAGAGCGGCCGGGATTTGATCAGGCGGTGCCTCAAAAGCGCTTCGGCCAGGGGCCCTTCGTTTTCTTCCTTCATGCGGCAGAGGGGAAGGCGGAATTCCGGCTGCATTTTTCCCATCATGGCCAGGGCGGTTTTCACCGGGATGGGATTTGTTTCTATAAACAGCATGTCGCAAAGCTCTTTGTACCTGTAATGCAAACTCCTGGCTTTGTCCCATTCTCCGTTGGATGCGGCCTGTATCATGGCGGACATTCCCTCGGGAATAACATTTGCAGCAACGGAAATGAGACCGTGTCCGCCCACGCTCATCAGCGGATAAGAAAGATAGTCATCACCGGACAAAATCGATATTCTGTCTCCGCACAGCGCGATGACGTCACATACCTGTTTCAAATTTCCGGATGCTTCTTTTAACCCTACGATTTTGTCCA
>SLPX01000206.1 GCA_007131745.1 Myxococcales bacterium
GGTCATGGATTTCGACCCTCTTAAGATAAAGAAAAAATGGCAAGCCGGGGTTCTGGAACAAGCAGACATACCAGCGTATCTGGTGGACGCCCACAACATAGTCCCCTGCTGGGAGACTTCGGACAAGCAAGAATACGCGGCCAGAACGATAAGACCCAAGATACACCGCAGACTCGAGGAATTCCTCGAACCCTTTCCCATTCTGCTCCCGCACTCTGGAGCCCCCGTTAAAAATAAACTGGATCCTGAAAAACTCTTGAAGGATCTCAAGCCGGGTTCCGGCCCTGCAACTGTGGACTGGATCAAACCCGGGTCAGATCAGGCCCTTAGGGTCCTGGATGTTTTTATCTCCGAAAAACTCTCCGGGTACACCAGGGATAGAAATGATCCCAACAGAAACGCTTTATCCTGTCTGTCTCCATACCTTCATTTTGGACAGATCTGTTCCCAGACCATTGCCCTTAAAATGGGACCGGACACCAGTGCATCCATGGAGTCGGAGTCAAGAGACGCCTTTCTGGAAGAGCTTATTGTCAGAAAAGAGCTTTCCGACAACTTCTGTCATTACAACGCGGATTATGACAGTTTTAAGGGTCTTCCAGAATGGAGCAAAAAAACCCTCACCAGGCACATTGAAGATAAACGAGAGTCACTCTATTCAATGAAGGAGTTTGAGCAGGGCCTGACCCATGACCCCCTGTGGAACGCGGCCCAGCGGGAAATGGTCCTTACCGGAAAGATGCACAGTTACATGCGCATGTACTGGGCAAAAAAAATTCTTGAGTGGACTGAAAGCCCTGCCCTGGCCATTAAATGGGGCATCTACCTCAATGACAAATACGAACTTGATGGGCGTGATCCCAACGGCTATACAGGGATACTCTGGTCCATGGGCGGACTTCACGACCGGCCCTGGAAAGAACGTGAAATCCTCGGCACGATAAGATACATGAGCTACAATGGGTGCAGAAGAAAGTTTGATGTTAAAGAATACATCAAAAAGTGGAGGGGCTGACCAGGCTCGGTCCCGTCCTCTTGGGTTACCCAGAATTGAAGCGGGGTTAGAATCTTTTCCAGTTCATCTCCTTACGGTATTCCTGCCGGGCGTTTCGCGGGATCACTTTCCGAGCGGTGTTTCCACTTGGAAAGTACTACCCTGTCAACAGAACGGGATCAGGATGAACCATTTTTGTTGACGAGCACCTCAGCTTTTCCTACCCTTTTTGATAGGATCAGGAGGATAATGAAAACAACATGTGAAACCGTATGTGCATGGTTGACTATTTGCATTTCTGCTTTGCTCTTTTCCTGTGGAAACCGGGCCGGTTCCGAGCCATCTGACAATGGAACGAACAACAATAACGAAATACATTTGGTTTATATCCCGTCTTGGCAGCCTCCCCTAATCTTGCCCGAAGCGATAGAGATCGGTTCTCGCCTGGAGTTGTTCACTGACCATTACCTCATCGAGCACTTGGAAGGTGCGGCGTTGCGACTTCATGAACCACAACGCATGCCGATGGCGGATTCTCCCATAACGGGGTTCTACACCACGGTCATCAAGGTTGGCGATCTCTACCGAGCTTGGTACAGGGGCTCGGACCGAAGCTATAAGGGACCGTTCTTCTCCGGTCACCCGGGCCAGGTAACCTTTTACTCCGAAAGCCATGACGGCCACGAGTGGGAACATCCATCACTGGGATTATTTGAAATTAACGGATCGTGGGACAACAATGCAGTGTTGGCGCAACAGCCTCCTTTCAGCGCCAACTTCTCACCTTTCCTGGATACCCGGCCGGGGATAGATCCTGACGCACGCTACAAGGCGCTGGCGGGTCATCCCAGGGGAGGACAACCGGATCCCGTGCCGCCTGAGGAACGTGACGGCCTTCATGCTTTTTTTTCGCCCGATGGCCTGCATTGGGAAAAAGTCGGCGATGAGCCGGTCATCCCGTTCGACCCGGAGTGGCATCACGCGTTCGACTCGCAGAATGTCTCGTTCTGGTCCGAGGCGGAACAACAGTACGTCTGTTACTTCCGAACTTGGGTTTACTGCGACGTAGCGGACAGAAATATCCGCACGATATCAAGAACCACATCACCGGACTTCTTGCATTGGACTCCCGCTGAACACCCGGTCCCGAACCTTCCCGGAGAACATCTGTATACCAGCCAGACCCATCCTTATTTTCGTGCGCCCCACATATACATCGCCCTGCCGACCCGCTATATGGCCGGCCAGTTGGGTGAGGATGAAACCGACCCAATGATCGGCTCGACCGACATCATGTTCATGACTTGGCGTGCCGGCGAGAAGAGCTATCGACGCACATTCAAAGAAGCATTTATCCGCCCCGGACTGGATCCGGTCGAATGGGGTAACCGGGCCAACTATGTAGCGCTTAATGTGGTGCCGACCGGCCCGAGTGAGATGAGCATTTATCATCGATTCGGTCACCGGTACGTGCTGCGTACCGACGGTTTTGCATCCGTGTACGCCGGAGCCCAGGAAGGGGAATTGCTGACAAGAGTCTTAACCTTCAGCGGAGAAAGGTTGGTGCTGAACTTCAGGACCGCAGCGGCCGGAAGAATTCAGGTGGAACTTCAGTATCCAGACGGGACGCCTATACCGGGGTTTCGCCTCGAAGATTGCTCGCCGATGACAGGCAATGATACCGAACGCGTGGTAAATTGTGTTGGCGATCCGATTCTCAGCATCCTGTCCGGAACTCCGGTCCGGCTACGCTTTGTCCTGCGGGAAGCCGACCTTTTTTCTTTTCAATTTTGCAACGAGCCAACGGACAAAGGCGGTGTGGGTGAGATCGGCGACGGGACAGGGACTTACTACGGTCGCACACTCGAGATCAGCCCCTTGCACGGGAATACGCCGTATGATACCGGTGGCGTATTTTATATCGGAGCCGAGGGCGGCAACAACACGGTGAGGGTTATGGATGGTGGAACACTGAACTATGAGGGCACAACGTCCACCCTGGGCATCATTCTCGGGCGCAACGCTACGTCCCATGACAACCAGCTCATCGTGGAGGATGGCGGCCTGATTACAAACAGTAGCGAAGCGGAATGGCCGACCATCCGCATCGGGGGTCGCAACGAGGAAGGTCAGGGCGGGTCCAATAATGAAATGCGCGTGGACGGCGGACAGGTGGAAGGCTTTCGGCTTGCTGTGGGCCTAGGAGACAACACGGACAACAAGCTCCGTGTTCTGAATGGAGGGGTCGTGGACGGCGACTACATTATTGTCGGCCAGAGCGCGAACACATCGGGGAATGAAGTGGAGATCCACGGGGAAGACAGCCTTGTAAGTGTCAGGTATTTATTCACATCCAATAATGACGGTCCTGGCAATAATTCCATAAGGATTAGTAACGGGGGCGTTCTTGAATTGCGTACCGGCAGCGGCATTATCGGCCGGTACGGGGCTAACGACACCCTGGATGTGCTCAGTGGTGGTTTGTTTACCGTTGGGGCACATCTTGAAGTAGGCGAGTTCCCCGGGGATGGAAACCATCGCATTACCGTCAGCGGCGCAACGTCGATGCTGACCGTAAACGATGAACTCGTAGTGGGCGGTCGAGCCGACGGCAACCGACTGGAAGCGCGGGATAGAGCTACGGCTGCCATCGGCGGGGATGTGACGATCGGGCTTGACGGGTCGAATAATACTTTGGAGGTCACCGGTTCGGGCTCGTCTTTCACGAGCGACGGAACGGTCACGGTGAGCCCCGGCGGGGCGCCCGGGAACAAGCTGCAGGTGGGTGCCAACGCGCGGTTTGAAAGCGTATCGATGTTGGTTAACGCCAACGGGGCTTTCGAGATAGTTACAGCCACTGCTGGTATTGCACAAGAACTCACGGTGGCTTCAGGCGGGAATCTGACGTTGAGCGGAAACGCCTTGGTCCACGTCGGCGCGGGGTACGATGGTGTGGAAAACATGTATACGCGAGACCGGTTGATAGTGGCAGCGGGTGGAGCTCTGACGGCGAACGGCAGCCTGAGCATGGGACTGGCCGGGAAGCTTCTGGTAAACTCGGGCGGCGAAGTGCATATAGCGCTGGACGTTGACGAAGAAGGCGATCCTGCACGGTTAACCGCTGATGTGGTTGACATCGAAGGCGGCACCCTGCGTTTCTCCCTACCGGAGGCTCCGGAAGCGGGCAACGTCCGGATATTTGCCGCCGGGAGTGTGACGGGCACCTTCGACGAGCTGGACACCTCGGCTGTCGAGGCCGAAGGGTGGAGCGTATACCTCGACAGCCTGTACACGGATGGAACTGTTACCCTGTATTTCGGGAACGCTACATGGGATACCAACAGGTACGGCATCCCGAACTTGTTGGAAATGAAACATTGGGGCGACTCCACGCAAGCCATTGCGGACGCCTATCGCGATGCGAAGGGGCTAACATTCTTTGCTAGGCTCAAGCCTTTTGATGACGAATCTGTCTTCCTGCCGGCGAAAGATAGCGACTCGTTCCGGTATTGCGACATAGGATTTTGGTCTATGAACTGAATTCCTGGGCGGAATAAGAGCCGACGATTCAGCCGGTGACAAACGGGTTCATGGATTTCTCTTCTCTGATGGTCGTGGGGGGGCCGTGGCCGGTGTAAACTTTTGTGGACGGATCCAGGATGTAGAGCCTGTTCATGATGGAAGACTCAAGCACCCGGTATGAACCCCCGGGAAGATCGGTTCTTCCGATGCCGCGACAAAACAGGGTGTCTCCCACAAACACGATGTTCTCTTCTTCCAAGAGAAACGCAGCGCCGCCCGGGGAATGGCCTGGGGTGTGAATCGTCAGGAAACGCAAGTTTCCAACCTCCACGATGTCGCCATCCTTGAGCAAACGGGTAGGTCTTTGCACCCTTTCGGCTGAAAGTCCGAACGCGGCCGCGGCTTCCGGCAACCGCTCAAGGAAAATAAGGTCGTCTTCATGAATTGCAGTGGCGACTTCGGCGGGTTTCAGCTCTTTTAGAAGAGAATTCATGGCCGAAGCATGATCCACGTGGCCGTGGGTTATCAGGATCTGCACCACGTTCAAATCGTTGTCTTTAACGAACTGCGCGATGCGATCCCCTTGAAACCCCGGGTCGATGACCACCGCCTTTCCGGTTTCCGTGCAAGTAACCACGTACGTGTTTGTCCCGAAGGGGCCCAGGACAAGTGTATCCACACGTACTCCTGATTTCGTTTCTTCCGGTGTGTTCTTTTCGGTCTTCGTATGTCCTGTCATTTTTCTCCTTCATCCCGTGATGGACTGCATCTCATGATGCAAAGTTTGCGTCAGGATTTGCGTTCAACGTTTTACTGTATGTTTCTTTTTTGAACCTTCCTTGTGCTTTTGCGATTTCGGTTGCGCTTTCGGTTGAGATTTTGGGTTCGGCCGCGGCTTTGAATCGCTGGCGCCAACTTTCCGATCTCCCAAAACTCCGGAACGCTCAAGCAGCTCTTCTGCATGTTTGAGCGCGTTTTTTGTAGGTTCTTCAGAGCCCGACATCATTCCACCAAGCACTTCAATACGTTCATCCGTCTTCAGTCGCCGGATGGAACTGCGGGTTCTTCCTCCTGAAACGGTTTTTTCAACCACGTAGTGTTCCTGAGCGTACGCGGCTATCTGCGGCAAATGCGTCACGCATACAACCTGACGGTGTTTCGCCACCTCGGCCAGTTTGCGACCCACAACGTCTCCCACCGGCCCGCCGATCCCCGCGTCCACCTCGTCGAAAATGTAGGATGTAACCGTGTCGCCCGCTGCAGTGACCGTCTTTATCGCCAAGAGCAACCGCGACAACTCACCTCCCGAAGCTATCCTGCTCACGGACATGAGCGGCTCGCCCGGGTTCGCGGAAACCATCATCTCCACAGCATCCCATCCGGCGGGACCTGTCTGCCTGCCTTCATGAATCAGCCTGTCATCATCTTCTTTCCCTGCGCGGCGTTCATTTACAACAATCTTGAAACGCGTATTCTCCATTCCGAGCTGACGCAGTTCGCCCTCCACTTCCTTTTCCAACCGCCTGGCCGCAGCCTTCCTCGCAGTGGACAATGCTTTGCATGCAAGGAAGAGTTCATCCCTCTCCTTTGAAAGCCGGTTCAACAGTTCACCCAGTTTTTCTTCGTGGGCCGACAGTGTTTCCAACTCGGCTTTCATTTCTTCAAAACGATCCAAGAGAGCCCTCAGAACCGCACACCCGTGTTTTCTCTTCAACCCGGCCAGAAAAAGCAGACGTTCTTCGATTTCTTCGAGCCTGCCGGGATCGGATTCAAGATCGTCCGCATAAGTTCTCAATTCATGAGCGCCGTCTTCACACAGGGTGCGCGCGTCTTCCAGCTTTCCGGCTACATCACCAAGCATGGGTTCTACATGGGACCATTTTGACAAATTCCTCACCGCGCGCGCGAGCGTGTCGGTGACTGAATCCGGACCCTCGTACAACCTACCGACCGCGTCCCTGGAAACCGTCTCCAGGTCAACCACTGAAGCAAGCCTCCTCCGCTCAGCATCCAATTCATCTTCCTCACCGGCCCGGACTTTGGCCGCTTCCAGTTCGCCGAGCTGATGCCTCAACATGTCTTCCCTTGCGCTCCGCTCTCGGGGATCGATCGGCATTCCATCCAATTCCCGGCAGGTTGCTCTTACTCTCCTGTATGCTTCATCAACCCTTTCCAACTTTTCCGGCTCCACGCCGTAATCATCCAGAATAACGCGGTGATTCGAGGTCACTGCAAGGCTCTGCTGATCATGCTGGCCGGTGAGATCTACTAGCGAAGCAACAACCTGTTCAAGAGCAGCCACGGTAGTCAACTCTCCGTTGATCCGCACCCTGCCTCTCCCCCCCGCGGAAATCCGCCTGCCGATTACAAGCTCCGGGGTAAAGGATATCCCGGCCTCCCTGAAAAGCTTTTCAGAAGCCATGGTTTTGTCCGGACGAATCACCGCCTCGACCAGAGCGTATTCAGCCCCGGTTCTTACCATCTGTGAAGTCGCTCTGGAGCCGCGCAAAAGAGAAAGCCCGGCTACAAGTATGGATTTCCCCGCGCCCGTCTCCCCTGTTATGACACTGAGTCCCCTGCCGAACTCGACTTCCAGTTCATCGATTATGGCGAGATCCTTTATGCGCAGGTATTCTATCAATCAGGAACCTCCGCTGTCGTCCACATCCCCGGGCGAACGTACCGGTCCTCCGCCCCACATGAGCTTTTTCCTCATGATATCGAAAAACGTCCTCTTTGGAGATCTAAACATCACCAGAGGGTGGGCCGACCGGCTCACCTCTATCTCGTCACCGGGTTGCAACACAAACCCGCTTTGGCCGTCGATGGTCACGTAACCACCCTGCCCGCTTGCACCGACCACGACGGTGAGTTTCACAGTGGATGCCAGAACGGTCGGTCTTTGAGTGAGTGAATGCGGACAGATCGGCGTCAAGACGAAAGCATCCAAACCGGGATTCATGATCGGCCCCCCGGCCGAAAGGTTGTACGCTGTGGAACCTGTAGGCGTGCCGATTATCAGACCATCCGCTCTGCAAGAGGTCATGAACCGCCCATCCATGAAAACATCCATTTCCATAAGCCTTGCAAGCTCTCCGTTACTTATAACCACGTCGTTCAATGCCGTGCAAGCCAGACGGTTTCTGCCCCCCCGGCGGATGACAGCCGCAAGACGCATCCTTTTTTCACACTCCAGTCTCCCTTCCAATGCGTCTTTCATGGCTTGCTCGAGTTCCGAATCCTGGAACTGGGTCAAAAACCCCAGGGTTCCCATGTGCACTCCCAAAAGAGGAACATCTCGTCCAAAAAGCAAACCCGCGGCATAGAGAAACGTACCGTCCCCCCCAAGAGAAACCACAAAGTCCGAATCGCGGGCCAGGATTTCCCCTCCAACGGGGTTTGCTCCCGGACAACAGTGCAGCGAATCATCGGGAGCGCTTTCCAGCAACGGTTCGACGCTGTTATCCTTCAACCACTCAAAGGCCTCGCACGCCCTCTGGGCGGCTTCAGCACTTTTTCTTTTGAATATGATGCCTGCTTTTCTCATTGTCCGATCCTTTACACCCGTCTTCTTGACAAGTAAAGCCGTGAACGAGAAACAATGCAGAACAAATGCAAACGCTGAAAGAAAATGCAAAAAACGGCACAAACATGACCGAAACTCCGGATGATAAAAAGAACAATCCCCAAGCTCCCGGGAATCCACCCTCGTCCGTGTTGGGTCCGATGCGACTGCCGTTTCTCATTCTGACGCCCGCTTGCGTATCGCTCGGCGCAACTCTGGCGTATTTCCAAGGTTACAGAATTTCGCCCCTCCAAGCCGTCCTGGTTCTTGGAGGCGCTCTCGCCGCGCACATAAGCGTAAACGCTTTGAACGAATACCATGATTTCCGAACCGGCCTGGACATGAAAACAAGTAAAACTCCCTTCAGCGGGGGCAGCGGAGCGCTTCCGGCGAATCCGTCAAAAGCCTCCAATGGACTCATCGTAGGCCTTGCCGCCATGGCGGTAACCGCAACAGTCGGGATCTATTTTTTGTGGGCAAGGGGCTGGATCATCCTGCTTGCCGGTTTGCCGGGGATAATCACGGTAGCAGCGTACACCCCCTTATTGACGAAAAACCCATTCCTCTGCCTCCTGGCCCCGGGAATCGGTTTCGGCCCTGCTATGGTGATGGGAACCTTCGCCGCTCTCACGGGCGAATATAATCTGAGCGCTTTTGCCGTGTCTCTTCCCCCGTTTTTCCTGGTGTCAAACCTGCTCTTGTTAAACCAGTTTCCTGACGTTGAAGCCGACCGGAGCGTGGGCCGCCGCCACATACCTATCGTCTGGGGCAAAAAGAAATCCAGCTTTCTTTACGCTTTCATGATGCTGGGAGCGTTCGGGTGTATTTTCGCAGGATACCTGCTGGACCTGTTTCCCACGACCGTATTGCTGAGCTTAATCATGCTTGCACCCGCGGCTGTCGCTATTCGAGGGGTGTATCTTCACGCAGAAAACACCAAGCGCCTGATTCCATTCATGGGCCTGAACGTTATCATCGTACTGGCCACCCCAATCCTGGTTTCATTGGGTTTCATACTGGGATAAAAACGAGGCACGGATAAATTTTCCATAAAGCTTTTTGGGGTTGACTTGGGTAATTGGATTGCTAGATTCCGGCCCAGAGGGAGCAAGCGACATCATACTACACAAAAATACATTGTGAGCGAACATGTGATAATTGTTTTCATTTGTTTACTACAGCTCTCCAGAAAACAGACCGGAGGCAGGGCCTCCCGGATAGAGGAAAGGTTGAATCAGTCATGAAACGAAATAACCGGCTTTTAAACATCGTGTTTTGCCTGCTCGTCGCGGGAGCCATATCAGGCTGCAGCGGTGAAGAAAGTGCGACGCAAACCAGGGAGCATTCCTTACAAACGGAAACAGTGTTCGTAGATGAAGGATTCGAGTCCCAACATCCTTACCCGAACAACTCCAGGGAAGAGTGGATCCTGGACGTCCCCTCGAACGCTGTTTCGGTAACCGTGCATTTCGGAAGAGTGGAAACCGAACCGTTCTTTGATTACATTTCGATTTTCGACCAGACCGGAGAAGAGATCCACCGGCTTACCGGAAATCGTTCCAACGAAAGCTTCACTGTGGAGGGGCCGGTGCTGAGAATCCTTCTCTACAGCGACCACTCCATACGTCGCTGGGGGTTCGAAGTGCTGAATTACCAATATGATATCCCCGCGGGCGAGCAGCAACCCAAGGATCGCCGTCCGTACTGCGGCGCTATCGGAACCAAGAGTGAAGGATGGTACTGGAGAGACACCGATGAATTGATCAAATACGCTATGTGCGCCGACTCCCCTGAACCCTACTGCGGCGCTATCGGCAGCCGAAGTGAAGGATGGTATTCCCCGCACGTCCCAGCTATGGAAGACGGCGATCTGGGTGTAAAGGATCTGATCGTGTGGGATTTCTGTCGTTTTGTTGAAGGCATAGCGGTTGCGGGCGAAACCTGCGGCGGGGATTCCGGTTTCGAGTGTTATGAAGAGTGGGATCTCTATTGCGCGGGAGCTACCGAAACCGAACCCGGCGTCTGCCTCTGGCACGGCAGCTGCCGCACGGTTGAAGACTGTTTGGAACCCGGCAACATATGGATCCGGCCGGCATGTGTAGGATATGCAGGGTGCAGCGATGAAAACACTTGCACATGGACTTGCGATGGCGAACCCATCGAAATGGGCGTATGGTCGTGGACCACGGTCGCGGTTGCGTCCATTGAAAGCGATCATCCTTATGCCAACAACTTCGACCACACCTGGACGATACACAAACCCGGCGCATCCAAGATCAAGGTGCATTTCCCTCTCATCGATGTGGAATACTATTTCGACTGGATCGAAGTGTCCGGTGACTACAGCGAAGAAGACCTCATTTTGACCGGGTATTACACCAACTACTGGACTCCGGAAATCGAAGGAGATACCGCGTACATTTCGCTTGTGACGGATTACAGCGTGAGGCGATGGGGATTCAAGGTGGACAAGGTCAGCTACTATGAACTCCTCCCTCCGGGCGTTTGCAACCGCACCGAAGACTGCAACGTCGGATACGAATGCATTCCCAATGAATGCTCTGATCCTTATTCACCATGCTACGGAGAATGTTGGCGGGATGAAAGTTGCGACGACGGTACCGAAGTAACATGCAAGATGCTGCCGCCGATTTGCGGACCGGGAACAATCCTGGCCCACCAGAATTCCTGCTACCGCTGCGTGGATCCCGAAACCTGCGAAGCCCCTGCGGAAGCGGGTTCGGAAGGATCTCCCTGTTCCATGGATTCACATTGCATTGACGGATTGTTCTGCAAAAACATCATCAACGGAGAGGGTTCATGCAGGGGTGAACTGTGGTGCGCTCCCGAAACCGTCGAAGCCGATTGCGCGAACGCGATTCATCCCGCAATTCCCGGGTACTGGGTCTGCCCGGATTCCACCTGCGCGTGGCACCATACGATGGTCGAACAGCACGTGATGGCTCAAGACACCCCCATCGCAATTCCGGACAACAACCCCGCCGGCATTACCAGCACGCTCCATGTTTCGAACATGATCGCATGCGACATGGAGATCCTTTTGGATTTCGACATTTCCCACACCTACATAGGAGACCTGATCGTGGGCCTGAGGGATCCTCACGGAACAAGGGTGATCATCGCGAACCGCTACGGCGGAAGCTCGCAAAATCTCGTCGTCACGGGGTTGGACATATCCGACTACATCGGAAAAAACGGCGTCACCGGAACGTGGACCCTGGACGTATCCGACCACGCCTGGCTGGACACCGGCACCCTCAACTCCTGGGGTCTGCGCCTCTCCTGCCAATAAGAGCCGTTGAAACAAACCAGACAAACCAGCGGACCCAAACACTCCCCTGCTGTCAGATGTCACTGCACCTAACCACCTGCACGTGATAAGTCACCGGCGTGGAAATGCCGGTGATCTCAACAGTGTACGTTGTGTCAGGCTGGGTGGACCAGCCGTCCGGAATAAAGGAAATCGCGGATGAACTTCCGTATCCGCTCAAGAGATTGGTAACAGTAACCGGTAATTCCTGCCCTCCGGCAGTGATCTTGACCTGGGCGCCTCCAAGGCCCATGGAATCGCTTTGAAACGACCAACCCGTGCTGTCCAGAGAACTCCAATAAAGGGTCGATATGGCTTCAAATGGAAAAACCCCGGGGGCCGGCCACGCGGTCCACTGGGCGCCCGCGCTCCCGCCGGTTCCGATCACCCACATGCACGAATATGAACTCGTGCTTCCAAGGCCGATGGCGCCCAAGCTGTTGGACAATATCCATCGTCGATGTCCCAGGGTCGACAGGTTGCCGTAATCATCCATGTACATGTCCACCGCCTGGACACCGGGTCCGCCTGCAATATTGCTGCTTCCGGCCGCGCCCGCGCCCGTTGAGGTGTAACAGTTCCAGGAGGCCGGAGGATGGTGGCTCAACTGACCGTTGGCGTGCATCATCAATGCGCACTCCTGGGTTGCCGCATCCCGTCCTGCATCAGTGGTCACCGGGGGAAGATCTGCAATGAACCGGTAAAGATTGACCATCTTGAGAGCGTTCGCCCTTCCCTGCGCGGAAATGTCGCCTGCATCACAAGAAGCCGTGCTTCCACTCCATGTCCCTTCGCTCCGGTCGGCCCTGTCCATGTTCCACCGGTTGCACACCAATTCCACTTCGGTGGCCGAACACCCTGAAGTGTCAAAACCATCGCACGAATCATTGCATGCAAGCGTCCCGCTGCTGAAACCCCGGCTGATGCAATCCTCGCCCCGAAGATCGGTTCCGTCGCATACCTCGTTTCCCTCCGCGACATTGTTTCCGCAGACAGCGCACCCTGAAGTGTCAAAACCATCGCACGAATCATTGCATGCAAGCGTCCCGCCGTGCTCATATCCCATTCCGACACAATCCTCACCACGCAAGTCCGCGCCGTCACATACTTCGTCTCCTTCCGCAACTCCATTGCCACACTCGAACCCGATGCATCCCGAAGTGTCAAAACCATCGCACGCTGCATTGCACGCAAGCATCCCCTCATCGAAACCGAGGCTGATGCAGTCCTCGCCACGGAGGTCCGTTCCATCGCATACTTCGTTTCCCTCCGCGACGTTGTCACCGCACACAGGCCCCTCTCCCTCGCATCCCGAAGTGTCAAAACCGTCACACGAAGCATTGCACGCAAGGGTTCCTCCTTCGAAACCGAGGCTGACGCAGTCCTCGCCGCGCAGGTCGTTTCCGTCGCA
>SLPX01000043.1 GCA_007131745.1 Myxococcales bacterium
AAACTTTTGATCCCCAAAGAATTTTGTCTATAAAATTCACTTGCCGACAGCTCGCTTGTTGCCTGCCTATTTATTATGCTCTTCCACGCTTTTCCACGTTGATTTCCCGGTTTGGGTGGTCGAGTCATTGGATAGTGAGGCAGCCCGTACTGGCATCACCCGGCAGTCGATCATCAAGGTCCGGCTGGTTGAGCGCATGAAAAATCCCGACGGCCGCCCCGCACTGTCGCAAATCCGACGTATTTATGTCAAAATAACACACGATATCAGAGATGACCCGTTGCCGATTTCAACCTTAAAGGTTGCCCCGGATCACTTTTCGAACGGTGTTTCCAAAGCTATTTGACTGCAAAACCAAGCAGGGACATAATAGTTGCAGCATATCAGCAGATAACAAGAGATTGGTGGGATTCCGAACTAACAAAGCATGAATGTTTCATTTCTGATTTTGTAGTGGATGAGATATCAAGGGGAGATATTCACGCATCGAAGAAGAGAATGAAAGTAGTAAAGGAATTCAAGAAATTAGGTCTTAATGACACAGTTTTTGATTTGGTTATAGAGTATAAGAAGCGGTTGAATATTCCGGAAAGAGCCGAGTTGGATTTATACCATCTTGCTTTGTCGGTGGGAAATGGCATGGATTATGTCTTAACTTGGAATTTCAAGCATATTGCGAATGCTTATGTCAGGGAGAATTTAACCGAAATAAATACATCGCTGGGATTAAGAACACCTACAATTTGTACTCCTGAAGAGTTGATTGGAGAGAACAAATGAATGAAGAAAATGAAATCATAGAGGAAATCCGGCGTGCCCGAAAAGAGATTGAAAAAGAATATGATAGGGATCCTGAGAAGATATATTTATCATACAAAGCACGACAAGAGCAAAGCCCTCAAGAATACTTTTCTGGAAAACCCGTTAAGATACGCAAATCAACAGCAGCATAAGATTGGCCCCCCGCAGAAAAGCCGGCCCCGATGCATGCACTATTCTGAATTGCATCGAAGCCGCATTCCGAAAGTACTTCCAACGCTGAATATGGCCCCATGGCTTCGGACTCTGCAGGTTCGCCCCTTGACATTCGGCTCTTACGGCTGACTCAAAAATAACTCCTGGATTCGTACGCCGATCCATCCTCGGCAATAACCGGACCTCCATCCTCAGCAATAACTGGACCTCCATCCTCGGCAATAACTGGACCTCCATCCACATCCACGCCCCCGTCGTCATCCGGGTAGAGACTTCCGTCCTTGTCATCTCCCGAGGGCGAACCACCCCCACAGCCGACCGCGGCTGCAACCGCAACCGCGCCCATGCCCCCCAGAAACCTCCGCCTCGAAATGGTCCCCGAAGGCTGAACGGTAACGGATTCTGATTGATCGCCGGCTTGTGGATCCAAAGCAGACTTCTCAACGGAAAGCCCATCCGAATTGGTTTCGGATTTTTTCACCATCTGTTTGTCCTCCTAATACTCTCGCGGAAAAACCATGTTTCATCTTACTTGAAAGTGCCGAGTTTTCTTTATGCTGTCATAGCTATTTTTCAGTCAAGTGTCACTCTGATCTTGAATGGATCAATGCCGAGGTAATACGCCCGATCGACGAATGGGACGCCTTCCAGATGGCGCCCCCTTGTGGCCGCCACTGCCGGCCCGAACCCCGCCCTTGCCGAACTGTCCTCTACTCTCTTGAAATACCTCTCGAGGTTTGATATCTCGACTCACCAAAAGTAAAAAGGGCTTTTGTATTTACTATTCTCTTTCAGGGAGGTCTTATTCATGCGTGTTGTATCGTGGTTTTGTCTTCTTTTTCTTATTGGGTGTGGTGCTGCGCCTGCTGCGGATCTACGCTTAGAGCCGACGGTGGCGGGCGAGCGGTTATGGTGTGGTGTTGTTGACGAACACTGCTATGTCGATGGGTGATGCGAGGCTTGCGTTGGGTGCTTTCGGCATTCTTGGTGCTCTGGCTGCGCAAGAGCCGGATTGCCTGGACTAGAGTAAATCGGAATATTCTTCACCATCCCTAGAAACTTTTGATTCCCAAAGAATTCTGTCTATAAAATCCACTTGCCGACAGCTCGATTGTTGCCTGCCTATTTATTATGCTCTTCCACGCTTTTCTACTTCGATTGCTCTGCTGTTTCATAACCACCTCCTTCTTCTATCTTCAGGTCATGAAATAGAACGTAGAATTCAAAATCCCTCAGAACAACAACGCCGTTCTATTACCGCTTACGTGTAAGTGGAGAAACTGTCCGTGAATGAAACCGATTACCCCCTGAACAACCTGTGAATCAAATACGGTGGCATGAACAGTATTTCCATTTGATCCATGTTTTTGATTTCGGGGGTTCCGTTATAGACGACAAAGCCTTGCTTCAATTTGTTTGTTTTCAAAAACGCTTTCATTTGCGAGAGTGATTTTTGGGTGATTTTTGAACCTGTTTTTACTTCAACGGGGATGATGTCACGTCCGGTCCTGACCACGAAGTCGAGTTCTTTTTGAACTTTGTTGTTTGATTTGAAGGATGTTATCGCTCTTGCGGAGCCTGTATAACTAACCAGTTCCTGACAAACCATGTTTTCAAAAAGCTGTGCAGAAGTCTCAGTGCTGCCTGACAGGGTTGCAGGCATTCCACGGGTAAGAAGAAAATTCATTATTCCCGTGTCAAAAAGATATTTTTTTGAGCTATATCCCTTCTTTGTAGTGTTCTGTATTGTCTCGTTTTCAAGGATATAAACAAGATGCCATGAGCGGAGCGCTTCAAGCATTCTTGGAAGCAGAGTGCGATATGCCGGTGAATCGGTGGAAAGAATCGTGCTGTTTGTTGTTGGAAACGCTACATGTCTTCCAATTGTTTTCAGGCAGTGTTCCAGAAGTGAGCCGTACTGAACTGTTTTGCCTCTTTCATTTTCCTCATCATGTAAAAACCGATCCGCGTCACGATAGAAATTGTTTACAAGAGACTCGAAGAGAATGAGGTGTTCACTTTTGTTTTCAAAGGCACGGACTATCCCCGGAAGCCCCCCGATGGAAAGAAACAGTTCATATTCTCCCATAAAAAGATCGTGAATTTCTTTTTGAAACGGAGCGGCAATATCTTCCGGAATCAGTTCAAGATAACTCTCCTTTTTTCTGAATCGTAAAAACTCAATAAAATTGAGCGGTCTTAAGACGAATTCAACTACTCTCCCTGTCGGCATGGGAATATTGCCCCTGAAAAGGCTGGACAGAACAGAACCGGAAAAAATAACCGTCTGATTTTTCCATACCCGATGCATCTGCATGATGAATTTCCCGAGATGCACGCCGGCCTGGGCTTCATCAATTATCAGAATTTTCGAATTGTCCGGTCTGAAACCATAGACCGTACTCAAAACGAACTCAAACTGCTGAAAGGTCACGGCACTTTTGATAAGATTCGTGTTTGCCGATTCATCCCAAAGATTAATTATCAGTTTTTCCCGATCCGTTTTGATGTTTTCCAAAATTGAGGTTTTTCCGGTCTGCCGTGCGCCTGAGAGGAGAACAAACTGATCATTTGCTGAATGTAGGTGATTTAAAATATTTTTTTCCATATCTCTTTTTACATACATTTTAACCACCTCCGGAGAACGATGAATCGAGCTGAATGGAATTATCTCCGAATTTGTGCATGTAATCAACATGAATTCCGACATATTTATGTCAAACTATAACACGATATCAGAGATAACTCGTTGCAGACTTCAACCTCAAAGGCTGGTGCGGAGAGGAGTCTCGCAAAAAATAATGACATTCGGCTCTTAATCCTTGGGATGAAAATAGGGTTTCGCTGAAACAAGTTTCCCCCGGTTGTTGAAATGAACTCTAGTTCGATATTGGTATTTCTTGCCTCCAATGATTTGATTCCCGGCCAAATAACCACTCTCGAGAACTCCGTTCGGGTGAAATTGCACAACTGTTCCACCCAACAAACGAAAGTTGGAAACCGTTACATCGCCGGAAAGTGAAGCCTCCTTGAGCCGCCCGTTTTCGTGAAATAAAATCATGCCTCTGTTTAAGGGAATTTTCGAGACAATCGACGGGACAGCGAGGTAACAACTCTTCAACCGGCCGTTTTCATAAAGGCTGACAGGTGTCCCGGTTCCACATCGAATGTTTGCAACAACTCTCTCCTGAGCCGAGTAAAAAGCTGCAAGTCTGCCGGATGGATGGTAGTCGTGGATTGTATCGCCTTTGTTCAAGGTGAAGCCGAGTATTCGCCGCTTTTTTTTGAGCGCGCCCTCGCGAGGCCGCCCGTTGGAATACAAATGTATTGTTTCGCCTTTTTTGAATCGAACACCATCCAGCGCCACATCCCGGGCCAGGCGTCCTTCTTTGGGGCGACCGGAGGGATAGAGATCCAAGTACGCGCCCTCTTTCATTGTAAGACCGTAAATCTCCTGTTTTCCTCCCGGAATCGCATAATTGATCCGGCCTTCCCTGTCGAAAAAAAGCCGGGTGCCGTCCGTCCAATGAACACTGCGGATTTTGTGCGGTGAACTCAGAAAAACATGATGCAACCCGATGCCTTTTCTTAGCGAATCCCCCTGATCAAACACCAAAACCGTCCCAGCCTTGAATCGGAACCCTAAAACATCATGTTCTCGATCCAGCAACGCCCATTGCAAACGCTTGGATTCATCAAACATGACGATGGTCTTGGGCTCCAAGGTCAGCCGGCCGATCTTGCTGCGAGACCGCAACCGCTTAACATCCAATTCACCTCGTTTATCGAATCTCAACGGCAAAAAACGAGGAATGTCCAGGTTGGAAATCTTCTGGCGTTTCCCTGATTCTCCTTTTCGCAAGCGGCCGTCTGGATACAATTCGAAACGTCTTTTTTCTGCAAGAAAAACTCCGCTGACAATTGTATCCTGGGAAGGATAACCCGCGACCAGGCGGCCCCGGTCGGAAACCTCGACTGCTGCTTTAGGAGCATCCAGGCCGCATGACTTATTATCCGGGCAACCGAACAGGGTAATACCGTCTATGACATGATTTTGGGCTAAAAAGCCCTTCTTCAGCCGGCCGTTCGGGTGCAGTTCTATTCTTGTCGCCTCCGGGAAAATGGAAGAAAACCCGTTTTCACCGCCTCGAATCAGGAGCTTGGATATTTTTGCTGTTTTGGCAAGGTAGCCGCTTTTCACCCGCCCGGACGGATAAAATGTCACACCTTCGACCCGGTAACGGGTGGGGCCTCGTTCGGTGGGAATCTGAATCCGGCCGCTCCTTGTAAGCCACAACCCTTTGATTCTGAAAGGCGAAGAGGGAACGACTTTATGAAGACGACCGTTGGGATGAAACTCTATCACGGTCCCAGGCTGAACCTTGATCCCTTGCACCTCGGATGGCTCTCCCACCAGACCCGATGCAAGACGGCCGTTCGGATGAAACTCTACTTCGTAATGACTGCCCAAAATGACATCATTGATTTTCTGGGCAACATGCAGCCGGCCCTTGATCAACCTTCCTGAGCGTGAAAAAATCACGGAAGAAGAAAAAACAATACCCCTGTGCTTGTACGGCGCCCTGAGTTGGATCGTTATGATATCGCCGCACGCGGAAACGTAAAAAGTGTCGCCCTTGGGCAGCATCACTTTGCCGATTCTCTGTTCCGCTGCCGAAACCGCCATGCTGATACCGCCATCCGGATGAAATCTTATCTGTTTATCGCCATGGCTCTCGCCTCCCACTAAAGTTCCTTCTATTCGGGTAGGCCCTGACAGATAAGCGCGCTCCAATGCACCTTTAGTTCCCATATACACCGTCGTACCACTGGGCAACAATCCGCGCTTTACCTTGAAGTCCTCGCTCAACCTTCCTGAATAAAGGTTTCCGGCCTCGGTTAATTCAATCAGCGATCCCGCGGACAAGGGATAACCCGACACAGTAACGGCACGGGAAAGATATGCCGACCTGAGCTTTCCGGACGAGTAAAAAAACGTAGTCCTGGGATAACCCAAAGCAGGCACGCCGCCAAGGAGTGTATCTTTCGCCAGATCGCCGTAGGCCGGATTTCCGTTTTTGTGAAACTGGATAGTCGTTTCACCGCGAAACACGAACCCTATCAACCGGGTATCACGGGCCAGCGAAGCGCTCTGAAGCCGGCCGGAAGATGTAAACTCCACACCGTCCTTTACGAGCAAACCCGAAAGCTTGGCAGTTCCGTAAAGACGGGCTGCCTGGAGTTCTCCGTTTGGATGGTACCGCGCACTCTCTGCAAAAACCCTCAACCTTGTTCCCCGCACTTTTACAATAAGTGTTTTCCCGCTGCCGCGCTCTTTCGCCCGGACCATCCCGCCTCCGGAAACAATAAGAACAAACACTAGAGCCGACTTTTTAAAAAACTTTATCATGCCCTTGCCCCTCGATTCTTTGCACCTTTTCACCCTCAGACGCTCTCCGGGTCTATATACAAATTCCACGAACTTTCTTTCCGGAATCGTCGAACCATAATACAAGCATCCACAAGCAATTGGAACTTTCCCTTGGATGTTCTATTAATGGCATACATGGCGACTTGACCCCTTTGATACGACCTTGCTAAATGAATAGTGATAGGAGGAACTCATGGCAAAATTGGAATATAGAGGCGTGTCAATCGAATGCATTCAGGGAAACATCGCTCAACAGCCCGACATGGATGCAATCGTAAACGCTGCCAATGCGAAGCTTCGGAAGGGGGGTGGCGTCGCAGGCGCTATCCACAAGGCCGCGGGGCCGGGCCTCGAAAAAGAATGCATCCCCCTCGGCCCGATAAGCCCGGGTCAAGCCGTGATAACCGGGGCTCACAATCTCCCCAACAAAAACGTTGTTCACTGTCTCGGGCCGGTCTACGGCAGGGATAACCCTTCAGACAAACTGCTGGCGTCCTGTTACTCCAACGCTCTCACGCTGGCCGACAAAAAAGGATTGAACTCCATTGCGTTTCCAGCCATTTCCACCGGCATATTCGGTTATCCCCTGGAACCGGCCGCTCGAATCGCGATCGCCGCGATCAAGCAAACGATCCCCGAACTTGAATCCATCAAGCATGTCAGGCTGGTGCTTTTCGGAAAACCGGATCTGGAAACCTACGAGAAGGTTTTCACCGAAGGCGAGACATAAAACCCGGGACTTGCATCCGGTCAAATCACGGGCCATGACGCAGGCAAATCGGTGGGCGCGCCGGTTTGCCTGGCGATATCCACCCAGCCTGCAATTCCTGTGCGTACTTCATCAATGACCGCTTGTGCTTCCTTGAAAAGAATTCCGGATTTATCCGCGATCTTGAGAATGTCATCAGTGGCAGGTTTCAAACCTTCTCCATGGATGGTGGTCGTGTGTTCACCTCCGGGGCCAATGCAGAAAGTCAGATCATACGCGGGAGCGAAAGACCAATCGCCGGTTTGATCGTCCAGAATGAATGCGAAATTCTTTGCGTGGTCATCTCGATTGCAGGTCATGACATTGAAGACCATCAACCGAAACACTCTCAAAGAGTCTTTGTGATTGCGGGTCAAAATGGAGGTCGCTTTCAACAAGTCTTCATAATCACAACCGGGAACGCGAAAATCGGTCTGGATCAGATTCCCGAATGTATGTACGTGAAAGCGTCGGTTTCCGGGTCCGCGATCAAAACGGCGGACCCCGAAAAAACGATCTCCTCCGGTTGTCTCAAATAACCGGACCTCCGGAATTTCGAGACCCGCTCGACCGGCCATAAGAGCATACGCATACTCGACCGGACCCGAGGTCCCTGCATCTTGCACAGATGAAAATTTTACGATCCAATGCTCAAATCCGGCCGGCAAATCATCCTCCCCCGACAATATCGTGTCCGAAGACGGATTGTAACCAACAAGGACCTTGGGGCGAGCGCCACCCGGACTACCCCCGGCCCTGAGCAATTCGGGCAGCACCACGGAAGGTCGGCCTTCATATATCCGACGCGCATTTTGAGCCAGTCCATGCAGGTTCAAAGAAGCTGCATCGCCTGCACTCTGCTGCGAGGGAGGATGGTACGTCAAAGCACCCATGGTCCGAGTACCCAGATAACCGAGACGATCCAGCGGCGAGATTCTTTCGGGGGCGATTCCTTCCTGCCGGAAATGCCTGTCCATCAACAGCAACCCCCATCCGTCCGGCAATGAATCATCAAACAACCCCGGAAGAGGACCGAACGAGAAATCCGTATGTTCGATAAGACCCGATCTGAGAGGCACATGAAAAGGAGAAAGCTCCAGTCCCAGACCCAACCAATCTTCATCGTACTCGAAGTAGACCCGCTTCTTTTGCTCCGCCAAAGTTCCCACCGGAGTTGCATCACCCGGAGCTCGGGAGAACCTGACTTCCAGCTTATTCAGCATGATTCACTCCAACGGTTCATGGTCGCTCTTCCGTATCCTTGTACAACATGAGCCTCAAAAGCCTCTACACGCGTTGATTATATCCTCCCGCGCTTGGGCGTTTTTTTCTCAATGCTCTCTTCCAACTCCTTGATGGATGTCGCGGGCGGCGGCTCCAATAAACTTGTGAATTCATCCAACCTCCCCAGCGCATGAACCAGGCGAAGCAGGTTTTTCAGAGATACCTCGCCGGTGTTTTCAAAACGTCGCAAAGACCCTAAGCTCACACCGGAACGTTGGGCCAGGGTGGTCCGTTTCCATCCGGCTTGGAGACGGATTCGTTTCAACCGCTCTCCCAGCAATTGCCGGACTTCGCTCGGCGACATAAAATCAGGGATTCTTTTGGTCATGGATCCATGCTACAAGCATTTGCGCCCCATTACAACCTTAAAGCCAACATATTAACAACAAACTCGCAATTAGCGCAGTTATTGCCCATATATTATACCCAAATCAACCGCAGGCGCCGGAAATGACAAGATCAAAGAAAGCGGTACCACAAAGCCTGCAGCCGTTCGAAGAGGGGCGCGGCAGGGGATTGAAGTATCTTCCAAAATATTCTTCGCTGCACACCATACACGGTTTCCATGTGAAATCCGTTCTTTCGCCTGATGGATATTTTATCCTCGTTTATGGACCAGTATCGAGGACTCTCCACGGGTTTGCCCCGACCCGTGAGAACCTTCATCGCTTCCCCGGCCCCCAGCGACGAACACAGCCACACGGTAGGGCAAACCTGGGCAAGGGGATGGTCATCATCGATGAATGAACGGAAATACTCCTTCCTCCATCTACCGAGGCGATACAAGTAATACGAACCGAGCTTGTACTTGCGGGTCTCAAACATTTCTTTGAGCGATTGGTAATCCGGAAGAAAGGGGATCCCGTGGAGTTCCTCAACGGTGGGACTGTCCGGCCGGATAATGGATACATTCGCCCATGTCCCCGCGGGCAGCACAAAAAGCGCGGGCTTTCCGTGCTGCCTGCAAAGCCTGAACAGCATCAGTGAAAACGCGAAATCATCGGCCGCGGGAAACACTAAATCCGCTTCCAAAACAGGATCCGACAACTCATCCAGGGAAAGCTTCAGCGGGTGAACGACGACTTCAGCTTCCGGATTGATTTCCCTTATCTGTTCGCCGATCACCTCGGCCTTGTTCATTCCGAAAGTGGATGATAAGCATCCAATCTGCCTGTTGACATTGGTCGGTTCATACTCATCGAAGTCAACGAGTTCGAATTTCTCCACCCCGCACCTGGCAAGTATGACCGCAACCGTGCCCCCTATTCCGCCGCAACCTACGACGAGAACACGACTGCGTCTCATTTTTTCCTGCTCCTGCTCGGTGAACACCCCGTAGTTTCGGGCGAAAAGCTGTTTATATTTGATCACAAACCACCTCATCTACATTCGTCCCAGGGGGACAGTATACCTATTTATTCCGTCGTGTTCCCATAGTATGCATCAATTGAATAATTGGGTATAGTGTTCAGCCAACACGAGGCGAAAAATGGTCCTGGAAGTCAACAATCTCCGCAAAACGTACGGCGACACGGTCGCGGTGGAAGATGTTTCCTTCACGGTCGAGCGGGGCGAAATCTTCGGCCTGCTGGGGCCAAACGGCGCGGGCAAAACAACGACAATAAGTTGCATCTGCGGTCTTTTAAAGCCCGACGGAGGAAGCATTGTCGTGGCCGGTGAAAACGGAGAAACAAACAAGCGGAAAGCTCAAACCATGCTGGGCCTGGTTCCACAGGAACTTGCATTGTACGAAGAGCTTTCGGTGGAAGCCAACCTGGAAATTTTCGGCTCGCTTTACCCTTCAATGAGTTCAAAAAAAATCCGCTCATCCGTTGAACGCTGCCTCTCTTTCGTTGATCTGCAAAATCACCGCAAACGCGCTGTAAAAGAGTTGTCGGGGGGTATGAAGCGGCGGCTCAACATAGCGGTCGCGCTCATGCACGATCCGCCCCTCGTTCTGGCCGACGAACCCACCGTGGGCGTGGATCCCCAAAGCCGAAACCACATATTCGACAAGATGGAAGAATTGGCCCGAAACGGAAAGGGCGTGGTCTACACGACTCATTACATGGAAGAAGTGGAAAGGCTCTGCAGCCGGGTCGCCATAGTCGACCACGGGCGAATCGTAGAGGCCGGAACATTGAAAGAGTTGTTGTCCCTGGCGGAAGACACCCGGTCGTTGCGTCTGGAAATCTCGGGTTTGGATAGTCCATCCATTGGCTCGGAGGATTTGGATGATTTTCGCAAGGAGTTCAATCCGGTCCGCTGCGAATCGGCCGGAGCGGAACTGGAATTGTCTTTCAAGGGAGAACTCCCAATAGCCGAAATCATGTCGTGGATCAAAAACAGAAACCTCAATGTGACCGAAATCGAGACCAGGCGTCCGACTCTCGAAGACGCTTTCCTGAAATTGACGGGTCGCTCCCTGCGCGACGGTTGAGGTGTTGATTTGAGCTTTTTCGCCCTGTTAAAAAAGGATTTGAAAATTGTCCTTGCGGATCGAAGATCATTGTTGATCAACATAATGGTCCCGGTCGCGCTCGCTTCTTTCGTGGGATACATTTTCGCGCCGAGAGACAAGCCCGCTTCCAAAATAACGGTTGGAGTGGTGGATCTGGATGGGTCAAAGACTTCAAAAAAGCTCGTTTCCGCAATGGAGAACGAACAGGTTCTGGCAGCCAAACCCAAGAACCTCCAAACGGCCGTGAGCCTCCTGGAAGAAGGCAAACTCGCAGCCGTCATCGTCTTGCCGGAAGGGCTCGGTGAAAAGATGGGGTTAAAAGCTTTCTTCACCGATACAAAACCCTCAATCGAGTTACTGACCGACCCGTCCCGTTCTCTTGACGCCCAGATGATCAACGGAATCCTGACAAAGCTGGTCATGCAGGAGGTGGGCCGCGCTTTCGGGGATCCCGTGCAGGGAATAGCAGATCTGAAAGACGCGGCCCGGGCCGTAGATGATATGGAAGCGAGTGAAAGCGAAAAAGCAGAGTGGAAAGCTTTTTTCAGAGCGGGGATATCCGCTCTGGAAACGGGCCGAACGAGCGCAACCCGGAAAACAGACCGTGATTCTTTTCAGATGCCCGTTGACATAAAAGAAAAAGCGGTCTTGCGCAAAGGCGGAGAATTCAATTCCTATTCTCACAGTTTCGCTGGAATGATGGTCATGTACATCCTGTTCGTGGCGATCCAGGGTGGAACCTTTGTGATCGATGAACGCAAGCGCGGCACGTGGCGCCGTCTTCAATCCGCGCCCGTTCGCCGCAGGGATCTTCTGCTCTCCATGACCTCGACCGTGTGCATTCAGGCAATCGTCACAGCGCTGGCCGTCTACATGTTCGGGTGGCTCGTATTCAACGTAAAAATAACCGGCTCAATCCCGGGATTTTTCATCATGGTGCTGTTTTCCTCCCTTGCAGTGGGTGGGTTCGCCTTGCTGCTGATGGGACTCGGGCGCACGCACAGCCAGGTCTCAGGTTACGGCACTTTTGCAGTGCTCTTGATGAGTTTTCTGGGAGGCGCCTGGTTTCCCGTCTGGATGATGCCGAACCCGTTGCGCTCGGCATCCATGGTGATGCCCACAAGATGGATGATGGACGGTTTGCACGCGACCACCTGGCGGGGTCTCTCTATCGGCTCGGTCGGGTTGCCGGTTCTAGTGCTTTCTGCTTTCACAATCCTGTTCGCGACCGTGGGCCTGAAAGTTTTTTCCTGGGATGAATAAAACAAAAAATCCCGTTTGACAGAACAGTATAACTCCGGTTATACTCAATGTATGAAGACAGCTATTTCCATTCCCGACAAACTATTCCGTGCAGCCGAACAGTTCGCCGAAAACCACGGCTTTTCCAGGAGCAGACTTTATGCCGAAGCGGTTGCCCTGTATCTTGAGTTGCATCCTTCAACCCACATAACCGAAAAACTTGATGAACTCTATTCTTCCAGCCCTTCGAAACTGGATGAAACTATTTCAAAAATGCAATTCAGCTCGTTAGACAAAGAAGAATGGTAACAAAAAGAGGGGAAATATGGTGGGCATTGCTTCCGGATCCAATCGGGTCAACCCCCGGTTACAAGAGGCCGATACTCATTGTTCAATCAAACGAATTCAATAAAAGCAAAATCAACACATTGATCGCAGTAACCATTACTTCGAACACCCGTCTTGCGGCCGCACCCGGAAACATCATGCTCTCCGCCAAATACTCCAAACTGCCTAGTAAAAGCGTGATCAACGTCTCTCAAATAATCACCATTGATAAGTCATTTTTGACCGAAAAGGTTCACACCCTTTCAAATGCAATTATGGCTGAAGTCGACGAGGGGTTACGGTTGGTCT
>SLPX01000129.1 GCA_007131745.1 Myxococcales bacterium
GTTTTGCTGAAAAAGCGACTTCGGTATCACCTCTCCGAAAAAAAGAAGCAACGGAGACAAAATTGCCAGAGCGTATAGTTCAGCATAGTCAGGACGCACATCCAAGAAATAAAGGGTAACAGTCACGGTTGATGTGACAACTGCCAGGTTGGTTCCCACCAGGGTGGTGGACAAAAACTTACCCGGATCTTGGAGCATTTTCAACGCAAGCCGCGCCCCTCGGTTTCCTCCGTTTGCCAGATTTCGAAGGCCCAGCCGATCCGCTGATACAACGGCGATTTCCGAACCGGAGAAAAAACCCTCAACCAGAATGCAACAGGCTACCACCAAGATCACAATTGCAGGGCTCATCCTTCGCTCTCCTCCTGCCCGTCCCCGGACCCTTTGTGTTCTTTTTCCTGATGCTGTTCCTTTTGTTCCTTCTTTTCTTCTTCTTCTCCTTCTTCTTCTCCTTTCCCTTCTACTGCTACCGCGTATTCTTCTTTCAGGCCGAAAGCGGCCGCTTTACTTACAACTGATTCCCGTTGCGAAGAACCTTCATTTTCGTCATGTGAAAGCTCTCCAAACAGCTCGTTCAAAAGATCTTCCATTGTAACCACGCCGGCCATTTCGCCATACTCGTCGACAACGATTCCGATATGTATTCTCCTGTCCCTGAACTCCTTGAAGAGACGGGAGAGTTTCGTCGTCTTGGGAACAAAGAAAGGCCGCCTGAGAAGCGATTTCAGGGGTTTCCCCGAAAGCTCCAGAACCTGCCCGAACCCCACGAGATCCTTGGCATAGAGCACACCGACAATGTGTCCGCGCTTGCCCTTGTATACCGGAACTCGAGAGTATTGTTTGGAGACCACTTCGTTGACAATCCGCGACAGGGGCAAACTGAAAGAAAGCGCAAAAACATCTTCGGCCGCGGTCATCACGTCTGAAACAGTCATATCGCCGAATTCGAAGACATTGAATATGATGTCTTTTTCATCCGGCTCCAACTCCCCGCCCTTGGACCCCATTTCAACAAGAGAAATGAATTCCTCTTCGCTGAGAGGCCGCTCCCGCTCCGGAGGCTTTCCACCCAAAAGGTTAATGATTCCGTCGGCAATGCGCCTGACTGTCAATCTCAGGGGCGTTATGATGAAAGAAAAAAAGCGCAGCGGTCGTGCTGTTGCTCGCGACCAGCCTTCCGGTATTTTGATGGCGATGGTCTTCGGTGTCACCTCACCGAAAATCAACAGAACCGGAACCGCGACAGCCATGGAAACCAGGATCTGATTCATCCCCGTCAGATCGGGCTTAACATCATGAGCCAAAGCGGCCACTACCGCGGAAATCGAAATGTTTACGATCTCGTTTCCCACCAGTAGGGTTACGATGAGTCTCCTTGGCTGAGTCAACAGCCATCTCAAAGAACGATCGACACCTGAGTCTCCGGTTCCGATACGCCGTTTCTGTACATGGCTCAGGGAAAAGAGCGCTGTCTCTGAACCGGAAAAAAAACCGGAAAGCAAAACAAGCGTGATAAGCAATATTAATCTAAACAAAAACCCCTGTTCCATAAGTCATGACACTCCGGGTGACAACGTCCGGCAAAAACCAGCGACACATGGTTTGCAAAAGAACAAGATAAGCGATAATACCGTGAGCAACGACTCCATCAAGCACATAAAGGCTGAAAGCCCGATCTGTATTTCGTGGGGAACTTTTTTGTCCATGGAACGTAGATTAACAAATATTACACAGGACTTTCAATGAACACTTTTATTAAATACACTTTTTGAGGTCTTTTTTGCGTGCAATCCGCTTCAAAGAGCGATTTCGCGGCGATTACCATTCAACGGAGCAAATCATGAAGCTGCAAAGCGTTATTCTGTGTGTCTCAGCCTTTCTGTTTGTTATTTCTTGTGAAAGCAAATCTTCGAAATCAACAGACGACACTCCTCCCGGATATCCAACCGGCTTTTCCGCCACGGTCAACAACGGGTCGGTCGAGATGGCATGGACCATGCCTTCAGATGACAACCTGGCCGGCGTCCTTGTCTTGCGCAGGCAGGACGTTGAGCCGGAAACGGCTCCCACCGACGGGCTCCAATATTACGCCGGTGATATTATTGGAGAAGCGGAGGTCGTGTTCAAGGGTCACCCGACGAGTAACACATACATTGATACTCCGCCGGGTCCGGGATTATGGTGCTACCGTGCATACGTCTTCAACTCTTCATATCTTTATACAGGATCATCCGGCCGGTGCGTCGACTTATCGGAAGAAGACACAATCCCGCCTTCTTTTGACGGACTCACATCCGCTGAAGCCGTAGACGGCCACAGAATCCGGCTTGAATGGAACCCTGCATCGGACAACGTAACCCCCGAGGAGAACATCGTTTACGATGTATACCGATCCGAAGAATCCGGCGGGCAGGATTTCAACTCTCCCAATCACACGTCCGAACCCGGAGAAACAGCTTTCACGGTCACCGGGCTGAGCCCTTTGACTACGTATTACTTCGTCGTGAGAGCAAGGGACGAAGCAGGAAATCGGGATTCGAATACAGTGGAACGATCGGCCGCGACCCTCGAGCAAACAGACTTCACTCCTCCGCAGTTCGAAGGCTTGGTGTCGGCTACGGCCGTAAGCGACACACAAATCCAGTTGCAGTGGAACCCCGCATCGGACGACGTAACACCCGAAGAAAACATTGAATACCTGGTTTTCCAATCCACCACACAAGGCGGACAAGACTTTTCTTCCCCCCCCACCTTGACAACCGTTCCCGGCGAAACAACGGCGACCATAGGCGGCCTTGACCCCCAAACAGAGTTTTTTTTCGTGGTCAGGGCCCGGGATGAAGCCGGCAACACAGACGCAAACACGGTGGAAAAGAGCGCTGTAACTCTCGCCGAACCCGACAATGAACCTCCTGTTTTCAACGGAGTGCTTTCTGCCGCCACGATATCTTCCACAACCGTGGAACTCTCATGGAACGCGGCCACGGACAACGTAACTCCCCAGAGCGGAATCGTATACGATATCTACTATTCCCTCACATCGGGTGGCCAGAATTTTTCGGTTCCGGATGTCACCACCCCGGCCGGAGTCGTCTCCTACCAAGTCACCGGCCTTTCGCCGAGCACAACCTATTACTTTGTAGTCCGGGCAAGAGACGCAGCAGGGAATAGAGACGTCAACCTGGTAGAAAGAAGCGCAACCACCCAAGAAGCCGACACAACCCCTCCGGTGATCGTGAGCGATAATTTCGACACTGGAGGAGCGTTGGTCAGTGGAACAACCTTTTTCACTGCATCGGTCACATTCTCTGAACCGGTAACCGGGGTGAACCCCACTAATGTGACCATCA